>JAEXDU010000159.1 GCA_023401495.1 Bacillota bacterium
GGCATGGGCAGGCTGTTTCCGCCGCGATTCTGCCGACGGCAGACGCAAGAGGGAGCTCTTCTGCCGGGGAAAGCAGCGCCTGCCGGGGTGTGAGCAGCATGGGCGGCAGCGCGGGCAGCGCGGGTGCGGCCTCTGCGATTGCCTTACCGGGACGCAGGGCGCGAATCGCCGCTTCGAGACGCTGAAAATCGCTTTCGCTGTTGAACGGTGTGGCAATCAATACTACCTGGGCCGCGTCGGCGTATTCGGGCTCTACGCCATGTTCGCGCAGGAGCTCGGCGGCGTCTGTGCCAGGAATTCCCGCCTCGGCGGTACGCAGCGTGAGCCGAACCGGGTCGCAATCGCCCTCCGGCGCGGGGATGCCCTGCCGGGCTGCCAGTTCCCGCACCGCCGCGACCCGATCCTCCAGAGCGGCAAACGCGGCGCGGCCGTTTTCCTCCAGCCAGGCGCGCGCCAGATCGAGCGACGCCATTACGGGATACGACGGGCTTGTGGAGCCAAACAGCGCCATGGCTCTTTTGGCGTCCGGCACAAAGGACGGCTCCGCAAGATTGAGCCATGCCCCGCCGGTCAGCACCGGCAGCGTTTTGTGCGCCGAGCAGGCCGTGGCGGAAGCGCCCAGGAACAGCGGATGGAGATTCTTTTTCAAAAACGCCAGATGAGTGCCGTGGGCGTTGTCCACCAAAAGGGGAACTCCCGCCTTGCGGCAAACGGCGGAAATGGCGGGGATGTCCGCTAGAACGCCGTAATAGTCGGGGCTGGTGAGAAACACCGCCTTTGCGTCGGGGTGCTCACTCAACGCCGAGAGGACATCGCGGCTGTCTACCCGGCCGGGCAGGCCGCGCCCGGCGGTGGGCCGGGGAAGAATCCAGACCGGCGTAATGTCGAGCAGGGCCATGGTATGAACCACGCTGCGGTGCAGCACGCGGTCAAACAGAATCGTACCGCCGCGCGGCGCGGCCAGATACAGCATCGCCTGCAGACAGAGCGTGCAGCCGCCCGCGGAAAACAGCGTGCGTTTTGCCCCAAACAGCCGTGCCGCCCGCTGTTCCGTCGCTAGGATGGCCCCCTCGGCCTCAAAGAGGCTGTCGGTATCCGGCAGCTCGGTGAAATCGAGTGAAAGAAGGTCCGGCGGCAAAGCACCCGGCACATTTTTATGCCCCGGCGTATGAAAGGAGGCCCGGTTTTTCTGCCGGTGCTCCAAAAGCGCGGTGTAGAGCGGCGTATCTGTCATAAGAAATCCTTTCGGGGAAACATGCTCTTCTTTTCTATTGTGATCCATAAAGCAGGAAATTACTTTGCTCCCTGCTTCAATTATATCATAAATAATCAAGTGCGCTAATGAGAATATGATCCATTCTCGGAATCCATCAGCCAACAATGCTTTTTCAGGCTTTGAAAGCTTTGCTTCGGCTTGTGCCGTGAGAGAATGACAGCGTACCGAACCGGGCTTTTCAATCGCCCATGCGCCCCGTAGGAATGCGGTAATCCTTTTCCCAGATCAGGATCGTCAAAGCGTCCGCGGGCGCGGCGTCGTAAAGAGAGCGGCGGGAAAGCTCCGCCAGAGCGGCCTCTGTTCCGGCCGCAGGGCGGTAGGGCCGGTGCGAGGTCATCGCCTCAAACACGTCCGCAACAGCCAGAACACGGGCTTCCGGCAGAATCTCGTCTGCTTTCAGCCCGCGCGGATAGCCGGAACCATCCATGCGCTCGTGGTGCTGCCGGATGATCTCTGCCAGCGGAGTGAAAAAAGAAATGTCTTTCACCATCTGATAGCCGGTTTCCGCGTGAGTGCGGATCAGCGCCATTTCCAGCGGAGTGAGGACTGTAGGCTTTGTGAGCAGATCGCCGGGGATGCCGATCTTGCCGATGTCGTGAATCAGTGCGGCGCGGCGCAGCAGATCGCATCGCTCGGGCGGCCAGCCCATTTCCAGCGCAATATCGGTGGCCAGGCAGCTTACCCGAAGCTGATGCCCTGCGGTGTAAGGGTCCTTTTGCTCCACCATGCGGGCCATTACCAAAAGAGTGTCGTCCATCGCCTGCTCCAGCAGGCTGGCTTTTTCGCGCAGCTCCCGATGACAGCAGAAGGGTCTGTTTTCTTCGGGAGGGCCGGTGATCACCTGATACAGGGTTCCTCCGCGCCGGGCAAGATGGGGGGATTTTGGGAATTGCATAGCGGCTTCTCCTTTCCATAGCTTGTTTCATTGTATGCGCCGCAATGCCAAGGTTTGCCCGGCAGTTCGCACGCGCGGAAAGGAATTTTCGGGCGGTGAAAAAATCGAAGGACAAGGATTGCATAACCGGAGCGGTTGTGCTATACTACTATGGTAATATTTCCGCCCGTGGCGAAGCTGGATATCGCAGCAGATTCCGATTCTGAAGGCCGGGGGTTCGAATCCCTCCGGGCGGGCCAGCAGGCTGAGCCTGCATGCACATCGCGCTCCCACATCAGTGGGGGCGTTTTTGTGTTACGCCCGCGTTTTGACATTACATCTGTTTTGTACGAATGACACATAGAAAACACAGTTCAGCCTTTCTGGCTGGGCTGTTTTTTTATGATTGAGTGATTTTCGACGCGAAAGCACATCGCTGCGTTGAACGCCGAATCAGCGGGCTTGCCGCCGCAGGCGCGAACGGCATGAATGCCCGAACCCGAAAAGGCCTAAGCGTAAAGAAAACGTGCCAGTGGCGTGTTTTTTGCGAGGAGCGGCGTAGCGACTGTGCCGCAGGCTGGCAGGCGGTGCAGAGCTGTCAAATCCCCCGGGCGGGCTATAAAGAGTCGATTCTGAAAAGAATGGACTTCTTTTATTTTATAGGGTAGAATGATAAAAAGGATTTCCATTATTTGTAAAATAGGAGGGTTAACGTTATGGATGATGAGCTGAAAATCAAAATGAGCGCATTTACGCTGGACTGCAAAGACCCGAATGAATTAGCGAAATTCTATGCGGCGCTGCTCAAATGGGAAATACCGTTCTATGATGAAGAATATGCAATCGTGGGTGCTCCGGGGACAAATCAGGGAGCATACCCCGGTATAACGTTTCAGCGGAACCCGGAGTATCAACCGCCCGTGTGGCCCGAAGAGCCGGAGGCTCAGCAGCAAATGGCGCATATCGACTTTGCGGTGAATGATTTGGAAAAAGCGGTTGAATACGCAGTTCAATGCGGGGCAACAGTCGCAGAGAAACAATTTTCTGACACTTGGACAGTGATGTTTGACCCCGCGGGGCACCCTTTTTGCTTATGCCAAATGAAGCATGTTTTTGAGAGCCCCCATTTTGCGCTGCTGTAAAAAGCTGCAAAGCGAAATGGTATGAGCATAACGCAAACCCGTCCATCTATATTCATTCATTTTCACCAGACTGGGCCTGGACGCAATTCGCGTTCAGGCTCTTTTCTTTTTTCTTTCGTGAAAATAAACAAGTTATAAATGAAAAATCCAAGCAAAATACCGAATGTTAATTGACAAACAAAGCAGATTGCCGTATCATGTTAGCTATAGCTAACATGATACGGCAATCTGCCGGCAACCACTGATGAGGTAAGGAAGGTGATTAACTTGTACGTACTGGATTACGTGAATAACGTTTTATGGCTGGGAGTCCCTGATCTGATAAAGGGGCTGGTTCTATCCATTGTGTTTCTCTTCATTTTTAAAAATGCCATCCGAAAACACAGTCTTATTTTTTACATTTATCCCGGGCTTTTGTTTTTATGGTATTGTACATACGGAATCTTAAATTTATTTAACGTGAACCTGTATGAAATGATGGGGGAAACCGTTTGGTGGACGATCCTTTGGTTACCGCATTCTTACGCATTGGATACCGTGATCGGAATCGCGTTTATTTTGATTGTAATGTTCATCGGTGTACTGCCGAAATGGGAGTTTGTAAGGCAGCTCTACACCATCAGAAAAGAAATGTCGATTATCGGGGGGCTTATTTTGATCGGCCATGGGGTGATGAGGCTCCCCACCATGAAGTGGGCCTGGGAGAATATGAAAGAGATGAACGGGTTCCTCGTCTTTTCGTACGCCATACTGGGCGTCGTTTTACTGGTGCTGATTTTCATTCCATGGATCACATCGTTCCACTTTGCGAGAAAGCGGCTCACTCCCAAGGGCTGGAAAAAGCTGCAGACTTACACAAGCGTTCCGTTAATGATATTGATCTGCGTTTTTGGAATCGCGATCAATTTGGGATGGGGCTTCGCTATTCTGCCAGGCTTCGGTTCCTCCCTGTGGGACACCCAAACGGCCGCGGACGGTACGGCCGTTTCGAATCTTTCTCAGGGTTATCAGGTGGCAACCGCATTTTTATCCGCCAAGCTGTATTTGGCTTTGATGATTGTGTATATTTGGCTGAGAAGAAAGAAAATAAAGAAACAGTCCCAGCCGGTGAAGCAGATTAAAATACAGGAGAAAGCCGACCTTGCAAAAGTAAATTAAGCGGCTGAAAGATCAAGTGAAACAAGGGCTTGGATTGGAATTATTTCTGATCCGTGCCCTTGTTTTTTTCTGTCGGTAACGGAACCACAATCCATTCCTTTTTCGGCGAGGAAATCAATTGTTCCTCACATTCACATTGTGCCGCCACCCAGTTCACTACTATCTGATTTTAACCCGATTCAGGTTAAAATCAGATAGTAGTGTGTGCTTTATTGTATACTGCTATTGGGTGATGATGATGCAGTATCTCGAACGCATTCGTGCATTAAGATGGGATAAGGATTTGACACAAACAGATGTAGCAAACCTACTGTATATTGATCGAACCACATATACGTACTATGAGTTGGGAAAAACGCGGATTCCCCTCGACAGCATGCTGGTGCTTGCAAAATATTACGATGTCAGTATGGATTATCTGAGCGGGGCCAGCAATATTAAAACTGCGTATCCCAGAAAATAATGAAAATGCTGCTTACCGGTGAATCCTTCGGGCAGGCAGCAAAAATAAGAGCAGGGCCGGGGTTTTACAGGCACACTTCTTGGTATGCAGAAGGAAAAACGGCCCAGTCTGTTTGAAAAAAGATTAGCGCGGTGTATTTATAGTGCACTTATTTCGTTAAAAAAATAATGATGCTTCTATTCAAGAATTTTTATGATAAGATGAATTCATCACTTTTCATTTGGAGGTTTCTATGTCATTCTTGGACAAATCTGTGGATTATAAGAGCTACACGATGCGTGAAGCAATAGATGAGGCAAAACGCTGTTTAAGGTGCAAAGTTCCCTCGTGTCAGAAGGGCTGCCCGATCAGTAATGATATCCCCGATTTTATCTATCAGTTATCAAAGGGCAATTTGGGGGAAGCAAGAGAAATCCTTGCAAGAAAAACAAATTTGCCCGCCGTATGCGGCCGCATTTGCCCGCATGAAAAGCAGTGCGTGGGCCACTGTGTGCTCAATGCAAAGCACGCCCCGATACAGGTAGGAAAACTGGAAGAATTCATCGCCGACTTTGATGCAGAAATGGGACTGATCAAAGAAAATCTGGTTCATAAAACAAGGGGAAAAGTCGCCGTGATCGGTTCCGGCCCGGCCGGACTTACCGTGGCAGGCGACCTTGCCCGGCAGGGGTTTAACGTTGTCATTTATGAAAAAGAAAATGAACCCGGCGGGGTACTCATATACGGAATACCCGAATTCAGACTCCCGAAAGAGGTCGTGAGAAAAGAAATAAAGAAAATCGAGGCCCTGGGAGTAACCTTTTTAACGAATGTAATGATAGGCCCCGACCTGACTGTAGACGACATGTTTTCGCGGAATTACGATGCGATCTTTATCGGCACCGGCACTGCTTTGGCAAGAAATATTGATCTGCCCGGAAGAGATAAAATCGGAATCCTTCAGGCCATTTATTTTCTTCGGATGGTTGCCCTATACAACAGCGGAGATGTGGACAGGGATGAAATCCCACTAAAACAGGGGGACAAAGTGGTTATCATCGGCGCGGGAAATGTTGCGATGGACGCCGCCCGTACCGCTTTAAGAGCCGGAGCGGGGTCGGTTGCGATTGTATACCGCAAGGGGGAAGAAGACATGCCTGCCCTGAAATCGGAGTATAACAGCGCTCTTGAAGAAGGGGTTCAATTTATTTGGCACGCCGAGCCTGCCCGGTTTAACGGCGACGAAAGAGTCAACGGCATTACCTTAAAGCAGGGCGATCAATTCATCGATGTGGATGCGGATGTCATCATGCTTGCAATCGGATCAAAGCCTGCCAGTCGAATCGTATCCACTACCACAGGCATTGAGGTAAATCCAAACGGCTATGTGGTCACCAAAGAGAAGCCTTATGGGATGACAATGAGAAAAGGCGTTTTTGCAGGGGGAGATGTCGTTCACCAGCCCGCGACCGTAGTTCTTGCGATGAAAGAGGCGAAAAAGGTTGCCGAGGGAATCGCTTCGTATGTAGATGCCATCAAGCTTTTGGAGCTGTAACAGCGCCCGGTTCATGGAGCCGAAGGGTTGCGCGAGGTTTCTTCTGTGCCTGGTTTGATTTAAGAACACATAGAAAATGCAGTTGGCCCCTGTGGCTGCGCTGCCTTTTTGTTGTTTCGAGTAGATATGCTGCAAATCGTCAGGCCGACCATGGTGAAGTCTCCCCGGTGGCTGTGTTTTCTCCAAAGAAGCTGATTTTGCAAGAGTACAACTTCTTTCGCTTGTAGGATTGAAAAAGAATTTCTGGTGATTTATGATTGATAATATCCAAAACAAATCATTCTCTTTTCAGCAAAAGCCGCTGTCAATCATGGGGGGAATCACAATGAAATACGTTGCACTGTTCAGAGGGATCAACGTTGGCGGAAAAAACATTGTAAAAATGCAGGATTTAAAGCAGCTCTTGCTGGATTTGGATTTTCAGCAGGTCAATACGTATATCCAAAGCGGCAATGTCGTTTTTGAGGCCGCTCTGGAGGAAGCACCTTTGCGGGACAGGATTCATACCGCCTTTTCGGAACACTTTGGGTTTGAAAGCGATGTGATTCTGCGCAGCATGGACGAATTAGATACCTTAGTTGATCGCCTGCCGTTCTCAGCGGAACAAATAGCAAAAGCGGAAGCCGCCGATCCGCAGGTGGAACACCTGTATGTGTATTTTTTAGAGAATCCGCCGGAACCGTTAAAACTGGAGGATATTTGTAAGAAGTACACTGGCCCAGACTTGTTTCAGGCAGGGGAGCGGGAAATCTATCTTCTTTGCAATGAAAGTATCCGCAAATCAAAGCTGGCGATCGGCATATTGAAAGCCTTTGATTCCGCTACCGCGCGGAACTGGAAGACCGTTCTCAAACTGACGGATATGCTGGCCAAGCTATAAGGCTGGTTTCAAGTGGTTTTTATACCCGAGGAGACATTCGGGATACCTGCTTTGGGCATGAGCAGAGCCTTAGATCAACATCTGAATTTGCGTGAAAAAGAAGAACAGGGAAAAATCCCTGTTCTTCTTTTTTATAAAATTGCAGGATTCACCTCTCGGGATATTTCCCTAGACTTATCTCCCGTAGTAGGCGTCAAGGTACATCTGCCGGATTTCGCTCATCAGCGGGTATCGGGGATTCGCGCCGGTGCACTGATCGTCGAAGGCGTGCTCGGTCATTTCGTCGAGCGTCTCCAGAAACGCGGCTTCGTCAACGCCCCAGGCCTGAATCGACTTCGGGATGCCGATTTTTGCTTTGAGCTCTTCGACCGCGGCAATCAGACCGTTGAATTTTTCTTCCTCATCCTTGCCGGGAATCCCGAGGAAATCGGCGCATTCGCAGTAACGCTCCAGCGTGTGCGGGTACTGATACTGCGGGAAGGTTCCCATCTTGGCCGGGCGGGGATCGGCGTTAAAGCGCATGACATAGGTGATCATCAGCGCATTGGCAACGCCATGCGGCAGGTGGTGGAAGGCCCCCAGCTTATGCGCCATGGAGTGGCAGACGCCGAGGAACGCGTTGGCAAACGCCATGCCCGCCATGGTAGAAGCATCCGCCATTTTTTCGCGCGCGAGGGGGTCCTCTGCGCCGTGCTCGTACGCCCGGGGCAGATAGGTGAAGATGTTTTTCAGGGCCTTCAGCGCAAGGCCGTCGGTGTAATCTGTTGCGAGCATGGCGGCGTAGGCTTCCAGCGCGTGGGTCATGGCGTCAATGCCGGAAGCGGCGGTCAGCCCCTTGGGCATGTGCATCATCAAATCTACGTCTACAATCGCCATTTTGGGCATCAGCTCGTAATCGGCCAGCGGGTATTTGATGCCGGTGGTCTCATCGGTGATGACGGCGAACGGCGTTACCTCCGAGCCGGTGCCGGCAGAGGTGGGGATGGCGATGAAATAAGCTTTTTCGCCCATTTTCGGGAACGTGTACACCCGCTTGCGGATATCCATAAAGCGCATGGCGAGATCCATAAAATCCACTTCGGGATGCTCATACATCGTCCACATGATCTTGGCGGCGTCCATCGCAGAGCCACCGCCGAGCGCAATAATGCAGTCCGGCGCGAACGCTTTCATAGCGGCCGCGCCTTCCTTGGCGCAGTGTAGGGTGGGGTCTGGCTGAACATCGAAAAAGGTCGTGTGTGCGATTCCCAGTTCGTCAAGGCGGTCGGTAATACTCCTTGTATATCCGTTGCGGAACAGGAATTCGTCGGTGACGAGGAATGCTCTTTTTTTGTTCAGCACATCTTTCAGCTCGCCCAGAGCGACCGGCAGGCAGCCCCGCTTAAAATAAACCTTTTCCGGGGCGCGGAACCAAAGCATGTTTTCTCTCCTCTCCGCAACGGTTTTGATGTTCAGCAGGTGCTTGACGCCCACGTTTTCCGATACGGAGTTTCCGCCCCAGGAGCCGCAGCCGAGCGTCAGCGAAGGGGGAAGCTTAAAGTTATACAGGTCGCCGATGCCGCCCTGCGCGGCGGGCGTATTGATGAGCACGCGGCAGGTTTTCATCGCGGTGGTGAACTGCCGCAGGCGCTCCGGTTCGGTTACGGTGTTAATATACAGGGAAGAGGTGTGGCCGTATCCGCCGTCTGCTACCAGACGCTCCGCCTTCTGAATCGCGTCGGCAAAATCCTTGGCGCGGTACATAGCCAGAACGGGGCTGAGCTTCTCATGGGCAAAGGCCTCCTGCGGCTCCACGCTTTCCACCTCTCCGATCAGAATCTTCGCGTTTTCCGGTACGTCAAAGCCGGAAAGCTTTGCGATGGCGTGGGCAGACTGGCCGACGATTTTGGAGTTGAGCGCGCCGTTGATCAGAATCGTCCGGCGGACCTTCTCCGTTTCGTCCGGATTGAGCAGATAGCAGCCGCGCGCCGCAAACTCTGCTTTGACCTGCGCGTAGACGCCGTCCAGCACAATCACGGACTGTTCCGAAGCGCAGATCATGCCGTTGTCAAAGGTTTTGGAGTGGATGATCGAGTTGACGGCCAAAATCAGGTCTGCGGAATCGTCGATGATGGCGGGGGTATTGCCCGCGCCCACGCCGATGGCCGGCTTGCCGGAGGAGTAGGCGGCCTGCACCATGCCGGGGCCGCCGGTGGCGAGAATCAGGTTCGCTTCTTTCATGGCCTGATTGGTCAGTTCCACGGACGGGGCGTCGATCCAGGCAATGATACCCTTGGGCGCGCCTGCGGCCACGGCTGCGTTCAGGACGACCCGCGCGGCGGCGATCGTGCTTTCTTTTGCGCGGGGGTGCGGGCAAATGAGGATGGCGTTCCGGGTTTTCAGGCAGAGAAGCATTTTGAAAATGGCGGTGGAGGTCGGATTTGTCGTGGGAACCACGGCGGCGATCACGCCGACCGGCTCTGCGATGGTCTGAACGCCGAACGAGGCGTCCTGCTCCAGCACGCCGCAGGTTTTGGTGTTTTTATACGCATTGTAAATATATTCGGAAGCATAGTGGTTCTTAATGACCTTGTCTTCCACGATCCCCATGCCGGTTTCTGCAACTGCCAGCTTTGCCAGAGGAATACGCTGATGGTTTGCAGCCATGGCTGCAGCCAGAAAAATCTGGTCCACCTGTTCCTGTGAATAGGTAGAAAAAAGCTTCTGGGCATTGCGCAGCGCGGCGATTTTAGGGGCAAGCGTCTCTGCTGCGCTCTCGTATACAACTACGACGGGTTCCTGTACGGCGATCTCGGGAGCTTTTTTGGTAGCCATTTCAATTCCTCCGATTCAAAAATGTAAGTGAATGACTGGGTGGATGAACGATATAAATGATATTGTTATTTTTTTAACTATATCTCACATCCCTATTATATCTGAATTGTTAATTGTTTGTCAATCTATTTTACATGAAAATCGAAGGAATTTTGACCAAAGTATTTTGTAAGCTCATTTCACAGAAAAAAGACTGGTGCTTTCCTCTGCCAAAAAACCGGTAAGTATGTGGATTCTTGAGAGATATGATAAAAACGGTTCAGTTTGATAAAAAATAGTCAGCATTAAAAATAAAAAATAATAAAAATTATAAACCAAAATGTTGACTTTACCTATTTTATATACTATAATGAGCGCATCAAATGAATGTAGGACGTTTAAATTATGGTATATATGGGTTCCACAGATGCCGAGCTGTCGGCAGAAGATAAAAAGTCTGTAGTTGATATTACAGTAGAATACGTGATGGGTAAAATCAGCAGAAAGGAATGGAAGCCGGGCACCAAGATCCCCACAGAATTTGAATTGGTAGAAACGCTGAAGGTGAGCCGCAATTCCGTGCGGGAGGCCATTAAGGTGCTGATAGCCCTGGGTCTGCTGGAAATTCGCCGTGCGGATGGGACTTATGTGGTGAATCGTTTTTCAGAAAAAATGATGACCCCGTGGGCCTGCAGCCTGCTGCTGGAGGATGATGATTCTCTTGCTCTGCTGGAGCTGCGCATGGTGATTGAGCGGGGAATTTTTTCTCTTGCCATTCAGAAAGGTACTGAGGAAGATATGCGTGCCATTTATGACGCCTCTGAGCACTTTATCGTTTTGGCGCAGGATGTACAGGCAACCTCTTCCGAAATTTTGGATGCAGACATCCACTATCGGGAAAGAATCTGTGAGGCGTCGCATAATCACCTGACGGCGCGTCTGAACGATATGATCGCTTTCGCCAGTCTTCATTCCCGCGAAAAATCCATTGAAGAGGCCATCGCCTGCAATGATCGTTTTCACATGGTAGATTCTCACCGCAAGCTGACCGAAATTATTGTGCAGCGGCGCACCGCCGATTTGAACGAAGTGCTCAGCTATTGCTATAAATACTGGGGAATTGCACTGCAGAATCAAGAATAGAAAAACGGCCGGTCAACAGTTTGACCGGCCATCCAGAAATCGCAGGAAGATCATTTTTTCAAGGAAAAACCTTTTGGAGCATTACATATTAAACATCCGACGTTGGTTGTTGTTTTCTACATGATAAGATGTTTGTTTAGAAATTAACTATACAGATTGTGGAAATAAACTGGGGAAATGCTCGAAAAAGGGCGAATGGGCTGGGCCCCTAAAAAAGTGCAAGCGGCTGGTCGGGAACATCCTGATGAGTGCCTCTACGATACAATGGCTGTGAATAAGGAGGAAAAGAAATTGGAAACAAGGGAACTGCGGAAGATTGCCAGCAAACTGCGGCTGGAAGCAGTACGAATGGTTTACGAGGGGAAAGACGGTCACCCGGGGCCGGCATTGTCTGCGGCAGATATTGTGACCACCTTATATTTTGACGCCATGCGGGTAGAACCAAGCGACCCCCATTGGCCGGACAGAGACCGCTTTATTTTGTCGAAGGGTCATGCCTGTCCCATCTGGTATGCCGCACTCAATGAGCGTGGTTACTTTCAGCCAAAGGTAGAGCACTTTCACCTGCGCGGGCTGCACAGCATGTTTCAGGGGCATCCCTCGATGAAGAATACGCCCGGCATTGACATGACTTCCGGCTCTTTGGGGAACGGGATTGCCATCGGCGCAGGAATGGCGCTTGCGGCAAAGATTACAAACAGACCATATTACACCTATGTGATCTGTGGCGACGGCGAGCTGCAGGAGGGTGTTTGCTGGGAGGGCGCCAATGTCGCCACCGGCCAGGGCCTTGATAACCTGATCGTATTTGTAGATAGAAACGGCTGGCAGAGCTATAAAAAGATAGAACAGACCATTGGAATCAATAACCCGGCAGACCGCTTCCGCGCGTTCGGGTGGCATGTGCAGGAAATCTGCGGGCACGACATAGAGGCCATTCAGGCGGCGATCGCCATGGCAAAAAGTACAAAGGGGCGCCCCAGCTGTATTGTTTGCGACTGCGTGAAGGGCAAAGGCGTCAGCTACATGGAAAACAACAACGCGTGGCACAAGGGTGTGCCGACGGATGAGGAATATGAGCTTGCCGTAAAAGAACTGGGGGTGCCGACAGATGACTGAATTTAAAGGAACGCGGGAGGCATTTGCCGCCGCCGTGATGGATATGGCCGAGACGGATGAAAGAATTGTGGTGGTTTCTCCGGATTCGTTGAAAGCGATGCGGGCCGTGCCGTTCGGGGAAAAATACCCCGGCCGTTATGTGGAATGCGGGATCGCGGAGCAGTGCGCCGTGGATGTGGCGGCCGGACTGGCCAGCTGCGGGCTGATCCCCTTCGTTGGAACCTACTGCGGGTTTCTTACCATGCGCGCCTGCGAGCAGATGCGCACCTTTGTGGGCTATACGGAGTTAAACGCGAAGTTTGTCGGTGTGAACGCCGGTTTACTCGGCGGCGAGCGGGAGGGTGTAACGCATCAGTTTTATGAGGATATTGGCATTCTGGCGAGCATCCCGAATTTTACGATCTTAACGCCTGCGGACCCGGCCCAGTGCTACCATGCGGTTCGGCTGGCAGCGGAAATTGACGGGCCGGTTTATGTGCGGGCCGGAAGCGGCCGCGAAAAGAATGTATATGACAAAAATGTGCCGTTTTCCACCGACGGGATTACGGTGTGGAAGGAATACGGGACCGACGCGGTTTTGCTGTCAAACGGCTTTGTGCTCGACCGTGTGCTTGCGGCGGCCGAGCTGCTGAAAGAAGAGGGGATTCTGGTCACGGCGGCGGACGTCAACATTCTGTACGGCAAGCGGCAGGATCAGATTTTAGAGGTGATTTCCAGAAGTGATCAGCTGTTTACTGTGGAGGATCACAACATCAATGGCGGGCTGGGTTCTTATATCAGCCGTTTGGTGTGCGAAAACAATCCGGCGATGGTTCACAGGATTGCGCTGACCGGCTATGGGGAATCCGGGCCTGCGGAGCCCCTGGCAGATGATTACGGATTTTCACCGCAGTCCATTGCACAGACCGTTCGCTCCACGCTGAATCGGTAGCATTTTGCCGGTTCGGAATCTGGAGGACAGACATAGAGCGACATAGAAAAAGGAGAGCGACTTCAAATGGAAAAAGTAAAAGTTGCAGTCATTGGCGCAGGCGGAAAAATGGGAACGCGCACAAGCAATAATCTGGCCAAAAGACCGGATTTGTTTGATCTGAAGCTGGTGGAAAATTCCCCGGCCGGGGTCGAGAGCATCCGCGCCCGCGGCCTGGACGTGACCCCGGTGGAGGAAGCCTTCACCGAGGCGGAGGTGATCGTGTTTGCCGTGCCGGATACCCTGATCAAAAAGCTTTCGGAAATTTATGTCCCGATGATGCAGCCGGGAGCGGGCCTGCTGATTTTAGACCCCGCAGCCGCGGTGGCGAAAGAACTGATTCTGCGGGACGACTGCACTTTCGGTGTGGCCCACCCTTGCCACCCCTCGTATTTTTTGGATCAGGACACCTATGAGGCGCGCCAGGACCGCTTTGGCGGCTGCGGCGGCAAGCAGGACATCGTGATGAGCAAAATTCAGGGAGATGACGCCCGCTTTGCCCAGCTGGTAGAGGTGGCAAAAAATATGTATGCTCCCGTTCTGCACGCTTACGTGATGACCTCGGAGCAGATTGCCTTTTTGGAGCCGACTCTGGTGGAGCTGCTTGGCGCGACCTGCCTGTATGCCATGGCGGAAACCGTGGATAAGGCCGAGGAAAAGGGAATCGAGCGCGATGCGGCGATCTCCTTTTTGACGGGCCACATCTATAACCTGACGGCGAATTTCCTGGGTCTGCTGCCCGGTAAGCCGCCCGTGTCGGACGCGTGCAAGGTGGCCATCGGTCTTGGCAACCGCCTCGTTCTGCGCGACGACTGGAAAAAGATCTGGGATGACGAGGTGCTCGATCGGGTGATTGCCACCATGCTTCATCCCGAGAATCCTCAGATTTAAGCGAATCACAGTCCATTCCCATCCAGTTTACTTACAGAAAAACGGCGATTTCTTCCGCCGTCAAAAGCAGGGGAAGAAATCAGCAGCCGGTTTTCAAATGCAATCATTCTGTTCTTATGCAATTGGTTCCGTGGCGTTTCATTCATGTTCTTTGTGTTAACAGGTAACACGTTTATCGCTTAGGCGGGTATCGCCTGACAATATTGTATTGAAAAAGGAGAAACAACATGAAATTGACACACCGTTTCACGGCACTGCTATTGGCGGCTGCCATGGGCCTCAGTCTGACTGCCTGTGGTTCGAGCCAATCCAGCAGCAACGCACCCTCCGCCACCCCTTCTGAGCAGTCCGCTCGGAGCCCGGAAAGCAGCACCGCAGGAGACACCCTCGCGGCTTCCGGCGATTATGCGCTGAAATCCGGCAAGTATGTGATCGGCCTTTCGAACTCGTTTTACGGCAACACCTGGCGCAAACAGATGGTAAGCTCATTTACCGAGGCGGCCGAAGAGGCCAAAAAGAAAGGCTATATCTCCGGCTATGAGATTCAGAACGGAGACAACACCGTCAACACCCAGATTGCGCAGATCAACTCCTTTATTCTGAAAAAGGTGGACGCGATCTGCATCAATGCCGCATCCTCCACCGCGCTGAACGACGTCATCAAAAAGGCGATGGATCAGGGAATCAAGATCATTGCGTTTGATTCGATTATTGATCTGGAAGGCGCCTACACCATGGACTATGACTGGGTCAGCATGGGCGAAAAGAAAACACAGTATGTGATGGACAAGATCGGCGGCAAGGGCAACGTGATCGTTGTGCGCGGCCCCTCCGGTGCGGCGCCCGACGTGGGGATTTATCAGGGCATTACCAATGTTCTGAAGAAATACCCCGACGTGAAGATTGCGACAGAGATTCAGGGACAGGCCGATGCCACCGTTACCCAGCAGGGAATCCTAAATGTGCTTTCGTCGCTGCCGAAAATTGACGCGGTGATCACCCACTGCGGCGCAGACTCCATGGGTGTTGTCAATGCGTTCCAGTCCATGGGGCAGGAGGTTCCGCTGACGATCGGCGACAATACCGCCGAATTTATGACCTGGTGGAACCAGCAGGCGCAAAAGGGCTATGAGACCATGTCCGTCAACTCCACGCCCTCCTGCGGCGCCGGTGCGCTGTGGGCGGCTGTTGCGGCTCTTAACGACGTGAAGGTGCCTCAGAAAATGTATCTGCCCTTTATCTACATCAATCAGGATGAAATCGGGCAGTATGCTGATCTGCAGGCCGGTACCATCGCAAGCCCCTATATGTCTTACGATTATGTTGTGGAAAACATTTTGAAGAAATAAGTTCCTCCCCTGAGCAAATGAAAAGCGGCGGACCCTCCGGAAAATCGTTTCGGACGGTCCGCCCAATCTCAAAAGCCGGTAAATAGACTGGATTTTTCGCACAGCAGGGCATTACGGGTTTTCAGCGGCAAACGGTAACAGAACAGCGAATTGAGGTGAACGCATTTGGACGCAATGACAAAATCGGTGGAGCCTGTCCAGCAGCAGGATACGTCGCTTCTTTTAGAGGCAAGACATTTTCGAAAGGTCTATTATCCCACCATCGCGGTGAACGACATTACGCTTTCTTTACATAAGGGGGATATTTTGGCCCTGGTTGGTGCGAACGGCGCCGGGAAAAGCACATTGATCAAAACGCTTTCGGGTGTGGTCGGGTGCGACGAGGGAGAGCTGATTTTTGACGGCAGCCAGGTGAATTTAAAGGAATATCACCCGGCGGCGGCCAGAAATCTGGGAATCCGGGTCGTGCATCAGGAGCTTTCCCTGTGCAAGAACCTGACGGTATACGAAAACTTTTACGTAGAGCAGTCTCAAAGCATCAAAAATGCGTTCGGCTGGCGAAAGCAGGCGCAGGAAATGGCACGGGCTGCTTTGGACTGCGTTTTCCCGGGCCACGGAATCGACGTTGCGGCAGGGCTGGATTCGCTCAGCATTGCCCAGCAGCAGATGGTGGAGATTGCGCGGGCCACGAGCGACAAAAAGATGAAGCTGATGATTCTGGACGAGCCGACCTCGTCCCTGCCGATTGAGCGGACAGAGCAGCTTCAGGAATATTTGTGTAAAACAGCCGGGGAAGGCATGACATATATTTATATTTCTCACCGCCTGAAAGAGATCATGACGATTGCCAACTGCGTGTATATCATGCAGAACGGCAATGAAAAATGGAAGGGCGCCATTCACGAAACCAGCGAGGAGCACATGGTAAAGCTGATGGGGGAAGGTATTGGCGGCGGCAGCTGTTCGGTAGAGCTTTCTAGCTTTGAGACTCCTGAGGTCAATCAAAATATCAGCGTAGTGTGCGACCATTACACCAGCAAAAAACTCAGCGACCTCAGTTTTGAGAGCTTTGGCGGCCAGATTCTGGGCTTGACCGGTTTGGAGGGAAACGGCCAGCTCGATCTGCTGCGGGATATCTTTTTAAAGGCAAAATCGAAAAAGAACGGGCTTAAGGTGACGGGAAAGGTTGCGTTTGTAGCCGGTGACAGAAAAAAAGAGGGGATTTTTCCGCTCTGGTCCATCGCCGACAATCAGGTGATTACCAAAGCGGCGGGCAGCGGAATGTTTAAGCACCTGAGCCGTGAATGGCTGGAGGAATCCGTTCACTACTGGTATGAGAAGCTGCATATCAAAAGCGACGGGACAAAGGAGCTGATCACCTGTCTTTCCGGAGGGAACCAACAGAAGGTTCTGATTGCCCGCGCCCTTGCGGCGGACGCCGACATCATCCTGCTCGACGACCCGACACGCGGTGTGGATCAGCCGACGAAAAACGCCTTGTATGAGGTGTTTCGCGAGGCGGCTGCCAGCGGCAAGCTGGTGATCTGGAGAACCTCTGATGATGCGGAGCTGGAGTTCTGTACGCACCTGCTGGTGCTCAACGGCGGCCATATTGTGGGATCGTTTGAGAGCGCAAGTGTTGACCACGAAACGATCATGGGGCTTTCCTTTCAGAATGAAGAGGAAGCACGCGGCCCGGCGGAAGAAAAAAAGCGCCGCACCGCGCCGCTGTATGCGTTTGCGCTGATCGCCATGGTCGCGATTTACGCGGTCTGCGCCTTTCAGTCGCCGATGCTGCTGAGCGGGTACGGCCTGCAGCTGATGGTGGTGGGCTTTGCGGCTTTGATGCTGTGCGCGCTGGGGCAGACCTTCATCATCGGGCTGGGTCATATCGACCTGGGCATCGGCAATTTCTGCGGCCTCATCAATGTTCTGTGCTGTACGCTGCTGTTCAGCAACCCGGTCGTGGGCGCTTTGACCCTGCTGGGCACGCTGGCGCTGTACCCACTGATGGGCTATGTGATCTACAAACGGAATGTCCCGGCCATTATCGTGACGCTGGGCATGTCCTTTCTGTGGACGGGCGCAGCGCTCTCGCTGCAGGCAATGCCGGGCGGCACCTGTCCCGAATGGATCCGCACGGTGTTTTATTCCGAAACGCCGCTGGTCAACACACTGTGCTTCTGGCTGGTAGGGTTGATGGCCGCCGCAATCCTGTTTTACCGTTCATGCTACGGTACCGTGCTGCGGGGCTTCGGCAACAACGAGCACGCCATGATCAACTCCGGCTGGAGCAAGGCGAAAGCGTTTATGGCGGTCTATGCGCTGGCGGGCATCCTTGCCTTTATGGCGGGTGTGATCACCTCTGCCATCAATAACGCGTCCGATTCCTCCGCCTCCGGCACCTATACCATGCTTGCGGTGGCCTCCGTCATTATCGGCGGCGGGTATTTCTCCGGCGGTGTGGTCACTCACTTTGGCGCGGTATGCGGCGCGGTGATTCTGACGATGATCAGCGTTCTGCTCGGCCTGTGGAGTGTCAGCACAGATTACACCGCGCTGATTCAGGGTCTGGTGCTGATTCTGATTCTGTCTCTACGCCTGCTGAAGGGAAGGGGGAAAAAGGCATGAAAAAGAAAAACGCTCGTCTTCAGGAGTTCACACAGCGCAACGGCAGCTGGCTCTTTGCGGCGGCGGGCTGTATCGTCCTCTGGGTTTTGATGGGCACGTGCAGCGGCAACGGTTTGAGTCTGAAATCTTTGATCGACAATGCTTACACCGCTTCCTTTCTGGCGATTGCCGGTCTGGCCCAGATGCTGGTGGTTACCACCGGCCGCGGCGCGATCGATCTTTCCATTCCCGGCATGATCACGCTGGGCGCGTATGTGAGCATGGGCCTGTGTAACGGCCAGAACAGCATGATCCTCCCGGCGCTGCTTGCCGTGATTGCGTCCGGCGTGCTGGTGGGCTTTCTCAACAGCATGATGGTCATTCACCTGAAAATCCCCGCCATTATCGCGACGATGGCCATGAATTACCTGATTGTGACCGTGACGATGCTGATCGGGCATAATTTTAATGTGTTCACAGTGCCCTCCATCCTGAAAAACATTGCGACCTTCCGTGTGGCGGGGGTGCCGGTGATGATTCTGCTGGTAGTGCTGCTCGCACTGGCGATTCATTTTCTGCTGACCTCCACCACCTACGGCAAGGGTCTGCTGGCTACGGGGCAGAACCTGGAGGCGGCCCGCCTTGCAGGGGTGGATGTAGGAAAGACCCAGATTCTGACCTATGTGTTCGCGGCGGTTCTGGCCGGGCTGTGCGGCGCTTTGATTTCGGCCCGTGTGACCGGCGCTTACCTCGGCATGGGCAACAGCTACCAGATGGACAGCATCGCGTGCATTGTAGTGGGCGGTACGCTGATGTCCGGCGGCCGCGCCAATGCGGCCGGTACTCTGGTGGGTTCGCTGTTTTTGTATTTGATTATTTCCTGCATGCAGCTGATGGGCGCAAACGCCGGTATGCAGAGCATGGTAAAGGGCGCGCTGATTATCGCGGTGCTGCTGATTGGCGCGGCGGAAAACAGCGGCAAAAATCTGAGGAAAAAATGTGAGGGCAGTACAGCCTGCGAAGTAAAAACCTCTTAACGAAAGGAGCCAGAGCTGTTATGATTATTGATGCACATGTTCATTTGGGGGAAGACGTGGTATTTGACGAAGAAAACCGCGAGGAAGAGCTGATCCGGTACTACGATGAATTCCAGATCGACGGCGGGATCATCCAGCCGTTTATCCCGAGGCCCTACCTTTCGGAGCATGTCAAAATCCACGACAGAATCGCGGCGTTCTGCAAAAGCATGGCGCCCCGCAAGCACTTTTTCGGTATGGCCTCCATCAATCCTCACTTTTTCCCGGAGGATTACGACAAAGAGGCGTTCCGCTGTGTCAAAGAGCTGGGGTTTGTTGCGATCAAAATCACGCCGATCGCGCACGCGTGCCACCCCTCCTCCAAAGATGCGTACCATGTGTATGAGGTGTGCCGTGAGCTGAAGGTGCCGCTGATGATCCATACCGGCAACGGAATTCCGTTTGCCGACCCCACGAGCGTGTACCAGGGCGCGAAGGATCACCCGGACGTAACGGTGATTCTGGCGCATGCCGGCTCCGAATCCTTCCACCAGCAGGCGCGCCTGCTGGCAAAGAAGCTGGATAATGTATTTTTAGAGCCAAGCTGGTGCGGCACCAACGCCGTAAAGCATATGATTCAGGAGGTTGGCTGCAGCAAGATTCTGTTCTCCTCCGATAATCTGGATCAGATCCCGGTAGAACTGGCCAAATACCGGCAGATCATCCGAAATGAGGACGATCTGGAAAACGTAATGTGGAGAAATGCGAACCGTATTTTCCGGCTTGGCCTTTAATTCATCCCTCAATTCGAGAAACACGGAGCCGGTGTTGGACGGTTCCGTGTTTCGTATATCCTGTGTTTTGTTTCCGGGAACGACAGCGACTTTCAAAGACGCGCATGAAAGAAAACTGCCCGCTGGAAGCTTTGCCCGCAGGATGATTCTGTGTGGGGCAAGAGAGTTCAGCGTATCCAGTCAAAGAACCGGGTGAAATGAAACAGGATGAGTCTGTATATATGAAAACTGACATGAAAGAACGAGTGAAAACAGGAGGATCGCATGATATGAAAATCGTGATTTTGGACGGTTATACGGAAAACCCCGGCGATTTGAGCTGGAGCAGCTTTGAAGCCCTCGGCGAGCTGACAGTTTACGACCGCACCCCGGGGGATCAGATCATTGAGCGAATCGGTGACGCGGAGATTGTCATTACGAATAAGACACCCCTGACGGCGGAAACCCTGCGGAAATGTGGGAGCATCCGTTATATTGGGGTGCTGGCCACGGGCTATAATGTGGTGGATGTACAGGCGGCCAGAGAACGCGGCATTCCGGTGGCGAATATTCCCACATACGGCACAAAGGCGGTCGCACAGTTTGCCATCGCACTGCTGCTGGAGCTGTGCCATCATATTGGGGAGCATTCCGACGCGATCAAGCGCGGGGACTGGACGAACAGCATCGACTGGTGCTTCTGGAATCATCCGCTGATCGAGCTGGACGGCAAAACCATGGGAATCATCGGCTTCGGCAAAATCGGGCAGAGCACGGCGCAGATCGCCCAGGCCCTCGGCATGAACGTGTTGGCGAACGACACGTATCATATCCCGGAGCTGGAAAGCGAAACGCTGCGCTATGCGGAGCTTGACGAACTGCTGGCAGAATCGGACGTGGTGGTGCTGCACTGCCCCCTGTTCCCGTCTACACAGGGGATCATCAACAAAGATACCATCGCCAAAATGAAGCGGAGCGTTATGATCATCAACAATTCCCGCGGGCCGCTGATCGTGGAGCAGGATTTGGCGGACGCGCTGAATTCCGGTAGGGTGGCAGGCGCCGCGTGCGACGTGGTTTCCACCGAGCCGATTCAGGCGGATAACCCCCTGCTGACGGCAAAGAATGTGATTCTGACCCCGCATATCGCGTGGGCCCCGAAAGAGAGCCGCCAGCGTTTGATGGATATTGCGGTGGAAAACCTGAAAGCATTTTTAAACGGCAGCCTGGTCAATGTGGTAAACCCCTGAAAAAGGAGTGAAACAGGTGTGAAGAAATTTGTTCTGATTCCGGATTCCTTTAAGGGAACCATGAGCAGTCTTGAAGTGTGCCGTATTATGGAGGGGAGTATCCGGCGGCATTTCCCGCAGGCGGAGGTACTATCCCTCCCGGTTGCCGACGGCGGCGAGGGCAGTGTAGACGCTTTTTTAACGGCTGCAGGAGGAAAAAAGGTATCGCTGCGCGTGAAAGGCCCGTACGGGGAAGAAATCGATTCTTTTTACGGGATCACCCCTGATCATACGGCGGTGATCGAAATGGCTGCCTGCGCGGGCCTGCCTCTCTCGGAGGGAGTTATGCGGCCCGATCTGGCTTCTACTTACGGTGTGGGCCAGCTGATGGTTCACGCGGCGGAGCAGGGATGCCGAAAGCTGATTATCTGCCTGGGCGGCAGCTGTACCAATGACATGGGCGCAGGCGCGGCAGCCGCAGCCGGGGTCGTGTTTCGTAATCGAGACGGGGAAGAATTTGTTCCCACAGGCGCGACGCTGGGGCAAATCGGCGCAATCAGCCGTGAGGGGCTTCACCCGCTGCTGCACGAGTGCGAAATCATCGCGATGTGCGACATTGATAACCCGCTGTACGGGGAATCCGGTGCCGCATACGTTTTTGCACCCCAAAAGGGAGCAGATGCCGAAATGGTACGGATACTGGATCAAAATCTGCGCAGTGCGGCGCAGACGGTAAAAGAACAGCTTTCCGTTTCGCTGGACGAGGTTCCCGGCGCGGGGGCCGCAGGCGGTATGGGTGGCGGAATGCTGGCGTTTTTTGAAGCGCGCCTGCAAATGGGAATCACAACGGTTCTGGATGCGCTCGCGTTTGAGCAGAAGGCCAGGGGTGCGGATTTCATCTTCAGCGGCGAGGGCAAGCTCGATACGCAAAGCCTGCGCGGCAAGGTCGTGGTGGGGGTAGCCCGCCGCGCCAAAGAAATCGATGTGCCGGTGATCGCCGTGGTGGGCGATATCGGCGACGGAATCGACGCCGTGTATGAGGAGGGTGTCTGCGCGGTATTCAGTATCAACCGTGTGGCGGTGGATTTTTCGCAGGCGAAGCTGCGCAGCCGCCAGGACATGGCCCTTACCATGGATAATCTGATGCGTTTTCTGAGCCGGTTTTCATAAAGGGAATCGGCAGGGCTGGGGCGGCAGCAGAATTGCACTGCAATTCTGCTGCCGCCTTCCTTTGTCTGCTATAAATTTAAAGTCTTTTATAACCGATTCACTTTAAAACGGTGTTATGCCCAATATCATGATTTCTTCCCTCGACACAGATATGGGAAGAAATCGTTGTTTTCTAGA
Source organism: Bacillota bacterium (assembly GCA_023401495.1). Taxonomy (GTDB): domain Bacteria; phylum Bacillota; class Clostridia; order Oscillospirales; family Acutalibacteraceae; genus Faecalispora. The sequence goes on from JAEXDU010000159.1 coordinate 22,568, forward strand.
ATGATGGTACGATACACTCAATTTTGCCTTTCTGCCATTTTTATGGTATTCTGTAATCAAACAGCGAAAAGCTGCTTATGAATATGATAATGAGAATGGTACGGGTGAGAAGAATGAAACGATTTACGGGAATGCTTCCGTTTTTATTGGTGCTGGCGGTATTGTTTTACCTGCCGCCTCTGGTTATGGTCAGCATGGGCATCGTGCTGCTGCCGTTTTTGGGGATTATGCTTGCGGTGTGCTTTTTCTGCGCGCTGATTTACGGAATCCTCCGTCCTTTTGGCAGCTTTGTGTTTGCGCTGCTGGCCGGGCTGATCTTTCTGCCGTCTGCGTTCATCTTTTACGCCGGAGCGTGGATTTACGCGATTATTTATGCGCTGGCCACCCTGATCGGCGGCGTGTTCGGCACGCAGATTGTCAAGCTGAGAAAGAAACCGCAATGAGTGCGCAAACCGGGCGGGAGCCTTTCGTAATCCGCGCCCTGCGGGAGGAGGATTTGCCCGCGGTGCTGGAAATCTGGCTTTCCGCCAATCTGCAGGCGCACGATTTTATTCCGGAGAAGTACTGGAAAGGAAATCTGCCGATGGTGCGGCAGATGCTGCCGCAGGCTCAGGTGCTGGTCTGTGAGGCGGAAGGGAAGATCGTTGGCTTTTCCGGGATCGATAACGGGCATATTGAGGGAATCTTTATCAATGCTCCGGTGCGCTCGCGTGGGATCGGAAAAGCTCTGCTGAACGAGTGGAAGCGGCGGTTCCCGGTTCTGACACTCTGTGTTTATGAAAAAAACAAAAGCGCTCTTGCCTTTTATCTGCGGGAGGGCTTTTCAAAAGTTCGCCTGCAGCAGGATGAGGTGACCGACGAAATGGAATATGCGATGGCCTGGCGCAGAGCGATGACCACAGCGTAAGGTGCTTTGACCGGGAAAACCCGGTGGAAAGGATGAGCGGGATGGAATTCAATGTACTGTTGTTTCCGGACTTTGAAACGCTCGACGCGTTCGGCCCGGTGGAGATTCTGGGGCGGTCTGACGAATACCTTCTGAACTATGTATCGATGGATGGCGGCATGGTGCGCAGCAGGCAGGGAGCGGAAATCGTGACCCGCTCGCTGGAAGACGTAAGCGAGACGGGAGTTTTGCTCGTACCCGGCGGAATCGGGACGCGGCTGCTCGTCCATGACCATGACTTCCTTACGCGGCTGGGAGAGGCCGCGCAGAGGGCGAATTACTGCCTGACCGTTTGCACCGGCTCGGCTTTGCTGGCGAAAACCGGCCTGCTGGATGGCCGCAGGGCTACCTCTAACAAGCGGGCGATGGATTGGGTCGTCTCGGTGAATCCGGCAGTCAACTGGGTGCATCATGCGCGGTGGGTGGTCGACGGAAAATTCTATACATCCTCGGGCGTTTCGGCGGGCATCGATATGGCATTGGGATTTCTCGCCGACCGATTCGGCCAGGAGGCGGCAGAGGAAGCAGCGCTCGGGGCGGAGTACCTGTGGAACCGTGACCGCGATAACGACCCGTTTGCCTGTGACGCGCAGCAGCTATAACGTCAGCCGCTGAAAGGAGAAGAAGCGATGGACTTTGCATACGAATCCGGAGATTTTATGTTTCACTTTGTACCGATTTTTATTACGGTGGTATTTGTGATTGTGTTCGGCACGATTCTTGTTCGTTCCGTAAAGGGCATCTCACAGTGGCATAAAAACAATGAGTCTCCCGTTTTGACCGTGCTGGCGCGTCTTGTGGCAAAACGTACCGCTGTGCACCATTACACCAACAATACCGGGCCGGACATGGTAACCAACGATACCTCCACTACCTATTTCGCCACCTTTGAGGTGGCAAGCGGCGACCGGATCGAATTCCATGTAAAAGGCACGGAATACGGAATGCTGGCGGAGGGCGACCGGGGCCGCCTGACCTTTCAGGGAACGCGGTATCTGGGGTTTGAAAGAGATAGAAGTTGAAAACAAATGAAAAACAAAAAGGCTCGGAGCTCTGTTCACAGAGTTTCCGAGCCTTTTTAAACAACTGCTTTCAATACAAGATACTTATTTCAATCCACAAGACAGGAGTGACCTCCTGTCTTGACCTTCTATACTATAAAGAATAGCAGAAATTAATTAAAATTCAAGTATCTTGTATTGAATAAAAAATATTTAAAAGATTGACTTATAGGGAGAATAGTTTTATTATGTAAATTATAAATAAAAATCCTAATATATATCTATTTTTTTTAATTAATTTTTAAGAAGGTGTGAATCATGAACAACAAAGATTTTCCTAATATTTTATACACTTCTTTAGAAAAAATGGGAGGAAGAGCGAAAAGCATTGAAGTGTATCAATACATATGGGGAAAATATGAAAACGAACTTAGAAAGTCAGGGCCTCTTTTTTACTTGTGGCAATGTGAAACTCGAAAGGCAGTGATACTGTTGCGAAAACAAGGACGGATGAAGCCGTATATGCCTGCTTTCAAAGATATTTGGGAAATACAATAAAACACCGCTTATTGCACCAGCGCGCGCAGGCGTTTGGAGTCGAGCAGGGTAACCCGGCCGCGCGAAAGCTGCACCAGACCGTCGTCGGAAAAATATTTCAGCATGCGGCTGACAACCTCGCGGGCGCTGCCCAGGTGCCGTGCGATTTCCTCATGGGTCATGGTGAGTGAGTCGGAGCCTTCGATTTCGCTCTGCTCCAGCAAAAAGGCGGAAAGGCGGCTGTCAAAGCTCGTGAACAGAATCTGCTCCATCATCCACATCACGTCGGAAAAGCGGGAGGCCATCAGCTGGCTGGTGTAATCCGCGACGGGCAGAGATTCCTTCATCAGGCTTTCGTACAGAGCCGGGGGGACGATAAAAACGTCGGAATCCCGCTCCGCCTGCACGTGCAGCTCAAAGCTGATGTTTTTCATGATGCACGACGCCGAGAACAGACAAATATCCCACGAGAACAGGCGGTACAGGGTAACCTCTTTACCGCCGGAGGATTCGATGAAAACGCGGAGCTGGCCGTCGCGCACCAGCAGCAGGCCCGAGCAGTCGTTGTGCCCCTGATGCAGAATCTGGCCCCGCGCAAAGCGCTTGGAATGGGTCTGTGCGCGCACCAGTTGCTGCTGCCGGGGAGTCAGCTTCTCCCACTGGGGAAAAATCTCTTCCAGAGCAATCGGAATCTGTTCCATGAAAACACCCCCAACAAAAACAGACCTTATCTGTATCGCAATCCCAGACTGAAAAATGATTGATTTTCTCTTTCGGACAGAGGAAGAATCCACATCATTTTGAAAGGGTATTGCTATATCATCAGTATAAGGTCTGCTTTTGATTTATTCAAGGGAGAGGAATTTTTTTGTGTAACAAATTTCGCGGGTTAGATCCGAATCCCGCACGGGTGGGCGGGTGCGTTGTCGTAGGACTGATTGCCGCGGACCAGGCTGTACAGGCGGTAGCCGCCGGACAGGTTATAGCAGGAAAAGCCGTGCTGAGAGAGGATGCGGCAGGCCAAATAGCTGCGCAGGCCGCTCTGACAGTGGACATAGATTTCTTTTTCGGGATTGAGCTCCGCAAGATTTTCACGCAGGGAATCGAGCGGAATGTGTACCGCGCCGGGGATGGAGCCGCTCTGCCACTCCAGATCGGTTCTTACATCCAGCAGCACGGCGTTCGGGTCATCCACTACGCGGGGGATGTCATCCCAATGGAACTGTCGTACCTTGCCGGTGAGGATGTTTTCGATCGCAAAGCCGGCCATGTTTACCGGGTCTTTGGCGGAGGAATACGGGGGAGCGTAGCACAGCTCCAGCTCTGCCAGATCATAGGCGGTCATGCCCGCGCGAATTGCCGTGGCCAGCACGTCGCAGCGTTTGTCGACGCCGTCAAACCCGACCGCCTGTGCGCCGAGAATGCGCCCGGTCGGCAGTTCAAACAAAGCCTTGATCGTCAGGTTGGCCGCGCCGGGGTAGTAGGTGGCGTGGGAGGGGGAGAAGATGTGGATTTTATCGCAGTTCAGGCCGGCGGCCTTGGCTGCGGCTTCGTTCAGGCCGGTAGAGGCGACCGTCATATCGAACAGCTTCATCACAGAGGAACCCTGCGTGCCGCGGTATTCGCTGGGCAGCCCGCAGATGTGATCCGCCGCGATACGCCCCTGCTTATTGGCCGGGCCCGCAAGCGGCACATAGCCGGGCAGTCCGGTGACAAGGTTCGTGATCTCGACGGCGTCGCCTACGGCGTAAATGTTTTCGTCGGAGGTGCACATGTGGCTGTTTGTGCGGATGGCGCCGCGCTCATTGACTGCAAGGCCGGCCTCGCGGGCCAGCGCGCTTTCGGGCCGGATGCCTGCCGAAAGAAGGAGGAGGTCGGCATCCAGCGTTTTGCCGTTTTCCAGGTGGACGAGCAGGCCGTTTTCCTGCGGGTCGATTGCGGTAACCTTCTGCGAGAGCACCAGAGCAACCCCCTGGTGGCGCAGGTATTCCTGTACCTCGCAGGCCATGTCGTAATCCAGCGCCGCCATCACGTGATCCATCGCTTCCACCACGGTGACGGAAACACCGGCGCGCATCAGGTTTTCGGCCATTTCAAGGCCGATGAAGCCGCCGCCCATCACCACCGCGCGGCGGGGACGGTTCTGCTGGATGTATTCCCGGATGCGAAGGGCATCCGGCACGGTGCGCAGCGTGAAGACGCGCGGGTCATCCGTACCCGGAATCGGCGGGCGGGCCGGTTCACCGCCGGGCGAGAGGATCAGCTTGTCGTAGGATTCCTCATACTCTTCTCCGGCGGCGAGATCGCGGATGAGAACCGTCTTTTTCTCCGGGCGGATCGCCGCAGCCTCGTGTCCGGTACGCACATCAATACCGAACCTCTGGCGGAAGCTCTGCGGCGTTTGCAGGGTAAGGGCCTCTTTCTGATTGATCTCTCCGCCTACATAATAAGGCAGACCACAGTTGGCGTAAGAAATATATTGACCGCGTTCCAGCAGAATGATTTGTGCCGTTTCGTCCAGACGGCGCAGGCGGGCAGCCGCAGACGCGCCGCCTGCCACTCCGCCGATGATAATCACCTTCATGTGATGTCATTCCCCCTTGTATCTTTTGAAAGGCTTTGCTTTTTCAAAGCTTATTTCTCCAGCATTTTCATGATTTTTGCCTTGGGCTGCAGACCGACGGAAGAAGAAATCAGCTTGCCGCCGCGCATCACCGCCAGCATCGGGATGCTCATCACGCGGAATGCCTGCGCGAGCTCCTGCTCCTCGTCTACGTTGATCTTTGCAATCTTTACTTTGCCTTCCAGGTCGTGGCTGAGCTCCTCCACGGTTGGGCCGAGCATTCGGCAGGGCCCGCACCAGGGCGCCCAAAAATCGATGAGCACCGGCTGCTCGGATTCCAGAACCTCTTTTTGATAATTATGTTTGGTCAAATGGATAACTGCCATTTGAATTGCCCCCTTGTTGTTTTTTTACAGTATAGCAACATTCCCCGGCGTCGTCTGTGACTAAATTACAAAAAGGAATTCCGCGGGGAATTTCCGGTTTAGACGCCGGAGCGCCGCGCGGAAACTATGGAGCGGTGTTGCCGCTCACGCGCTGAAAGCATGATTTTTGTTGGGCTATGCTGCTTTTTCTTTGTCGAAAAAGCGCGGAAAGGAGCAAAAAAGTATTTTCTGGCAAAAGAAAAAAATCAGGGGTTGACTTTTTGCCATATGGCGAGTACAATTACTTTTAGCTATTGATGCTTTAAACCAATAAATCGTTTGCGGCCGGTCAGCGTACCGCAAAAGGAGGAGAATATGAAACAATTCAGAAAAATGATCGCAGCGGTTCTGACGGTTGCGATGGCGGCTTCTTTGGGCGCGTGCGGGAACGGCGGCGCGGCTTCTTCGTCCGCAGCGGCTTCTGCGGCCAATTCTGCCGAAGGCGGAAAGATGATCAATATCGGTGTGGCTCAGCTGCTGACTCACCCGGCGATGGATGCTTCTTTGAAGGGCTTTAAGGATGGCCTTGCCTCTCAGGGTTTTGAAGAAGGCAAAAACGTTACTTATGATATTCAGAACGCACAGGGGGAGCAGTCGAACTGCATCACCATCGCGAATACCTTCGCGAATAAAAAGCCCGATCTGATCCTCGCGATCGCGACTCCGGCGGCGCAGGCCGTGGCGAAAGTAATTACGGATACCCCGGTGATGATCACGGCGGTGACAGACCCGGCGGACGCGAAGCTCGTGGCCAGCAATGAAAAGCCCGGCGGAAATGTTTCCGGTACCAGCGACAAAACGCCGGTGAAGGAGCAGATCGAAATGCTTAAGGAGATCGTGCCCGACGTACAGACGGTCGGCATCATGTATACCTCCAGCGAAACAAACAGCCAGTTGCAGGCCAAATGGGCCAAGGCCGCCTGCGAGGAGCTGGGCCTGAAATATCAGGAGTTCACCATTTCGAACACGAATGAGATTCAGCAGGTCGCGCAGTCGATGGTCGGCAAGGTGCAGGCGGTTTACATCCCCACCGACAACATTCTGGCTTCCGGCATGAAGAACGTGGCCGCGGTCACCAATTCCGCGAAGCTGCCCCTGATCGTTGCTGAGGTTGGCCCGGTACAGAACGGCGGCCTTTGCACCGTGGGCATCAACTACGAGAAGCTCGGCTACCAGACCGGCCTGATGGCCGCGAAGGTGCTCAAAGGCGAGGCGAAGCCCGCCGATATGGCGATCGAATACCAGACCGAATACACCATTTCTTACAACAGCGCGGTTGCAAAGCAGTTGGGAATTACTCTCCCCGAGAGAATCCTTAAGGGCGAAGATGTAGCAGCGGCAAAATAATAAAGAAAAATCTGGTGCTTGTTGCCGGGTTAAGGCAGGCGGAACGCATTCCACCTGCCTTTTTTTGTCTGTTCCATTTTTGAAAGGCAGAGAAAATGTGAGGTTTCGCCTTCTTTGCGGAAGAAAGCGAGAAATCGGTACTTGACATTTTTTTCGGGGCAGAGTAAAATACAGCTATTGATTTGATGCTTTAAAACAATGAACGCTTCACTTAGATAAAGCGTCTTTGAGGAGGACGAATATGAAAATAAGAAACAAAATCGCCGCGACGGCATTGGCTGCGGTGATGGCGATGTCTGTCACAGCCTGCGGGAATGCGGGCAGCGCCTCGTCTGCGGCCGCGGAGAATTCCGGCGCGGGCGACAAACAAACGATTACCGTCGGCGTGGCACAGCTGGTGACTCATCCTTCTCTGGATGCTTCGCTGAAAGGCTTTCAGCAGGCACTGACGGATGCGGGCTATGTGGAAGGCCAAAATGTCATTTATGATGTGCAGAACGCGCAGGGCGAACAGGCCAACTGCGTGACAATCGCAAATACTCTGGCGAACAAAAAGCCGGATCTGATTCTCGCGATCGGCACCCCCGCCGCGCAGGCCGTGGCGAAGGTCATCACCGATACCCCGATTCTGATCACCGCCATCACTGATCCTGCGGACGCAAAGCTGGTGGCCAGCAATGAAAAGCCCGGCGGAAATGTTTCCGGCACCAGCGACAAAACGCCGGTGAAGGAACAGCTCGAAATGCTCAAAACTCTCGTCCCCGAGCTGGAGACAGTGGGCTTTTTGTACAGCTCCAGCGAAACGAACAGCAAGCTGCAGATCGAGTGGGCCAAGGCGGCCTGCGACGAGCTGGGCCTGAAGTATAAGGATTTTACTGCCTCGAACTCCAACGAGGTGCAGCAGGTCACGCAGTCCATGGTTGGCAAGGTGCAGGGCGTGTATATTCCCACTGATAACCTGATGGCTTCGAACATGAAGAATGTGACTGCCGTCACTTCTGCAAACAAACTGCCGGTGGTGCCGGGCGCGATCGGCATGGTAACTGACGGCGGAACCTGCACGGTGGGTCTCAATTACGAAAAGCTCGGCTATCAGACCGGCCAAATGGCGATTAAGGTGCTGAAAGGCGAGGCAAAAGTGGGCGATATGCCCATCGAGTATCAGGATCAGCTGGATGTTTACTACAACAGTGAAGCGGCTGCCAAAATGGGCATGGTGCTTCCGGATTCCATCACCAAGAACGGTCAGGACGCCTTGGCTTCCGCCGCTTCTTCCCAGAAATAAAGGGTTGCAATCTCCCTAAAATTCGTTTACAATAATTAATTGAATGTTCCCGTGTTTTGCCTGCGCAAAATGCGGAGTTCAGGCGGTGGGGCGGCTCACCGCCTGAAACTGTTATTAATACACGGAATAGAGGAACGATATGGAGCTAATGAATTTACTGGGGGCCGTTCACGGCGCGGTGGCCCAGGGTGTTTTGTGGGGAATTATGACGCTCGGCGTTTACATTACCTTCCGGATTCTGGACTTTCCGGATCTGACGGTTGACGGTTCGTTCGCTACTGGCGGCGCGATTTCCGCCATTCTGACCGAGAGCGGGATGAACCCTTTTCTTACGTTGATTTTTTCGCTGATGGGCGGTATGCTCTGCGGATTTATTACCGGCTTTTTGAATACGAAAATGAAAATCCCGGGAATCCTCGCGGGAATTTTAACCATGACGGCGCTGTATTCGATCAATCTGCGCGTCATGCACGACAGGGCCAACGTCCCCCTGCTCGGTGTGGATACGGTGGACGTGCAGGTGGGCAGCTGGCTGCCCATGCTCTCCCGCTATAACGCACAGCTTCTGCTGGGCGGCGTGGTCGCGGTTGCGATGATCTTCCTGCTTTACTGGTTTTTTGGAACCGAGCTGGGCAGTGCCATCCGGGCGACCGGCAACAACCCCCATATGGTGCGTTCGCTCGGTGTGAATACAGATACCATGGTTATTCTGGCTCTGGTGCTGTCAAATGGTCTTGTCGGCCTCTCCGGCGCTTTGGTGGCGCAGGTGCAGGGCTTCGGCGATGTGAGCATGGGCATCGGTACCATCGTAATCGGCCTTGCTTCCGTTATTATCGGTGAAGTGCTTCTGGGGCGCATCATGGGCTTCTTGCCGCGCTTGATCGCCATGATCGCGGGCTCGGTGGTATACCGCATCATTATTGCCGTGGTTCTGTTCTACGGCCTGAAATCGCAGGATATGAAGCTGCTGTCCTCCATTGTGGTGGCGCTGGCGCTGTTCACGCCCACCATGAGCAGGATGTTCCAGGATTCTATGGCTCGCCGCGCGGCAAACAGCCCGGGCAGAATGGTGCCCGACAAGGCTCTTGAAGACGCGATCGACGATTCGGACAAGGATCCCGACGAGCCGAACCAACAGGGTTAAGGAGGAATGGCAATGCTGAAACTGACAAATGTATGCCGTACCTTCAACAAAGGCACGGTCAATGAAAAAAGGGCGCTGGTCAATCTGAACCTTCACCTGAAGCCGGGCGATTTCGCCACGATCATTGGCGGAAACGGTGCGGGTAAAAGTACCCTGCTGAACCTGATCGCCGGAGTGTTCCCCTGCGACGGCGGCAAAATTGAGCTGGATGGTCAGGACATCACCTTCCTGCCGGAATTTAAACGCGCAAAGCTGCTGGGCCGTGTGTTTCAGGATCCGATGCGCGGCACGGCGGGCAGCATGTGGATTGAAGAGAACCTTGCGCTGGCCAACCGCCGCGGCCGAAGCCGCACGCTGCGCTGGGGCATTACAAAAGAAGAGAGAGCCGCTTACCGCGAGCAGCTCAAGGTGCTGGAGCTTGGCCTGGAGGACCGCCTGAACAGTAAGGTGGGCCTGCTTTCCGGCGGTCAGCGTCAGGCGCTGACGCTTTTGATGGCGACTTTGCAAAAGCCGAAACTGTTGCTGCTCGATGAGCACACCGCCGCGCTGGACCCCAAAACGGCGGCGACGGTTCTGCGCCTGACCGATGAATTCATCAAGCGCGACAATTTGACCGCGCTGATGGTCACGCACAACATGAAGGATGCTCTTACCTACGGCAACCGCATCATCATGATGAACGAGGGCCGGATCCTGTTCGATATTGAGGGAGAGGAAAAGAAAAACCTGACGGTAGAGGAGCTGCTCAAACGGTTCCAGTCCGCGCAGGGCGATGCGCTGGTAAACGACCGGATGCTGCTTTCCTGACGAATCTTTTCGTTTGTTTTTCAAAAAGGCTTGCTTTGCAGGCCTTTTTTTCTGTATGATGGAGAATATGAGGGGAGAGGGAAGCACAATGACAAAACTATTGCTTGGTACTATTTTTCTGTTTCTGGATTACAGTCTTCCGTTTGGAAACGGCGTGCTGGGTCTGCTGCCGGATTTTGTGGGGTACGCACTGCTCTGGTTCGGTGCAAAGGAGCTTGATTCGTACGGCGACCGATTTGAGGACACCCGCCTGTATTCGCTGATTCTGCTGCCTGTTACCGGAATTATCTATGTGCTGGACGCGCTGGGTGTAACGAATTTGCTGGGTGTGTATGGCCTGCTGGTGCTGCGGGTTTTGATGACCTGCGCCGCACTGTTCGTTTCGTACCGTCTGATTTTTGCGATCAACCAGGTAGAGGTAAAGCTGCACCGCCCAATGGATACGGAACAGCTGCTGGATGCCTGGAGAGTTTCGGCCCTGTTTTTGGCGATGGCCTATGTCATGCTGCTGGTGTCTTTCCTGGCCAGGTTCAGCTCTCTGGTGCTGCTGGCGGCAGGACTTTATTATGTTATCTGCTTTGCGCGGTCTTGGTTGAAGTACCTGAAAAAGTGATCGGACAGAAAAAAGCCCGTTCCGGCTGAAAGCCGGAACGGGCTTTTGATTGTTCACGGCGAAGCATTGCTCCGCCGCGCTCAGTTTATTGAATTGAGATTTCAGAAGAACTCGGCAGAGCCTTTGCGTTCTTCTTGGGCAACGAGAGTGTCAAAATACCGCTCTCGTATTTTGCGCTGACTTCCTCGGGTCTTACATCGCCGACGTAGAAGCTGCGCGAGCAGGCGCCGCTGTAACGCTCCTGGCGGATATACCGGCCATCCTTATCTTTCTCTTCTTTGCTCATACCCTTTGAAGCGCTGATGGTCAGATAATTATTGCTGAGATCCACATGGATTTCATCCTTCTGGAAACCGGGCAGGTCCACCGCCAGCTCATATGCCTGAGGCAGCTCCTTCACATCGGTTTTCATCAGATTCTGGCCGCGTCTGCCATACAGCGGGTTCCGGCCGCCGAAGAGGCTCTTTTCAAACGGGTCTTCAAAAAAGTTATCAAATAGATTTTCACCAAAAAGGCTGGGCAGCATAAATCATTCCTCCTATCAAATTCTGATCTTCATGCCCACTTGGAAGCTCCTGATTAGGATCTTCTTTCTTGGTACGTCTATACTATAATATGCAGAATTAGCACTGTCAACACGAGAGTGCTAATTTTAACAAAAAGTTTAATCTTCATGTGAAGAAAAGTCATATTTGGGCAGGTTGAGTTGCACATACATTGCGATACGGCCCGCAAAATAAATTTGCTGTTCTAACGCGAAAACCGTCTTGACGGAAGCTTTCGTATCAAAAAAACGGCGAGCCGACGAGAGCGCTCTGAAAATGCTCGCCGACAGACGGGATTGCAAGGCTTGTTTCCAGATAAAACTCGGAGAGTGGGCATTTTCATTGGAGCGCCTTACAGATAGCTTTTGTTGGTGCAGTCAGGGCTTGTTCCCCAAACGGATTCCAAAGGTGTCCTTTGGCGAGCCTTTGCTTAACGCCGCCTCGCAGCGAAAGTAAGTGCCCGCCCCGGCATGAGGGGCAGGCTTGCGCCATCAGAAACTCCACGGTGAAGCTATGCAGAAAAAATCATCTGTTTTCTCGATTGCACACGTAGTTAGAGATAAAAAGAAGCCGCTCCCACAACAAGAGCGGCTTTCGACTAAAATAGTTATTTTTTCTGAAGTACCTCTACAATTTCGCCTTGGAAAATGTTGTGGTAGTCCTTCTCGGGGTACCACTGGCCATCGAGAGTAGGATCGATAAACCCGGCAGGGTCAAGCTTCTGGCAATGCAGCTTGCGGCAGATCAGCACCAGCTTCGCTTCTTTAAAGTACGGCGCTTTCGCGTCAAAGGCAGGGGTCAGCCCGCTCTCCTTTACTTTGTCTACGTCGCGGCCCGAATGGGCGCCGCAGTAGGCCAGCGCTTTTTTGTAGGAGTCCTCGAAGAAGTTCAGGGCATAATATTCCTGCTCATTTACAAATTCCAGAGTGTACCGCTGCGGGCGAATATATGCGCTGGCTACGTTTTTGCCCCAGAATACCCCCAGGGCTCCCCAGCTGGCGGTCATCATGTTATATTTCTGCTCGGTCCCTGCGGAAATCAGCATCCATTCTTTGCCGATCAGGGTGAAGGGATTGATCGACAGGTCTTCCGGCTTGATTTTCTCCAACATTATCGTAACCTCCATTTTTGATTCGTTTCATTTTTATCATACCCACCATATGGAAAAAATGCAAGCGGATTTTGCGGTGCGCGCGCTCAGACTGGGAATTATTCATTCTATCCAAACGGGGCAGGCTTTTGGGTCAATCTTTGTCGCGAATGGATAAATTGAATAATTATGCAAATTAGGGTTGATTTTTTGAACTTAAAGCGTATAATTAAACACAAGACTTAGCGTGGAAAAAAGATTGATGAAAAAGGAGTGCTACTTATGGCAAAGCAAATCAAGAAAATTGTGCTGGCGTATTCCGGCGGCTTAGATACATCTGTCATCATCCCCTGGCTGAAGGAAAATTATGAGGACTGCGAGGTCATCGCGGTGGCCGCGGATGTTGGTCAGGGTGACGGCGAGCTGGCCGGCCTGGAAGAAAAGGCAAGAAAAACCGGCGCGGCGAAGCTGTATATCGCGGACCTGAAAAAGACCTTTGTCGAGGATTATATCTGGCCGACATTGAAGGCGAATGCGGTTTACGAGAGCAAATACCTGCTGGGCACTTCTTTTGCAAGACCGATCATCGCAAAGCGGCTCGTCGAGATCGCCAAGGCCGAGGGCGCGGACGCCATCTGCCACGGCTGCACCGGCAAGGGCAACGATCAGGTTCGGTTTGAGCTGACCATCAAGGCGCTGGCCCCCGAAATGACAGTCATCGCTCCGTGGAGAGTCTGGGACATCAAATCCAGAGAAGAAGAGATCGAGTACGCGGAATCCCACAACATTCCGCTGAGCTTTACGAAAGAAACCAGCTATTCCAAGGATAAGAATCTGTGGCACCTGTCGCACGAGGGCCTTGATTTAGAAAATCCGGCGAACGAGCCGCACTACAATAAAGAGGGCTTTTTGGAGCTCGGCGTTTCGCCCGAGCAGGCTCCCGATGAGCCGACCTACATCACCCTTTCGTTTGAAAAGGGAGTGCCCACAAAGCTCAACGGTGAGGCGCTCGACGGCGTTGCGCTGATCGGGAAGCTGAACGAGCTGGGCGGCAAGAATGGCATCGGCATTGTCGATCTGGTGGAAAATCGGCTGGTCGGCATGAAGTCCCGCGGTGTGTACGAAACTCCCGGCGGCGCGATCCTGTACCACGCGCACAACAAGCTGGAGGAGATCACGCTCGACAAAGAAACGTATCATTACAAGCAGGGAATCAGCTTGAAGTTTGCTGATATCGTGTACAACGGCCAGTGGTTCACCCCTCTGCGTCAGGCGCTTTCCGCCTTTGTGGACAGCACCCAGCAGTATGTGACCGGCGATGTGAAGCTTAAGCTGTACAAGGGCAACATCATCGACGCCGGCGTAACCTCTCCCTACTCCCTGTATGACGAAGAAGTCGCCACATTCAGCGAGGACCAGGTTTACAACCAGGCGGACGCCACGGGCTTTATTAACCTGTTCGGCCTGCCGCTGAAGGTGATGGCGCAGAAGAGAAAATCATAATCCTGCCGGCTTCGGCGTGGGATTTGGCGGGAGGCGGACAACATTTTGTTCGCCCCCGTCTGCTTTTCAGAACAAAATGACGGAGGCAATCACATGAAGCTTTGGACAGGACGGTTCCAAAAAGAAGTCGACCCGAAAACAAATGATTTTAACTCTTCCATTTCTTTCGACAGCCGGATGGCGAAAGAAGACATCGAGGGCAGCATCGCGCACGCAACCATGCTGGGCGCGTGCGGCGTGATCGAGCAGCACGAGGCGGATGTGATCTGCGGCGGCCTTGAGGGTATCTGGCAGGACATTGAGAGCGGCAAGCTTGCGATCGACCCGAACGCAGAGGATATTCACACCTTCGTGGAGGGGGAACTGACCGCCCGTGTAGGCGACGCGGGCAAGCGCCTGCACACCGCCCGCAGCCGCAACGATCAGGTAGCGCTCGATCTGCGCTGCTACCTGAAAAAGGAATGCGGTGTGCTGCAGGCACAGCTTCGGCAGCTGATCGAGGTGCTGTGCCGTAAGGCGATTTTGCACAGCGAGGACGTAATGCCGGGCTATACCCACATGCAGCGGGCGCAGCCGATTACCTTTGGGCACCACCTGATGGCTTATGCGGAGATGTTCCTGCGCGATGTAGAGCGCATCGGCGACGCGTACAAACGTATGGATGTGTTGCCGCTCGGCTCCGGCGCTCTGGCAGGGACGACCTACCCCTTAAACCGTGAGCTGACTGCCCGTCTGCTGGGCTTTTCGGGTGTGAGCCAGAACAGCCTGGACGGCGTTGCCGACCGCGATTTTTGCGTGGAGCTGGCCGCGGCCGTGTCGCTTGCGATGGTGCACCTTTCCCGCTTTTCGGAGGAGATCATCCTCTGGTGCTCTTGGGAATTTAAATTTGTGGAGCTGGACGATGCATTTTCCACCGGCTCAAGCATCATGCCGCAAAAGAAAAATCCGGATATTGCCGAGCTGGTGCGCGGCAAATCGGGCCGCGTATTCGGCGATTTGATGACGCTGCTGACGATGCTCAAGGGCCTGCCT
>JAEXDU010000225.1 GCA_023401495.1 Bacillota bacterium
ACTTTGCCGGCCATTATGATTTCTTTTGCCTTGACAGGGCCGACGATCTTGGTAAGGCGCTGCGTCCCGCCGGCCCCGGGGATGATCCCAAGGCCCACCTCGGGCAGGCCGAACGCCGAGCTTTCGCCCGCGACCCGAAAATCACAGGACAGCGCGATTTCACAGCCGCCCCCCAGTGCTGGGCCGTTCACCGCGGCAATCACCGGGATGGGGAGACCCTCCAAAATATCGTTGATCGAATGGGCTTTTCTCGCCGTTCGTTCCGCATCGAACTGATTTGCGTTCATCATTTCTTTGATGTCGGCACCGGCTGCAAACGCTTTGCCGCTGCCGGTGATGATCAATGCCCTTACCGTGCCGTCCGCATAGACAGAACGGATCGCTTCCAGCAGATCGGTATTCAGGGCATCACACAAAGCGTTCATTGCCTGCGGGCGATTCAGCACGATGGTGGCGATTCCCTCATCGAGGTTCAAAATCACATTCTCAAATTTTCTTTGCATGACAGTTCGCCCCTATTCGTATTTGTAAAAGCCTTCTCCCGCTTTCGGCCCCAGCTTTCCCGCACGGACCATCTGCCTTAAAAGGGGCTGCGGAGCATAATAATTGTCGTTGAATTCCTCTTTAAAATAATTCAGAACATCCACCGTCAGCTGCATCCCGCCAAAGTCGATCATCTGGAAGGGACCCATCGGATAATTCAGCCCCAGCCGGACCGCGGTATCAATGTCCTCGACGGTTGCTACCCCCTCCGACAGCATTTTGGCCGCTTCATTCAGATAAGGCAGCAAAAGCCGGTTGACGATAAAGCCCGGGGAATCCTTTTTGACTTCTACCGGGGTCTTCCCCAGGGACAGCGCGAAATACAGCGCGGTTTCCATTGTTTCATCGGACGTATTGAGCCCGCGGATCACCTCTACCAGCTTCATCACGGGAACCGGATTGAAAAAGTGGACTCCGCAGAACCGGTCTGAACGCCCCGATTCTTTCCCGATTTCTGTGATCGACATAGAGGAGGTATTCGACGCAAAGATCGTTTCCTTTTTGCAGATTTGATTCAGCTCCTGGAAGACGCTCTTTTTCAGCTCCATATTCTCCAGTACCGCTTCAATCACCAGATCGGCCTCTTCCAGATCCTGCAGACGGTCGGTCTTGGTAAGCTTTCCTAACGCCTCTTCCTTCTGCTCGGCGGTCATCCTGCCCTTTGCGACCGACTTCGTAAAATACTGATCCATTCTATTTACAGAAGCGTTGACGAACTCCATTTCAATATCTCTCAGGATAACGTGATAACCCATGACAGCTGCTGCCTGGGCAATCCCGGTCCCCATGGTGCCGGCGCCAACGACTCCTATCGTTTTCATTTCCATACGTTGCCTCCATAGTGCTTGAGCGATATATAAAGAGTTTATATATCGCTCAAAACAATCTCATTTCATTTGGCTTACTTCGTATACTTCGCAAATTTCTCCAGCATTTTTCTGGGTGTCACATACTGCCTGTCAAACACAGGAATTTCCGGCTCGATGCCCGCAAGGTACTTGGCGATACCTTTCAGTTCTTCCAGCGGATATCTGGACATCATCGCCACTTCTTCCATCACGGGGGACCCGCCGCCGTGCAGACCCGCGACGATCATGCCGCCGCCGAATTCGGAGAGCATCTGATCCTCGATCATCCGGAAGCATCTGTGGACATTTTCCGCAGAGATATTGGGATTTCTCATGATATATTTGTTCAGCAGCTCGCCGACCTCATCGGAATAGTACTCCGCTTCCATCGGGATCGTCGCGATCAGGCCGCCGGCCAAATCCGCGAGGATTTTATTCTCGTTGTAAATCTCTTCACCGGCAAGCTTTCTGCCGGCATTTGTCAGGATTTCATCGGGAATATACGTTCCGGACGGCGATCTTTCTCCCTTGATGGCGCTCGCGATTCCGCAGGCAAAAACCACCTCTGCGATCCCGATAATGTGCGCCAGCTTCCCTTTGACATGGGACTGCTTTTCGATCCCGTTGTACTCGGCCACCAGCGCGGACATGCTGGCCAACACCTCTGAAGTGGCAGGCTTGCAGCCCGTATAGGAATGCCGGTGGAAGTGGGCGAACATCAGTGCCAAAAATCCGGCGTAAGGCGTCTGTCTGGGGTCTGCATGGCCGTTCATGAAGATGCGTTCATTCGGAACGAAAACATCGTCGAAGATGGTGAGGGATTCCATATCGCCGACATGCGCGATCGGCGCATCGATATGGTTTCTTTTGTGTCTTACGCCCGGAAGAGCCGCCAGTTTGACTCCCTCCCAGTCCGCAGGGATCGCAAAGGATACCGCGTAGTCCTTATCGGAGGGCCCCATGAAGCGGGTGGGCGTCACGATGATCTCATCCACATAGGGAGCCGAAGAGTTACAGGATTTGGCCCCTCTGACAATGATCCCGTCCGGTCTTGTTTCCACAATGCGCAGGTACATATCCGGGTCCGCCTGTTCGGAGGGCCGTTTCATTCTGTCGCCCTTCACATCCGTCTGGGCGCAGTTGGCGACGATATCATGCTCCTGACACCATGCCAGATACTTTAAAAAGTTCTCGTTATATGTGGTCCCCAAAGCCTGATCCATCTCGTAAGTAACAACAGACAATGCGTTCAGTGCATCGATTCCCATACACCGCTGAATACATCCGCCCACTCTGTGCGACAAAAGCTTTGTCATCTTCTGCTTCTTTAACAGGTCATCCTCGGTCTGGTGAATATGGGTAAACCGGTTGATCGTTTCCCCTGTCAGATGAGAGGTAGCGGTGCAAAACTCCCTGTACCTCTCGTCATGGGCACAATCAAAGGTCTGCCGCATCACATACAGGCCCGAATCGATTAGCGGACTGGAACGGTCGATCACTTTCCCCCCTACATAAATGTTAGGCCGCATTTTTAACAGCCTTTCGTGGTATTGCTCAAATGTTCCTACTGGCATTTTATTTACTCCTTTCGATTCTGTAATAAAGGCTTTGTTCCCCATCGTTCAATGGATAGATAAGCAATTGGCGTGCCAACCGGCCCAGAAAAGACAATGATTCCCAGTCGTTTGTCGTTTTTCCTTCATGAACCGGACAAACGCCGCTCCTGTTCCATATTGTGAACAGAGAAAAGACCTTAAAAAGGCAAATCCGGCACCGCGAATCCTTTCTTGGGAACGCGGCGCCGGACGGTGTATAAAGTATAAATAACATTTCGCCGCAGCCTGAAAAAGATTGTATAGATTCTATACTTTCAAAAAAGCCGACGACGAAGCGACCAATTGTTTGTAATAACGGCATCCGGGCGTCCGGAGACGAAAAGAACCGGCAAGCAATGCTTGCCGGTTCTTTTCAATGAATTACCTCTTCCGCTCTTTATTCGAATCCATATTTGCTCAGCTTCTCATAGAATGTCCTTCTCGATATGCCAAGCTCGTTGATCGCCCTGCTTTTATTGTTATGATTTCTCAGCAGCGATTCCCGGATCAGCTCTTTTTCCATCATTTCAATATTGGACTTCAGGTTGAATGTTTCCAAATGCTTCACATCCAGCTTGTATTCTTTTGGAACGATGTACTTCGGCAGGTCCTTTACTTCCACCTGATTGCCCGTCCTGATGATATTCGCGTGCTCCAGCACATTCTGCAGCTCTCTGATGTTGCCGGGCCAGTTATATTTTTGCAGCACCTTGATCACGTCTGAGGACAGAGACACCTTCTCTTCGCTGTTTTTATTCAGTCTTTCCAGCAGGCTTCTGGAAAGCAATATGATGTCATCCTTCCGCTCCCTCAAAGGGGAAATATTGAGGGGAACCACATTCAGCCGGTAATACAGGTCGCTTCGAAAGGTTCCCTGCTCGATCATCTCTTCCAGATTCTTGTTCGTCGCCGCGATGACCCTTACATCCAAAGCGATGGTTTTCGTGCCGCCCACCCGTTCGATCTCCCTTTCCTGAAGCACCCGCAGGATTTTGGCCTGCATGCTGAACGCCATGTCCCCGATTTCGTCCAGAAAGATCGTTCCGCCCTGAGCAAGCTCAAATTTGCCGATTTTCCCGCCCCGCTTCGCCCCTGTAAACGCGCCGTCCTCATAGCCGAACAATTCGCTTTCCAGAAGATTTTCGGGGATAGAGGCACAGTTTACTTTGATAAAGGGCATTTTATTCCGCTTGCTTTCTTTATAAACGGCCCGGGCCAGCACTTCTTTTCCCACACCGCTTTCTCCCCGGATCAAAACGGTAGCGTCTGTTTTCGCCACCTTAGAGGCAAGGAACAGCATGTCTTTAATGTTATTGTTGGAATAAATGTATTCTGAAAATGACTGAGGCAAATGCTTTTTTTCCAGCTCCTGCTGAAAATACTTGTTGATTTCCCGCGTTCTCTGCAATTCCTTTGTCAGCTTGTCGATCTCCGACACATCGTTAAAAATAGAGACGGCGCCGGAAACCGCATCATTTTTATAAATAGGAAAGCTCATCCCGACCGCGTGGATGTTCACGGTCCGCAAATAATCCACAATGTTGTGAGACGGCTTCCCTGTCTCGATCACCTTGATCGCGATCGCATCCGGTTCAATATCCCTCAGCCTTTTGCCGACGGCTTTTTCCGCAGGTATCCCAAGGATCACTTCATAAGCGTGGTTCACATAAACGATGGTGGTATCCGCGTCGTTTATCATCACCGCGTCCGAGATATTCTCTAAAATATCAAACAGAAATTCCTTGTCCCAGTTTTGAATCGTTTTGGTCGTAATTGCTTTATGTTTCTCCATAATCACAGTTACCCCTTATGTATATTATATATACATTGTATCACGGGCTATCTTCACCAACAAGTATATTGTGTCTACTTTTTATTTTCTTGATCCAAAAAATTTATTCAGTTTTTTGGTCCATAGTGCAGAAAGGAAACAACTGCCCGCGCTCAGAACCGTGCGGGCGATCCGGATCACCCGATTTCCCCCGGCAATCACAAAGGCGCCCCAAATGTTGAATCCATCACAACATTTGGGACGCCTTTTATGGAATGCGGCAGAAGCCGAACCCACGATGCCAAAAATTTATGTTCGGATTTATTCGGGATCGTCCAAAGCTCGAATTGCCTTTAACATTTTGATGATCCGATGGGACCTTTTGTTCATAAATTTCGGAATATCGATTCCGCTGTAGTCGTAACAGCCTTTTCCGGTTTTGATGCCCAAGTTCCCTTTTTCCACCAGTTCTTTCCCGAATTGGTCCTCTCCGGTATCATTGCAAAGGGTTTTGTAGACATCGCCGGAAACGGTGTTCGTCAGGTCCCATCCCACCACATCGTGCAGGGACAACGGCCCTTCAAAGGAATACCTTGTTCCGCTTGTATAGCGGATGGCCCGCTCCACATCCTCCGCGGTGGTCCAGCCCTGTTTGATCATGTACCCGATTTCCCGGCAGAGTACGTTGTCGAGACGATTCACAATAAAGCCGGGGATGTAATGCTTGATGACCGCAGGCTCTTTGCCCGCTGAAATCAGCAGCTGCCGCACCTGCTCCGCAACCTCCAGAGAGGTTTTCGGCCCCAGCACCACTTCGACCAGGGGCATGACATAGGGCGGATTGAAGAAGTGAGTGATCAGAAGGCGCTCCGGGTTTTGGATCTGTGCGATTTCAAAAATATTGGAGGCGGAGGTATTGCTGCAGAAAATACAGTCCGGCGTGCAGAGCTGATCGAGCTTATTGAAAATATCCCGCTTGATCTCGGCCTTTTCAAACACGCCTTCGATCACCAGATTGACCTTGGGGGCAATCTTTTCCAGGTCCTCCTCATAGAACACCAAACGCCTGGTATTCTCGATCTCTTCCGGTGTGACGAGGCCCTCCTCCAAATAATACTGCATATCGGTTTCAATCAGCTTTTTTGCCTTGGGCAGCTGCTCGGGGAATGCATCGTAAAGGGTGATCGGAATCCCCTTAGAGGCAAATACCTCGGCAATTCCGCGCCCCATCGTACCTGCGCCTACCATCAAAATATTCCAGCGATTTTCCATGTTTTACTCCTTTCGGCGAACGGCCATTCTATCCTATTCTTTTTTGGTCACTGATTCATCAGAATACGGCCCACGGTGCCGCCCGTTACCTCCAGAACCGCTCCGCTGACGTAGGAGGATAAATCCGTCGCCAAAAACTCGACGGCATTGGCGCATTCCTCGGGGGTGCCGAATCGGCCCAGGGCGATATTGCGGGTGAATTTTTCTTCGCCTACGGCCTGATACCCCGCCACCAGGCGCGCTGTTGAAATAAATCCGGGAGCGACGACATTACAGGTAACATTGTACGGGCCAAGCTCCTGTGCCAGCAATTTGGTGTAATGGATAATAGCGGCCTTGGAAGAAGCGTAGTGAGAATAGCTGCCGTCACTGTTCGCCATCAGCCCGCCCACGGAGGCCACGTTCACTATTTTTCCGTACCCAAGCTTTTTCATGATGGGCGCGACGGCGTTGCAGGTGTAGACGGTTCCAAAAAAGTTTCTCTCCACAACGGCGTGAAACTGCTCCCAATTGAGCTGAGAGGCTTTGTTCCCATCCATCGGGCCCATTCCGCCGCCGGCATTGCTGACGAGAATAGAGATATCCCCCAGCTCCCTGGCGATCGTTTCGACCGCCGCGAAAACCTGCTCCCGGTTTCCGATATCGGCCACCGCACCGACCGAATTGACCCCCAGCGCTTTGATTTCATCCATCACGGTATCCGCTGTGAGCAGTTCTTTTTCCGCCGTATATTCCTCAAAGGATTTCAGATTGATATCGATAACCCCTACATTGGCGCCCAGGGACGCAAGCCGCAATGCGTATTCTCTGCCAAGCCCCCTTGCCGCGCCTGTTACGATTGCATTTTTGCCCGATAATTTTCCCATGACTTTTCCTCCCAATCTATGAATTTCAGTCGATAACGCCTTTTCCTTTCAGAGCCGCTATTTCCTCTTCGCTGTAATCCAGAAGCTGCCGGAGAACCAGTTCCGTGTCCTGCCCCAAAGCGGGCGCGCCGCGCCATACCTGCCCCGGCGTTTCAGAGAATTTCGGCACAAAGCCAAACGCTTCGATTTCCTTTTCCAGCGTCTGGTCTGTGTATTTGATCCAATCCCCTCTCTCGCGCCAATGGGTCTGTTCGTACACATCCCCGGCATCCCGCACAACGGCCGCGCCGATTTTATTGGCGATACAGATTTCCAGCGCTTCGTCGGCGGTATGCTCCAGGAAAAATTTCTGGAACGTGGCGTCCAGCTCCTGCCCCAGCGGACTGGCTACCGCTTCGGCGTTGCCGCCTGCCTTTTCGTAGCTGAATTTCTCGGTGTCTATGCCAAAGCCCTTCAGAACCTTCTCATACGCGGCCTTGCCGTAAGACCCCAGATTGATGTATTTGCCGTCCTTGGTCGGGAAGATGCCGCCGGGCTGGTAGGTGGTCTGCTTGATCCCCTGCCGCTGCTTCAGGAGCTTCTTCTCCGTCCAGAGGGTAAAGTTGTCGTCCATCACCCTCATCCAGCCTTCCGTGAGGCTGACCTCAACGCTTTGGCCTTTTCCGGTTCTCTGGGCGTTCATGTATGCCATTAAAATGCCGTTGACCGCAAACAGTCCGTTCAAATAATCCCCCACATACTGCTGGGCATAATACGGCTCCCGATCCGGCCAGCCCTGCAGCAGGCTCCACCCGGATTCGGCCTGTCCCAGGGGGTCATAGCCCGGCCGGTTGATATGCTTTTCCTCGCCGCCAAAGCCCGAGGTACCGAATCCGCTGATATGGCAGATGACCAGCTTGGGGTTCACCTCAAGCAATATCTCATCGCTGATCCCCAGCTTATTCAGCCAGACCATATTCTCGATCCAGACATCCGAGTTTTTGATCAGGGACAAAAAAACCTCTTTGGATTCGGGAACATTCAAATTCGTTTCCAATGAGACGCTGAGCTTGTTTCTTGCGTTCTGCATCCAGGAGCCGCTGATGGATTTGTCCCCATACGTGATCTGCGGCTTTTGATGTCTTGCCGGGTCTCCGCCCACCTTCGGCCGCTCCAGAGCGATCACTTCCGCCCCAAAATCGCTCATCATCGTAGCGGAAAAAGGCGCCGCCACCACGGTTCCGTTGAGTAAAACCCGAATCCCGCTCAGCGGCCCAAACGCGGGGATCAGAAGCGGTGCGGGCTTGCGTTCGATTTTTTCCCATCTGCTCACAATCGAAATCCTCCCTAAATTTTAAAATAGAAAAAACAATCAGCCGCTGGTGGTGCCCATATCCGCCACGATATAGGAGCCCGTCATGATCCCTGAAAAATCCGACGCGAGGAACAGCACGATGGCCGCGACCTCTTCGACTTTTCCCCATCTTCTGAGCGGGATTTTTTTGAACATCTTTTCCTGATACTGTGGATTATCGAGCGCTTCTGCGTTCAGCGCCGTTTTCACATAGCCGGGGCAAACAGAATTCACCGTGATGTCGTACTTGCCGAATTCAATCGCCATGCCCTTTGTCAGGTTCAAAACAGCGGCCTTCGAGGCTCCGTATGTAGAAATGTTCTTGGTGCCGATCAGCCCGCCGATCGAGGCCATGTTGATGATCCTTCCGCCTTTGCCCTGTTTGATCATTTCCTTTGCGGCGGCGGCGGAACCGAAAAACACGCTTTTCAAATTGGAATCCATCACGGTACTGTATTCCGCCTCGCTCATCTCGAGCATCGGTTTGGTGATGGCCACACCCGCGTTGTTCACCATAATATCCAGTTTTCCATAGGTTTCGACTGTCTTTGCCACCAGCGAATCGATCTCTTCCTTCACCTGAACATCTGTTTTGATCCCGATCGCTTCGCCGCCCAGCTCCGTAACCTCTTTTGCCACCCTGTCGCAGTCATCCTGATGCCTGCTGGTAATGACTACCTTCGCGCCATAGTACGCCAGTGCCATTACGACGCCGTATCCAAGCCCCTTTGTGCCGCCTGTTACAATGGCCACCTTTCCGGTTAGATCGTAATTGGGCATTGGAAACGGCAATTTTGCATTTTCGTTCATTTGTATACCTCCTTTAATGAATCAATTTTAAGAACAACTAATTTACCGAGGGGAACCTTTTTCACTTGGATGATATAGCAAAATTCATGCCAACTCATCTTCTTCTCCCTCTTCAAAACGTCTCCCGGAAGCACTCGCTTTTCGGCTTTCCCACTCTGTGAAAAAACAGTCTGGTTCCTACACTATTTCAGCATGGTACGGTTTTTGCTATATACAAAGTACAGAAACAACAGGAGGTGCTTTTATGGAAACAAAAATCACGGAAATGCTGGGGAGCAAATACCCGATTCTTTGCGGCGGCCTGTATGGCCTTTCTGAGGCAGAGCTGGTTTCCGCCGTGTGCAACGCGGGCGGTTTCGCCTTTTTATCTTCCAATCATCTGGGGAGTAAAGAGGCCCTTCGGGAACAGATCCGGCGGACGAAAAAGCTGACGAACCGGCCCTTTGGCGTAAACATTTCTCTTCTGGCGGAATCCAAAACAAATTTCACCCACAATTATATCGACGTCATCGTGGAGGAAAAGGTCCCCGCCGTGGAAACTGCCGGGAATAACCCGGCGGAATATATCAGGCGGCTGAAAGAAGCAAACGTAACAGTGCTCCATAAAGC
>JAEXDU010000245.1 GCA_023401495.1 Bacillota bacterium
GCATGCAGCAGGTTCATGACGAGTGCTTCGCTTCCCTTGACTTGGTGCCCAAAGAGGCGCTGACCCTGACCGTTCCCATGCTGGTCAGCGCACCGTACCTGTTTTGCATCGTGCCGGGCGAGCGCAAAGCCGGCGCGACTGCCACTGCACTTACCGGGGAGATCAGCGAAGCCTGCCCCGCCAGCATCCTCAGAACCAAAAAAGGCTGCCGCATGTACATCGACCGCGACTGCGCCTCCAAGCTCTGATACGAAACGCATACCGCACGCAGGAACACAGCAGGAAAGAGAGGGAACAACATGAAGTGGAGAAGCTCCAACGTATGGTATTTAGCGGGTATCGGCATTCCGCTGGCCATCATCGCCGTTCTGGGCATCAAGGCGGTCTGGCCCTCGATCTGGGGCAGCGCTGCCATCCTTGTCGTCACGGTGCTGCTGCTCAAGGCGCTGATCGGCAAGACCCGATTTATTCCCCATCCCCTTGCACAGTATGGCGAGCTCGAACCACAGGAGCTTGATTTGCCCGGGGATCCGGGTGTTGATCTCTATACAAGCGCTTCCATGTGCCGGTATGATTTTGTTTTGCGCATCGTTGAGTTTCTTTCGCCGTTTTCCTTTGAGGGCGGCCGCCCCAAGGTCGTCATCAATCCCCGTCTGCTGGAAGAAAAGGGCGAGAGGTTTATGCAGATCGCCGTAATGCGCGAGGTGGAGCGCTACCGCAGAAATTATCAGGCAGTTTCGATTTTGCGGCTGGTGCTGCCGTTGTTTGCCTTCGCGATTGCCGTCTTGAGCGTTTTTGCGTTTGATATTCCGCTCACCGAGCGTCTGGGCGTCTTTTGGGTACAGTTTGCAATGCCGTTCCTTTGTACTATTTTGTTGGGCCTGCACCTGTTTTTCTGGAACAGGCGTATTTCCGCCATGGATGGGGAATTGGATTTGTTTTTAACGTCCGTTTTTGCTGTGGAGGACGTTAAACGATATATCATCAGTGTGGGCGAATTGGAAAGGGGGTATGAAAAGTCCAAAACCAGCACACTGAACCAGCATTACATAAATACGCGGCTCAAACAACTGGAAAACCACAAAACTTAATATGAGAGGGGATTGTACTGAATGAATGTAGGGCATATGGAAAGTTTGGATTATGTCACCCTGGCGCTCTTCTTCCTGGTCATCATCGGCATCGGCATCTGGTCCAAACGTTCGATCAAAAGCTCGGAAGACTTTTACGTGGGAGGCGGAAAAATCCCATGGTGGCTGTCGGGCGTTTCCCATCACGTATCCGGATATTCCGGCGTCGTATTCGTCGGATATGCCGGTATCGCGTATGCGCACGGCACGTCGATCTATTTTTGGTGGGCGGTCAACATCGCGCTTGCAACCGCACTCGGCGCAGTTACACTCGCGCCCAGGTGGCCCCGCCTGCGCCGCGCACTGGGAATCCAGTCGCCGACAGAGTACCTGAAAATGCGCTATAACACCGCCGCACAGCTGATCGTCGCGACCTCAGGCGTGGTCGTAAAGCTGCTGGACGTGGGTGCGAAATGGGCGTCCCTCGGTATCCTGCTGCACGGCTTTACCGGTCTCCCGATTTGGATGGGCATCATTATCGGCAGCCTTGCGTCCATGATCTATGTATCCATCGGCGGCCTGATTGCAGACCTGCTCACAGACTTTGTGCAGTTTGGTGTCAATCTTCTGGCCGGGCTGCTGCTGTTCTTCGCTGTGCTGAATCACCTTGGCGAATACGGCCTGACCCTGACCACCATGTTCTCTGCTCTGCCGGCAAGCAGTGTCACGGTCTTTAACGAAGGCCGCGGGCAGGGCTCTCTGTCCTGGACTCTGCTGTATTTCTTCGTCGTATACTTCAGCTACAACGGCGGTACATGGAACCTTGCGGCTCGTTTTATCTCCACTGAGGATGACCATCAGGCGAAAAAGGCGGCTTTCCTGTCTTCCGCGCTCTACCTGATCTGGCCGCTGATCCTGTTCTTCCCGATGTGGTGCGGCCCGATCCTGTTCCCCGGCTGGACACAGGCCGAGGCGGAAGCGTCCCTGTATGCGAGCCTTGCGGGCAGATTCCTCCCGGTTGGCCTTGTCGGCCTTGTGCTTGCGGCAATGTTCGCACAGACCATGTCCATGTGCAACTCGGATATGAACACCATTTCCGCGGTCATTACACGCGATATCCTGACTAAAATCAAGCCCTCGCTGAGTAAGCTGGGGGACAGCGAATCCCTGAAGCTTGCCCGTGTAACAACGATCGCTTTCACCGTTGGTACAGTCATTATCGGGCTGCTCCGTGACCAGCTCGGCGGCGTTACCGGCATCATCCTCACCTGGTTTGCGGCGCTGCTCGGGCCTACAGCCATCCCGCTGCTGTTCGGTCTGCTCCCGCAGTTTAAATACTGCGACAGCAAGGCGGCCATCGCCTCTATGATCGGCGGTCTGGGCGTGTTCGTTATCACCAAGATGGGCGTACAGCTGTCTACCGATGTGGCGCTGATTGCCCCGCTGCTTACCTCATTCATCATCTTCCTGGGCGTCGGACTGTATAACCAGTATGTGAAGAAGATCGAGATCGATCCGCAGATTGAAGATCTGATGACAAAATTGGAGAGTATGAAATGAATCAGAAACAGCTTTTTACCCGATATGTTGATCTGATCCAGGATGATTTTGTCCCCTACTGGAATCGCTTTTACGATGAAGAAAAGGGCGGAATCCTCAACTGCATCAACAATGAGGGGGATCAGAAACTCAGCGACAATAAATTCACGTGGTCCGAGGGGCGGTATCTGTGGATACTCGGGCGCCTGTACGAGCTCAAACAGCAGGGCGTTCTGCCGAAGCTGGACGAAGAGGGCCTGCTGAGGCAGATGCAGGGCACCTACGGCTTTTTGGCCCAGCATTCCATTTACGGCGACAACATCTGCTGCTATCTGCTTGACCGTGACGGGAATAAGCTTGAGGACAAACGAACCGGACGGTATGACGCAAGCATCTTTGCGGATTGCTTTGCGCTGATCGGAATGGCGCAATATACAAAAGCCGCCAGGCTGAAAGAAAACCTGAC
The DNA here is from genome assembly GCA_023401495.1 of Bacillota bacterium. GTDB lineage: Bacteria > Bacillota > Clostridia > Oscillospirales > Acutalibacteraceae > Faecalispora. The sequence continues at coordinate 3,076 of JAEXDU010000245.1, forward strand.
GGCAGTGGAAGCGCTGTATGAAAGCATTGTCGCGCGGATAGAAAGCGGGGAGTTCCTGACCGAGCCGTACCCGATCCCCGAGGGATACCGTGTGCATTCCATTCCGATGATCATGGTCAATACCACTTACGAATACATCAAGATGCGCGAACGCTTCGGCCTGCCCTGTGAGCAGCAGATCGCCTATGGGCTGGAAAAGGTGCGCAGTATTCTCGAAGACCTGTACCGCGGCGGCTACATCCGCGAGCATGTCTCTACCGATGAAAACTACGAAGCCCGCCTGCTGGACCGCCATGTCAACCCCGGACATACGCTGGAGGACATGTGGTTCTGCGCAGAATTCCTGAAGGATTACGGTGATCTTCCGGCGTATCTGCCCCGTATTCTGGAGCTGGTGCGCAATGCCTTCGACATCGGCTGGGACCCCGAATATGGCGGCCTGCTGCGATTTGTCGACCGCACCGGTGGAACACCCAAGGGCGTATCGGGCGACAGCGACTTTGAGCGCCTGATTCAGGACACATGGGATATGAAACTCTGGTGGCCGCATTCCGAAGTCTTGTATGTATTTCTCTACTTGTATTCGCTTTCCGGCGAGCAGGACCTGCTGGAGCGGTATGAAAAAGCCAGCGCGTATGTATTCTCCACTTTTCCAAACAAGGAGCTGGGGGAGTGGATTCAAATTCGCAAACGAGACGGCACTCCCGAGGAAAAACTGGTGGCGCTTCCGGTCAAGGATCCGTTCCACATTCTTCGAAACTTCATTAAGATCGTTGAACTGTACCGGTGATCTTGCACGGCCACCCCGTGCTGCAACACGGGGTGGCCAAAATCGCCGTTCAGTTCAGCCAAACAATGGGAGGGACCCTATATGCAGCTTGGAACTGCAAAACTGACCATTACGCCGCCGATGCCTGTGCGCCTGTGCGGATATGCGACGCGTACAACCTTGTTTGAACAGGTGAAAGAAGACATTTTCGTGCGTGTTCAGCTTCATCGCTGCGGGCAGGAACAGCTTCTGTTCGTTTATGGCGATCTCTTATGGTGGGGTTCGGATTTTGCCGCGCAGACACGCGAAAAAATCTCGTCCGCCTGCGAAATCGCACAGGAACAGATTTTCTTTGTCGCATCGCATAACCACTCCGGCCCGCCCACCTGCGACCTGTTCACACCGTCTTTGGAGACTTACTCCCCCGCCTACGCACAATTCCTGCAAGAACGTGTGCTCAGGGCGGTTGCGCTCGCGCAGAAAGACATGGAACCCGTGCAGGCATACCGGCACGACGGCAGCGCTGCGTTCAATGTGTTCCGCCGTGTTTTGGAAAACGGCACAATACAAATGAAACCCAACTATCAGGTTCCCGCCGACCACACACTGACGATTCTGGCACTGCGCCGCGCGGACGGCAGCCTGAAAGGTGCCATGATCCATTATCCGTGCCACGCGAACATCTCCAATGAAAACGCCGTGCAGCCCGATTATCCGGGCGCCGCGCTGCGCATGCTCGACGACGCGTTCCCCGGCAGCATGTCCATCTTTTTGCAGGGCTGTACTGCCGATCTGCGCCCCAACAGTGTTCTGGGCCAGCGTTTCGTATCCGCGGGCTACGACAAAGTGCTCGTATTCGCCGAAGATTTTGCGAATGCCTGCCGGGACCTGCTCAGCCTGAAAGCTGAGATGATTATACCACGGTTCAGCGTTCAAAAGCAACTGCTGGAGCTGCCCCTGGAGGGGGTGCTCCCCGCGCGGGAGCTGGAGGAGCGCGCCAAAACCGCGCAGGGTGTGGAGCTGGAATGGGCACAGACGGTTCTAAAGAAGAACAACCGTCCCAGCGAACAGCTGGAGCTTTCCAGAATCGAGTACGGCGACCGCCTGCGCTTTTACACCTTCAGTGCAGAGGTTTCGCAGTATTACGCCGCTTATGCGCGTGAGGTAGACCCTTATGCAGTGTGCGTCGCATATACCAACGGGATGATCGGGTACCTGAGCACCGCGCAGCAGATCGAGCAGGGCGGCTATGAACCGGTCGAATCCGCGCTTTATTTTGCGCTGGCAGGAACCTATTCACCGAAAATCGAAGCCATCATCCATGCGGCCGTTGCATCGGCTGCGCAATCGAAATAAGGAGGCATTCTCATGCAAGAAGGCACTGTCATGGACCTTTACCTAAAGGAAGTATTTGGAATCATTCAGGACATACACGACCATGAAAAGGAGCATATCCTCGCCGCGGCGCATGTGATGGCTGAGCAGATTAAAAAGGATCGTCTGATTTATATTTTCGGGCCGGGCGGCCATTCCAACCTTGCCGCCATGGAAATCTTTTTCCGCGCGGGCGGGCTGATGCACGTGAGTGCGATGCTCAATCAGGACACCATGCTCTCCTGCGGCGCACTCAAATCCATGCAGACCGAGCGCCTGCCCGGCTTTGGCCGTATTATCGTCAATGACTACCGCGTCGGCGAGGGCGATCTGCTGATTGTCGTCAACGCTTACGGCATCAATTCCGCGACGATCGACGCCGCGCTTCAGGCAAAGGAAAACGGCGCGATCGTCATCGGCGTCAGTTCCCACGAGCACGCCGAAAACTGCCCCAAAGATCATCCCGCACGACATCCGTCCAAGAAAAATCTGCACGAGGTCGCCGATTACACGGTGGACTGCAAAGTAAGGCTGGGCGACGCGGTCATTGAGCTTCCGGGCTTTGAGCAGAAGATCGGCGCACTGAGCACCTTTGCCAACGCCTATGTGCTCAACAGCATGGTGATCGAAACCATCAACATCCTGAATAACGAAGGGATCAAGCCGCCCGTCTGGATGAGCGGTAACGCCCCCGGCGGGGACGAATGGAACAACCGCTTTATGCAGGGCTTCCGGGACAAAATCCGCTGCCTGTAACGTATATTTAAAGGAAGGGATCTCAATGGCTTCAATCCTGTTTCGCAACGCCCGGATCGTAACGCCTACCGGCGTTACCCCCGGCGAGCTTCTGGTGAAAGACGGCGTCATCTCGCAGGTACGCTTTGACTGCAGCATCGACGCCCCCGCAGATCGTATCATCGACGCGGGCGGGCGCTATCTTTCCCCAGGTTTTATCGATATCCATACCCATGGCGCGGGCGGCGCCGATTTCATGGACGGAACGCTGGATGCGATCTATCAGGCGTGCCGCAAGCATATGGAGCACGGCACCACCTCCATCGCACCCACCACCATTACCAGCACAAAGGAATCCCTGCTTTCGTTTGTGGACCTGTTCAATCAGGTACAGCTGGACCGCGAAGACATTCCCAACATCCTTGGCCTTCATCTGGAAGGCCCCTATTTTGCCTATGAACAGCGCGGTGCGCAGGACCCGAAATATCTGCGAAGCCCTGACCCCGAGGAATATAACGAGGTGCTGCGCCGCACCGACCGCATCATCCGCTGGTCGTTTGCCGTGGAGCTGGATGGGGCGGACCTGTTTCTGCGTACGCTGCGGGAGCATGGTATCATCAGCTCGCTGGCGCATTCAGATGCCACCTGCCCGCAGGTGTTCCGCGCCTATGAAAATGGCATCTCTGCGCTCACCCATTTTTACTCCGCCATGTCCGGTGTGCGCCGCATCAACGCGTACCGCGTCGCGGGCGCGATCGAAGCGGGCTACCTGCTGGACGATCTGTTTGTGGAGGTCATCGCCGACGGCAAGCATCTTCCCGCCGAGCTTCTCCAGCTGATTTACAAGATCAAGGGTCCCGAGCGCATCTGCCTTGTCACCGATTCGATGCGAGCCGCCGGAATGCCCGACGGCAGCTATATCCTTGGTAACCGCGAAACCGGCATGGAGACCATTGTGGAAGATGGCGTTGCCAAGCTGCCCGATCGCTCCGCATTCGCAGGGAGCGTCGCCACCACTGACCGTCTGGTACGCACCATGCTGCAAATGACCACGGCACCCCTGCATGAGGCGGTCAAAATGATGACGCTTACGCCTGCGCGGCTGCTGCGGATCGATGACCGCAAGGGTTCGATCAGTGAGGGTAAGGACGCAGACCTGCTGCTCTTTGACGAGAATGTCAATGTCGAAATGGTCCTAGTACACGGACGCATCCTCAAAGAAAACTGAACAGGCACAGAGGTGACGCAGAATAAAAACCCACCGGCTATGCCGGTGGGTTTTTATTCTTTTAAATTTCCCCGTAAGCATCCTCGTTCTGTTTTAATGACTGGAAAAACACTTAAAAATGCGTTTTTGTACGCACTGTTTTCATACATGAAAACAGTGCGTATCACAAAGACGCATTTCTTTTGGCTTGTCAGCGTCGGTCACGGCTTGTCACTGTGTCATATGTTCTGCCGCCCTGCAATAAATAATGAATGTGGATTCAGGATGAAGGCGCAGTGCGAGAATGTATGATGCAGGCCAGTTTTACGAAACGAGTCATCCCGAAAATAAGCAGCGGCTAGGAAGAAGGGGATAAAATGGGGCGCAGGGATCACGCTTTGACAGGTGCGGCGAAAGGCACGCAGCGCAGCGCATGGAAAATCGCCGTCTATATCCGGCTTTCCAAAGAGGATGGAAATGATGTGAGCTACAGTGTGATCAATCAAAAGGCCTTGATAATGAAATACATAGAACAAGTGAAAGAAGAAGAGGAAGAGGAATACACCATTGTCGATTTTTACATCGATGACGGACTGACGGGAACCGATGACTCCCGCGAAGAGTTTCAGCGGATGCTGCGGGATATCGAACGAAAAAGGGTAAACTGCATCATCGTGAAAGATCTTTCGCGCCCGTTCCGCAACTACGCGGACCAGGGGTATTATCTGGAGTTTTTTTTCCCGCTGCACGACGTCCGTTTCATTTCATTGCAGCTCCCGTTTCTTGACAGCTACCTGTATCCGGAAACAATGCAGAGCATCGCCGTCCCGATGCAGGGCGTTGTAAACGACAATCATTGCAGAGAGACCTCTATCAAAGTGCGCCAGGTGTTTAACTATAAGCGTAGTCAGGGTCAGTTTATTGGCGCGTTTGCCCCTTACGGCTATCGGAAGGACCCGAACGATAAAAACAAACTGCTTGTGGATGAACAGGCCGCGGCGGTGGTGCGTGATATCTATCGCTGGTTCGTCATGGAGGGGATGAGCAAGATAGCGATTGCGAAAAGACTCTCCAGCCAAGGAACGCTCAATCCCGCCTCTTATAAAAGGGAAAACGGATTGAAATATGAAAATCCCAACAATCATTTTGACTGCACATTGTGGAGTGCCGCAACGGTCACAAGGATACTGAAAAACCCCACCTACCTGGGCCATATGGTGCAGGGCCGGCAGAAGGTGAAAAGCTACAAGGTGCATCATCGTGTTGCTGTTCCAGAGGATGATTGGTTTCTCGTCGAAAATACGCAGGAATCGATCATCAGTCAGGAACTCTTCGATAAGGCTCAAAGTCTGCATGCCCGCGATACAAGAACCGCACCGCAAAAAAAGGAACTGTATCTGTTCTCGGGCTTTTTGCGCTGCGCCGACTGCCAGAAAGCGATGCACCGCAAAAAATACGGCAAATATGGATACTATGTTTGCCGTACCTATAAAGAGCATTCGGGCTCGGCCTGCTCAAAGCATACCATTCGGGAAAAGGATTTGATCAAGGCAGTCCTGGAAACGATTCAGATTCAAATCCAGCTTGTCGATTCCATGGCGGAAATGATTCGGAAAATCAATGATTCACCGGTTGCCCAGGTTCAATCGAACCGGATTGCCGATAACTTGAAAAACCGTGAACGGGAGCTGGAAAAGGCAACCCGTTTGAAGGATTCCTTGTACGAAAGCTGGCAAAATGGTGATATCAGCAAGGAAGATTACAGCAGGATGAAAGCGAAGTACGAAGAGCAGCTGGAACAATTGGGGCAGACCATGCAATCTTTGCGCAAAGAGCAGGAGACACTTTTTGGGGGTGTTAGCCCGGATCATCCCTATCTGCAGCACTTTATCAAATATAACAACATTGAGGAATTGAACCGCGGACTTCTCATAGAACTGGTAGACACCATTTTTATCCATGAAAATCAGGCAATCACCATCCAATTTAAATATGCCGATCCATATCAGCGTGCGGTTGAATTTATTGAGAAGAATAAAAATTTGCTGAATTGAGAGACTCTTACTTATTTTTAGACCTAATTCAAATGCAACGGTGGGGCCAGTAGGCCCAATCGCACCATCAGCGCCCGCAGGTCCGGTCGGGCCAGTGGGGCCGGTGGGCCCAATCGCACCGTCAGCACCGGCAGGTCCAGTCGGTCCAGTGGGACCAGTTGCGCCGGTTGCACCCGTAGCACCGGTAGGTCCAGTGGGGCCAGTTGCACCTGTCGCGCCTGTAGCACCGGTCGGTCCAGTGGGGCCAGTTGCACCTGTCGCGCCTGTAGCACCGGTAGGTCCAGTGGGGCCGGTTGCACCTGTAGCGCCCGTTGCGCCGGTGGGGCCAGTGGGACCCGTTGCACCTGTGGCACCCGCAGGGCCAGCTGGTCCGGTAGGGCCAGTTGCACCTGTGGCACCCGTAGCGCCAGTAGGTCCAACGGGGCCGGTTGCCCCGGTTGCGCCCGTAGCGCCCGTAGGACCGGTAGGACCGGTTGCACCTGTGGCACCCGCAGGGCCAGCCGGTCCAACGGGACCGGTTGCACCTGTGGCACCCGTAGCACCGGCGGGGCCAGTAGGGCCGGTAATATTAGGAAAAAAGACTGCCTATAAAAATGCGGTTTCTCTAAACCGCTTCTGATTGGGTGTTGATTTCTATGTATTCCATTACCCGGCGTAGTTTGTCAGCAAACTGAAACTTGACGCTGATACTACCATTCTCATGTACCTTGATATGGTCTACAAGTTCTATTAAAACCTCTCTTGTCAGCTTGTCGATATTTTCAAACTTCTTGAACGTTGCTAAAAAAGGATCCTCAGTATTAACATTATTTTGAAGTTGTTTCCGTTCTAAGGTCAGGTTATCTAAAATTGTATTGATTTCGGCAATTTGACACTCGTAATCTTCGCTCATGTGGTCGTAATCGCTATGGGTAATTTCTCCGTCTTTCCAATCCTGATAAATGGATTTTTTATAGCGCATAATTTTTGCGCGTTCCTTCTCTTTGGCTTCGATCAGTGCTTCAAGTCGGATAGACGGGCTTTTTTGAAGCGGAGCCGTGCGAATGTATTCCAGAGTGTTTGCATAATGTACCGAAAGATAGATCTGTTGCTGAACCGCATACAGGACGGCCGCTTCCAGTCGGTTGTGTTTTATGGAGTGCTTGGTGCAAGCTGTTTTTGACTGATCTTTGTAAGTGCGGCAAAAGTAGTACACTGTGCCTTTTACTTGACTGCGGCTCATCGCTTTGCCACAATCAGCGCAACGTAGAAAGCCACTGAATAAATAAAGCTCCTTTTTCTGTGGAGCGGTCCGGGTATCACGCTTTAGCAATTCCTGTACTTTTTCAAAGACAGGCCGGTCTATGATTGGTTCATGGGTGTTTTCAACGACATACCATTCGTTTTCGGGAACCTGTTCCTGTGTATGTATCTTGTAGCTTTTCACACGCTGGCGTCCCTGCACCATATCCCCGACGTAAAGGCGATTTTTCAGAATATCATTCACCGTCTTGAAACTCCACATGGGTTTCATTTCTGCTGATGGATTTTGATAATTCAGGCCCTTGCTTTTCTTGTATTCTGATGGACACAAAATACCGTGA
>JAEXDU010000018.1 GCA_023401495.1 Bacillota bacterium
GAATCAGGCCGTTCATCCCGATTTCGGCAGCGGTTTTGAGAAAGCGATCTGTGCCGTAGGAAAACACCACGTTCGCGTAAGTCATGAACACCAGCGGAACCGAAACCGTTTTCCGCACGCGGCGCACCATCTGAAAGATGTCGTCCGTCGTTACGCCGTTTGACAGCGCGCGCAGATTCGCCGCCTGAATCACGGGCCCCTCCGCCGTCGGATCGGAAAAGGGAATTCCTAACTCGATCACATCCGCGCCCGCTTCGGCGATGGACTGAATCAGCCGCTCTGTCGTTTCCAAATCAGGGTCACCGCAGGTGAGAAACGCCACAAATGCCTTTCCGCCCGAAAATGCCTCTTTTAATCTGCTCATTCGCTCAGCTCCTCCCCTCTGTACCGCGCGATGGCCGCGCAGTCTTTATCGCCGCGGCCCGAAAGATTGACGACGATGATCTGATCCTTTGTCATCGTCGGCGCAAGCTTCATCGCATATGCAACAGCATGCGCGCTCTCGATGGCGGGGATCACGCCCTCCGTTCGGGAGAGATACTCGAACGCCTCCACAGCCTCGTCGTCGGTGATCGCCACATATTCCGCGCGACCAATGTCGTGCAGGTGCGCGTGTTCCGGCCCGATACCCGGGTAATCGAGCCCGGCGGAAATCGAATATACCGGCGCGATCTGCCCGTATTCGTCCTGGCAGAAATACGATTTCATCCCATGGAAAATCCCGAGCTTGCCGGTGGCGATCGTCGCCGCCGTTTCAAAGGAATCCACGCCGCGCCCGGCAGCCTCGCAGCCAATCAGCCGTACGGAGGAATCCTCAATAAAGTGGTAAAACGCGCCGATCGCGTTGGAACCACCGCCCACACAGGCCAAAACCGCGTCCGGCAGGCGCCCTTCCTTTTGCAGAATCTGTTCTTTGATCTCTTTGGAAATCACCGCCTGAAAATCGCGCACAATTGTGGGGAACGGGTGCGGGCCCATCACAGAGCCGAGCACATAGTGTGTATCGACGATCCGGCCCACCCATTCGCGCATTGTTTCCGAAACGGCATCCTTGAGCGTTGCCGTGCCGCTCGTAACAGGGTTCACCTTCGCCCCAAGCAGGCGCATTTTGTACACATTCAGCGCCTGACGCTTCGTATCCACTTCACCCATGAAGATCTCGCACTCCATGCCCATCAGCGCGGCGACGGTGGCGGTGGCCACCCCATGCTGGCCTGCGCCTGTTTCGGCAATCACGCGCGTTTTTCCCATCTTTTTCGCCAGAAGCACCTGCCCCAGCACGTTGTTGATCTTGTGCGCGCCCGTGTGATTCAAATCCTCGCGCTTGAGGTAAATCTTCGCACCGCCAAGACGCTTCGTCATATTCTCTGCAAAGTACAGCAGGGAGGGCCGACCTGCGTAATTGTTGAATAGCTCCGTCAGCTCCGCGTTAAACTGCGGGTCGTCTTTATAATAGGTATAAGCCCGCTCTAGCTCGATGACGGCGGTCATCAGCGTTTCGGGAATATACTGGCCGCCGTGGACTCCGAATCTTCCTTTGGACATTCCGCTCACTCCTTTTCGCCGGATTGCTCTGGCCGATTTTCTGACTGCTCTCTATCGATTTTCCCTGCTTCGCGCGCCGCGGCGACGGCGGCAAGGATTTTATCGCGGTCTTTCTGCTTCTCCGTTTCCACGCCGGAGCTGATATCCACCGCATATGACGCAAAGCGTTCGATCGCCTGCGGGATGTTCTGCGGCGTCAATCCCCCCGCCAGAACAAAGGGGCGGGTGATCCCCGAAATCAGCGACCAGTCGAACGTTTCACCGGTACCGTAGCCGTTGTCGAGTAAAATCAGGTCGGCCGTGCTCTGCTGCGCCGCCGACAAATCCTCCGGCGTACGCACGCGGAACGCCTGCCAGATCGGCACGCCGGGAATCAGGGCTTTCAGCCGCCCGATATATTCCTCGCCCTCGCCGCCGTGCAGCTGAACGATCTGGATCACTCCCTCGCGGCACAGCGATACGATTTGATTCTGCGGGGCGTTGACAAACACTCCGACAGCCGGGATGGAGGAATGAATGCTCTTTCTGAGCTGTGCGGCCTGCTGCATGGTGACATTGCGGTGACTTTTTTCAAAGAACACGAAGCCCGCGTAATCCGGCATGGCCTCGTTGACATACTCAGCGTCGCACGGGCGGAACAGTCCGCAGATTTTAATCTTTGTCATTGTGCGGCCCTCCTGAATTCCCGGAGCGCTTCGCGGCGGTCGGGCGCTTTCATCAGCGCTTCGCCCACCAGAACCGCGTCGGCCCCCGCCGCTTTCAGCCGGGCAATGTCCCCCACTCCCGAAACGCCGGATTCCGCGACGAACAGGACGCTTGCCGGAATTTTCTCCCGCAAGCGGGCGGCGTTCCCAAAATCAACCGTGAAGTTTTTCAGATTGCGGTTATTCACGCCGATGATTTTGGCCCCCGCCTGTACCGCCGACTCGATTTCCGTTTCGTCGTGCGCCTCTACCAGAGCGGAAAGGCCCAGCGCATCGCAAATGCCGAGATACCGCTCAATGGTTTTGGTATCGAGCAGCGCGCAGATCAGCAGCACCGCGTCGGCCCCCAGAACCTTGGCCTCATAAAGCTGGTATTCGTCCACGGTAAAATCCTTGCGCAGCATCGGGGTGGAAACCGCGCTCCGAATGTCACGGAAAATATCGTCCGATCCCAGGAACCACTTCGGCTCCGTCAGGCAGGAAATGCAGTTCGCTCCGGCGGCCTCGTAATCCTTTGCGATGGCAAGGTACGGAAACTTCTCTGAAATAATGCCCTTGGAGGGGGAAGCTTTTTTCACTTCGCAGATCAGGGACATCCCATCCGCTTGCAGGGCCTTTGTAAATTTCAAATCGCCCTTGGGCAGTTTCAGCGCCGTTTCACGCAATTCCCCGAGCGAAACACGCTCTTTGGCGTGTGCCACGCGCTGGGCAGCATAGGCCGCGATTTCATCCAGAATCATGACGCCGCCTCTTCCTTCCGGTTCGATTCCAGAATGAATTCCTGCAGCTTTGCCATCGCCCTGCCGCTGTCGATCAGCTCTGCCGCCAATCGGACGCCGTCTGCGAGAGAAGCAGCCTTGCCCGCAACATACAGCCCCGCGCCCGCGTTGAGCAGCACCGCGTCGCGCTTTGCGCCCTTTGCGCCGTTTAGAATGTCGAGCGTGATCTGCGCATTCTCCTGTGGCGTGCCGCCGACCAGCTCGGATTTTTCACATGGGGTCAGGCCGAAATCCTGCGGGTGGATCACATAGGTGGTGAATTGATCGCCATTGAATTCGCACACAGTGGTCGGTGAGGAAAGAGAAATTTCATCGAGCTTATCCTGCCCGTAAACCACCATGCCGCGTCGCACGCCCAGATTGTGCAGTACATGGGCCAGCGGCTCGACCATTTCTTCGGAGTACACACCGAGCACCTGCAAATTCGCGTGGGCCGGGTTTGTCAGCGGGCCGAGGATATTGAAAATCGTGCGGATGCCCAGCTCTTTGCGGACGGGGCCGACGTATTTCATGGAAGAATGGTACGTCTGTGCGAACAAAAAGCAGATGCCGACGTTTTGCAGCAGCGAAACGCACTGCTCGGGCGAAAGGCTGATATTGACGCCCAGCGCTTCCAGGCAATCCGCCGCACCGCTGCGGGAGGACGCCGCGCGGTTGCCGTGCTTTGCCACCCGAACCCCGCCCGCCGCGATGACGATGGAGGAAGTGGTGGAAATATTGAACGAATTCGAGCCGTCCCCGCCGGTGCCGACGATCTCGAGCAGGTCATCCGTATACTCCACGGGCAGCGCGCGCGCGCGCATTCCGGCGGCGCAGGCGGTGATTTCCTCAATGGTTTCGCCCTTGGCGGAGAGCGCCGCGAGGAACGCCGCGGTCTGCACCGGCGACGTGCCGCCGCTCATGATTTCATCCATGACAGCCCGGGCCTCGTCGTAGGTCAGGTCTTTTCGGTCGATCAGTTTCGAGGTTGCTTCTTTAATCATGACAAACGCTCCTTTCACAGCGCAAGAAAATTCCGGATGATCTGCATGCCGTTTTCGGTCAGGATCGATTCCGGGTGGAACTGCACCCCGTAAATCGGGAACTCGCGGTGCATCACGGCCATAATTTCGCCGTCGTCGGTTTCGGCGGTCACTTTCAGGCATTCCGGCATCGTATCGTGCAGTGCGGCGAGCGAGTGGTAGCGCGCCGCTTTGATCTGTTTTGGGAGCCCCGAAAACAGCGGGCAATCCGCATCGAGTGTCACCACCGACTGCTTGCCGTGCATCAGCTGCTTTGCGTGGGAGATCGTTGCCCCGTACGCCTCACAAATCGCCTGATGCCCCAGGCACACGCCGAGCAGAGGGATCGTCTGCCCCAGCTTTTTTGCGGCATCGACACAGATGCCGGCATCCCCCGGGTAGCCCGGCCCCGGCGAGAGGATAATGTGTGAGGGAGCCAGCACCTCCACCTCTCTCACCGAAAGCCCGTCGTTTCGCACGACGCGGATGTCGGAGTTTACCGTACCGACAAACTGGTACAGGTTGTATGAAAAGCTGTCGTAGTTATCAATCAGCAGAATCATGTTTCAGCCCTCCCTGTGCGGCCTCCAGCGCGCCGATAACGGCTCTGGCCTTTTGAATGCATTCCCGGTACTCGTTCTCCGGCACGCTGTCGGCCACGATTCCGGCCCCGGAGCGGACAAACACCTTTCCTTTCTTTTTGTAGGCGATGCGGATCGCGATGCAGGTATCGAGATTCCCGGTAAAATCGATGTAGCCGATCGCCCCGCCGTAAATGCCGCGCTTGTTATTCTCCAGCTCGTTGATGATCTCGCAGGCGCGGATTTTGGGAGCGCCCGACAGCGTGCCAGCGGGCAGAATCGAATCGATCGCGTCCGCCGCGTCGCGGTCTTTTCGGAGCGTTCCACAGACGGTGGAGCCGATGTGCATCACGTGGGAAAAGCGTTCGATCTGCATGTATTGCTCCACCTGCACACTGCCGAACTCGCTGATTCTGCCGATGTCGTTGCGCCCGAGATCGACCAGCATGTTGTGCTCGGCACATTCCTTTTCGTCCGCAAGAAGCTCCTGCTCCAGCCGTTTGTCTTCCTCTTCTGTTTTGCCGCGCGGGCGGGTGCCGGCCAGCGGGAAGGTGTGCAGCACGCCGTTTTGCAGGCGCACCAGCGTTTCGGGAGAAGCCCCGGCGATCTCGATGTCGTCGCTCGAAAAATAGAACATATACGGCGAGGGGTTCACTGTGCGCAGAACGCGGTAGGTGTCGAGCAAGCTTCCCGCAAAATCCGCTTCGAGCCGGTTCGAGAGCACCACCTGAAAAATATCCCCCTCGCGGATATACTCCTTCGCCCGCTCGACCATGGCGCAGTAAGCGGGCTCATCGAACAGCGCGCGCACCGGCGAGGTCATCCGCCCGGGGGCCTCCTGCTTCGGCGCGCCGTTCAGAAGAAGCTCGCGGAGCTTTTTCAGCTCCATCTCTGCCCGGCGATACTCCGTTTCCATGTGGTCGCACCGCGCGTTCACGATCAGGATGATCTTCTGACGAAAATGGTCAAACGCGATCACCTTGTCGAACAGCATCAAATCCACATCCTGAAAGCCCTCTTCGTCATTTGCATCCAGCACGAGGGACGGCTCGGCGTATTTGATGTAATCGTAGGAAAAATACCCGACAAGCCCGCCGGTAAAGGGCGGCAGATTTTCCATACGCGGGCTGCGGTTATCCGCAAGCACCTGCCGGATGATCTCTTTGGGGTGCTTTGTTTCCATCGTGATGGAGGAACCGGCCCGCAGGGTGAGCACACCGTCCATGCAGCTCAGCTCCAGTGCGGGGTCAAACCCAAGAAACGTGTACCGGCCCCACACGCGGCTGCTCTCCGCCGATTCGAGCAGGTAGCAGTGGCTGCTGACATTTTTCAGCTTTCGCAGTGCTTCCATGGGGGTGATCCGGTCGGCGTACAGCTCGCAGCTGATCGGAATGATTTTGAAATCGCCCGACTGCGCCAGCCGTTTTGCTTCTGAAAACGCGGGATTTGCCATGTTTCATCATGCCTTTCTGTCAGATTACTTTCTGCCAGAGACGACAAAAAAGCCCGCCCCTGACAATTACTTTGTCAAGGACGAGCTGAAAGGCTCGCGGTGCCACCCTGATTCACGATACAACGACCGTGCTCTTAGCAGGATACTAACATATCCCCGGCAACTAACGTATGCCTTCTCGTCGCAGAATACTCGGGTTACCCCTTTGACTGCGCCCTCAGCGGTCCATTTGATGACTTGTTTTCTGCCTGATTCTCAGCATCGCAGGCTCTCTGTAAGAACATGATCACCGTTATCTCCGCATCAACGGTTTGGTTATCAAATTTTCACTTAAAGTAACACAAAAATACAACCATGTCAATAGTCTGTTTCACAAAAGAGAAGCGAGATCCCTTTTGAACACAATATTCAAAACCCCGCTTTTTGTTCCATTGGCAGTTTTTCTGTAACGCATTGACCAATCCGCAAAAGAATCCGTGATCGATTCTCCGCACCTTTCACAAAGTGAAAGAAAATCAAAAAAATCGAAAATAACACGCGAAGAAAGTCTGTAAATTCTGGAAATACTGTTACCGGAGTTCCTTTTCTTTGATGCAGGCGATATACTCTTTTCCCCACACGCCCACGGCGTCCAGAACCGGCTCAAAATCCCGGCCAAGCTGGCTGAGCGAATACTCTACCTTCGGCGGAATCTGATTGTACACCGTGCGCTCAATCAGGCCGTTTTCCAGCATCATGTGCAGCTGCTTTGTCAGCGTGGCCTGCGTCAGGCGCGGCAGCGCCCGCTGCAGCTCGTTAAAGCGCATCGTTTTCATGCTGAGATGATATAAAATCAACAGCGTCCATTTCCCCGTCAGCAGCTTTTGCACTGTCACGTAGGGACAGATGCCGAACAGATCTTCTTCCATTTTATCAGGGCTCCCTCTCAGTATCCCAAAAGATACTTACGATATAAAATGATCGTACTTGAATTTTATTTTGTACTATGTTTCAATGGTAGCAGGAAACAAACCATAAGTCAATCAAAAGAAAACGGAGGCATGATTCATGCAGGAAGTATGCGAATTTTTGAAACAATGCAGCACCTATTATCTGGCTACCACCGACGGCGACCAGCCGCGCGTGCGGCCCTTTGGCACGGCAGAGATTTTTGAGGGCAAGCTGTACATCCAGACCGGCAAGGTAAAGAACGTGTACCGCCAGATGAAAGAGAATCCCAAAATTGAAATCAGCGGCATGGTGGGCGGAAACTGGATTCGCCTTACAGCGACCGCAGTAGAGGATGACCGCGTACAGGCAAGACAGCACATGCTGGACGCATACCCCTCCCTGAAAAAAATGTACAGTGCTGATGACGGCAACACGGTCGTTTTCTACCTGGAAAATGTCACCGCTACCATTTGCTCCTTTACCGAAGAGCCGAAAGTGATTCAGTTCTAAGCATCGTTTCAATGTCAATAAAAAACGGCGGGCCAAATTGGCCTGCTGTTTTTTATTGGAACAATCCGGTAATCCTAGCAATACGCATGATTTCCCTGTGCAAAATCATCATCGCCCCGCACCCCCGATTTTGCTTGCGTCAGCCTGCCGAATTCTTCTGCGTTTCCGTATTATTTCGACAAATTAGAATTCATTTGGGGGCGTATGTTTTATCACTTTTTCTCTTGACTCATGATTTGATTTTGAATATAATGTTGTACACACAACAGTTTTATATCAAACAATTTACTTTGGAAAGGATATGCCCCATGAATAAAATGAGGGTCGGCCGGGAGCTTCGCTCTCTGAACAATATGATCCGGCGTTATTTTGAATTTTCATCTCACCGGAAGGAGATTGAAACCGTTACCGGCAATAACGGCTGGATCATCAGTTTTGTCGCCGACCGAGCCGGCCAGGACATCTACCAGAAAGACATTGAGGACTATTTCACCATTACCCGTTCCACCGCTTCCCGGGTGCTGAGCCTGATGGAGCAAAAGGGGCTGATCGAGCGGCAGGCCGTTGCGCAGGACGCACGCCTGAAAAAAATTGTGCTAACCCCAAAGGCGCTGGAAATCCGGGGACTGATGCTGGAGGATGCCAAAAAAATGGAGTATACCCTCATCCAGGGCTTTACGGAGGAGGAAATCAAAACGCTGCTTTCTTATTTGGAACGCATGAAAACCAACATAACCAATCTGCAGGAGGAGCAATAACAATCCATGATCAAAACACTTCTGTCCAGTGTGCGGGAATATAAAAAGGAAACGATTCTCGCACCGATATACGTTACTTTGGAATCCATCCTCGAAATTGTGATTCCAACCATCATGGCATTTCTGATTGATAACGGAATCAATCAAAAGGACATGTCCTATGTGCTCAAGATGGGTCTTGTTCTTATCCTGGCCGCGGCGCTTTCGCTGGTTACAGGCATTCTGGCCGGACGCAGCGCGGCTGTCGCCTCGGCAGGCTTTGCCAGAAATCTGCGCCACGACATGTTTTACAATGTACAGAACTTTTCGTTTTCCAACATCGATAAGTTTTCGACCGCGAGCATCATCACCCGCCTGACCACCGACGTGACCAACGTGCAGAACGCGTACCAGATGCTGGTGCGTCTTGCCGTGCGCGCGCCCATGATGATCGTGTTCGCGCTCATGTTCTCGTTCCGGATCGACGCGCAGCTGTCTCTGATCTTCCTTGCGACCATCCCGGTGCTCGGTTTGGGCATGTTCCTGATTATGTCGCGCGTTCACCCGATCTTCGTGCGGGTGTTCCGCACCTATGACCGGCTGAATAACATCGTGCAGGAAAACCTGCACGGCATCCGCGTGGTCAAATCCTATATCCGCGAGGATTTTGAAGAGAAGAAGTTTGCCGACGTTTCTCAAACGATCTTCAATGACTTTACAAAAGCGGAAAAACGTCTGGCCTTTACCATGCCGCTGATGCAGTTGTGTCTTTATGCCAGCATGCTGCTGCTCTCGTGGTTTGGCGCGCAAGAGATCGTCGCCAGCGGGAACAATGCGGCGATCGGTCTTTCCACCGGTGAGCTGGCCAGCCTGATTACCTATGCCATGCAGATTCTGATGAGCCTGATGATGCTCTCGATGGTATTCGTCATGATCATCATCTCCCGCGCGTCCGCCGAGCGTATTGTAGAAGTGATAACCGAGGAAAGCGACCTGAAAAATTCGGAGAATCCGATTCATTCCGTTCCGAACGGCTCCATTACCTTTGAGGACGTCACCTTCTCTTATGCGCGGCAGACCGATAAACCGGTACTCGACGACATCACGTTTTCCATCGCGTCGGGCCAGACTGTCGGCATCATCGGCGGAACGGGTTCGTCCAAATCGAGCCTGGTGCAGCTGATCCCCCGCCTGTATGACCCGATGGGCGGCGTTGTGACCGTCGGCGGTATCAATGTAAAGGATTACGACCTGGAAACACTGCGCAACGAGGTAGCCATGGTGCTGCAAAAGAACGTGCTGTTCTCTGGCACGATCAAAGAGAATCTTCGCTGGGGCAACGAAAACGCTACAGACGAGGAAATGATCCACGCCTGTCAGCTCGCACAGGCCGACGGCTTCATCCGCGAGTTCCCGGACGGGTACGACACGCATATTGAGCAGGGCGGCACGAACGTTTCCGGCGGTCAGCGCCAGCGTTTGTGTATTGCGCGCGCATTGCTCAAGCAGCCGAAAATTCTGATTCTGGATGACTCCACCAGCGCTGTCGATACCAAAACCGACAGCCTGATTCGTCAGGCGTTCCGGGAGAACATCCCGAACACCACCAAAATTATCATCGCGCAGCGCGTTTCCTCCGTACAGGACGCGGATAAAATCATCGTGCTGGACGACGGCCGGATCAATGCGATCGGCACGCACGAACAGCTGCTCGAAACCTGCGCGATCTACCGCGAGGTCTATGAATCTCAGAACAAGGGGGGAACCCTTCATGAATAACCAAACCGCCGCTGCCAAAACCGGCAGAAAGCCGGCAGGGCGCCCGCCGATGCAGCGCTTTAAGCCCGGCACCATCAAGCGTCTGCTCTCTTATATGTCGGAATACCGGTTCCGGCTGATTCTTGTCGGCATCTGTATCCTGATCAGCGCCGCCGCCAGCGCGGCCTCCGCGCTGTTTTTGCAGACCTTGATCGATCAATATATTGTTCCGCTGCTGGGGCAGGTCAACCCGGACTTTTCCGGACTGTTCCGCGCGGTTCTCTCCATCGGCTGCGTGTATCTGATCGGCATCTGTTCCACCCTGTTCTATAACTGGGTGATGGTCATCGTGGAGCAGGGAACACTGAAAAAAATCCGTGACAGCATGTTTACCCACATGCAGAGCCTGCCGATCCGCTATTTCGACACCCACCCCTACGGCGATGTTATGAGCCGCTACACAAACGACACCGACACGCTGCGCCAGGCGATTTCACAGAGCTTTCCGCAGATGCTTTCTTCCGTCGTTTCCGTTGCCGCGGCGTTTTTCTCCATGCTGTACCTCAGCGTGGGCCTGACCGCGTTTGTCGCCGTGTTCGCCGTGCTCCTGCTCAAGGTCATCAAAACCCTTGTCGGGCGCAGCGGTACGTTCTTTGTCAAGCAGCAGCAGGCGCTGGGCAATGTAAACGGCTACATCGAAGAAATGATCAACGGGCAGAAGGTCATCAAGGTATTCTGCCACGAGGACAAAACAAAAGAAGATTTTGACCTTCGAAACGACGAGCTGCGCTACTGCGCAACCGAAGCGAACAAATACGGCAACATCACGATGCCCGTTGTCGGCAACATGGGCTACATGCTCTATGTATTGCTGGCGGTGATCGGCGGCGCGGCGGGAATCGCCGGTCTGCCGAACCTGAGCCTCGCCGGAGTCAATGTGCTGACGATCGGCACCATCGTTTCGTTCCTGACCCTTTCCCGCAGCTTCATCAACCCCATCGGCCAGATTTCGATGCAGTTTAACATGGTCATCATGGCGCTGGCCGGTGCTTCCCGTATTTTTGAGCTGATGGATGAAGAAAGCGAGCAGGATGACGGGTACGTTACGCTCGTGAACGCCTGCGTGACCGACGGAGAGGTGACCGAATGCAGCGAGCGCACCGAGATGTGGGCCTGGAAGTATCCGCACAGCGACGGCAGCATTACCTACACTCCCCTGAACGGCGACATCCGCTTTTACGACGTGGATTTTGAATACGAAGAGGGCAAACCGGTGCTGCACAACATCACGCTGTATGCGGAGCCCGGCCAGAAGGTGGCGTTCGTTGGAGCAACCGGCGCCGGTAAAACGACGATCACCAACCTGATCAACCGCTTTTACGATATCGCTGACGGAAAAATCCGGTACGACGGCATCAATATCAACAAGATCAAAAAGGCGGACCTGCGCCGTTCACTCGGCATTGTTCTGCAGGACGTCAACCTGTTCACCGGCACCGTGATGGAGAATATCCGTTACGGCAAGCTCGATGCGACGGATGAGGAATGCATCGCTGCCGCAAAGCTCGCGAACGCAGACGGCTTTATCCGGATGCTGCCGAAGGGCTACCAGACCGTGCTGGAAAGCGACGGCAGCGGCCTTTCGCAGGGGCAGCGGCAGTTGATTTCGATCGCGCGCGCCGCGGTGGCCGATCCGCCCGTCATGATTCTGGATGAGGCGACCTCCTCGATCGACACCCGAACCGAAGCCATTGTACAGAAGGGCATGGATGCCCTGATGAAAGGACGCACGGTGTTCGTCATTGCCCACCGTCTGTCCACCGTTCAGAACGCCGACGTGATCATGGTGCTGGAGCACGGCCGCATCATTGAGCGCGGCAGCCATGACCAGCTGATCGCCGAGCGCGGCAAATATTATCAGCTTTACACCGGCGCATTCGAGCTGGAATAAAGCACACATAGAAAACCGGGGCCGTTTCCAAGAGAAACAGCCCCGGTTTTTGCATATCGCCTTTTAAAAAGATGTTCATTGTTCAGGGACGCTGAAACAGCGGATCAGGCCGTGCGTTTTCCGGCAGCGGTCGGCGCTGCGCAGGTTGTTTTCCACCCCTGACAGGAACTGGTCTGTTAATGATCCATTCCCTGCCGTTTTTCCATCCACCGGCGAAATCAAATTCAGGAGCGATTTAGAGAACGTATTTTTCCATGATTGCAGGGACACCTCCGGCTCCAACTATGATCACACGGATTACGACGAGGGGAAAAGAAGTCTTGCAGCCTCTTCCTCCCTTCCGGTGATAGGACTGCTGCACTTTCACCGCTCGTTCCTATAAAGCATAAAACTATATCTATCCATATCTTATGTATATTACCGTTAAATCTTCTTTTTATGATATAATGAATTCACGAAAGCTAAGTTGAGAAAGCGATTGGAAGCACCCGGTCGCGGGTAAGCCGCTCCGGCAGCTTCTCTTTTATCATGACTCAAGAAGATCAAATACAGGGGGTACCTTATGTTAGACATCAAATACGATATCGTGGGCTCTTTTTTAAGACCCGCGCAGATCAAAACGGCAAGAGCCCAATTCGCAAGCGGAGAAATCTCTTTGACAGACTTGCGCAAGGTTGAAGATACGGCGATTGCGGAGCTGGTTGCCAAAGAAGTTGCTCATGGCCTGAAATTTGTAACCGACGGCGAATACCGGCGCAGATGGTGGCACCTGGACTGGCTCAAGGAGTTCGAGGGCTTTACCACCCAGCACTTGGAAAAGGAGCACAACGGCGTCGTCAATCACATTGAATTGGGCTATATCAACGGAAAGATTTCTTATAACCCGGAACGTACCCACGCAGAGATCGAAGCATTCAATTTCCTGTATCAGGAAGCGAAGAAGTACTCGGGTATTACAGCAAAAAAATGCATTTCCGGCCCCAACATGATTCTTGTCGACAATTACCTGCAGATGGGCGTCAAAGAAGTGCCATACTACGGCAGCGACATCGACGAGCTCATTGAGGACATTGCCCTCGCCTATCAGTGCGCCATTCAGGATTTATATGCGCATGGCTGCAGATATCTGCAAATCGATGATACCTCCTGGACCTATATGATTGATGAGAACTTCTTAAAGAAGGTATCTTCTCTGGGGTATGAAAAGGCGGAGGTTCTGGAGTGGTTTAAGCGCGTGTCTACAAAAGCTCTTGAGGGAAAGCCCGCCGACATGATCATTGCCAATCACTTCTGCAAAGGCAATTTCAAGGGACATCCGCTCTTTAACGGCTTTTACGATTCCGTGGCGCCGATTATCAGCCAGATTCCTTATGACGGCTTTTTCGTCGAGTACGACGACGAGCGTTCCGGCTCCTTTGCACCCTGGGCGGTACTGAAGGGAACTGGCGCCACCTTTGTAGCGGGTCTGATTTCCACAAAGAACCCCGTTTTGGAAAGCTACGAGGATATCAAAAGAAGATATTTGGAAGCAAAGGCCGTTGTGGGCAACAATATCGCTTTATCGCCACAGTGCGGATTTGCTTCTGTTGAGGAAGGCAATTGTATCGACGAGGAAACGCAGTGGAAAAAAATAGACCTGCTTGTTTCCTGCAAGGATTTCTTATAATTTTCTGAAACGCATGATCCGTTTTCCAGCGGCTCGGGCAAGCTGGAATAAGCCATAACACCATAACAAACGCGGGGCCTTTCCCTTTTGGAAAGGCTCCGCGTTTGTTATACCGCATCCCTCAAAGCGTATGTACTTCATTTTATACATCATAGCGGCGGGAATACATTCGGGAGAAACTTTATTCTGCCCAGCAAAAAAGGAAGGCAAATGCCTTTCTAATCTTTTTGTTCTAGAGTTTTAAGACAGAATTTTTGCTGTTCTTCCATACGGTTACAGGTGCCGCAGATACCAACTCAACAGGTAGCCCGCACCGAGCGCAAAAAAGGAAACACCCAGAACGGCGACATATGTTTTGCGCCAGAATACCAGATAGGCGATCCATTCGCGAATAAAGGCATTGAGCGCAAAATACAGCTTCGTGCGCGAGCCGCGCCCATCGCAGGGAATCCCCAGATGCTTGGCCAAAAGCAGCGCGCGGAACACGTGGTAGCGGTTTGTGACCACCAGCAGGTTTCCTGTATCCCCCTGTGCGTCCTGCTGAATCAGCTGATTAGAAAACTGCAGGTTCTCTCTGGTGTTTACAGACTGGTCTTCCACCAGAATATCCTCTTCCGGAATGCCTTTCTCAACGGCGTAGCGCTTCATCGCCTCCCCCTCGGGAAGAGCTTCGCCGCTTCCCTTTCCCCCGGAAAACACCAGCCGGCTGCCGGGATTCTGACGGTATGCCTCTATCCCCTTTTGAATCCGGCCCGCCAGAAGCGGCGTTACCTCGGTACCGTTCATCAGCCCGCAGCCCAGCACGATAACATACCGGTATGTTTTCCGGCGGTCTCTGAGCAAATTCAAAAAGCTGCTGATCGTATACAGCGCAAAAATCGAAAGGGTGACAAAGAACGCAAACGAAAGATACGCATAGACAAAGTTCCAAAAATCATCCTTTCGAATATCGCTCAGCATGGGCCAGCCCACCAGATATGCAATATAGCACACCCCAAACCCAAGCGAAAGCAGATGCGAAAGCGAAAAGCCCTCCCTGCGGATCAGCTGAATGCCGGAAATCAGCAGGGTAGTAATCAGCGCAAACGGGAACAGCAAAACTGCTGCAAAAAACGCAACCCCACCGACCATGAGAATCCCCCATGCAAACGGCAGATGCTCCAGCATCAATAAAATGACGGCGCACAGCCCCAATATCGGCAGCAGCGCAGCCAGAAAGGAAATCCCCAGCCAAAGGCTTCTCTTTTCCTTTCGGTACTGCCGCACAAACCACGCCGTTCCCGCAGCGGCAGCCAGCAAAATCGGCAGCAAAAGAATCAATCTGGTATCCATTAAAGTCTCCTTGTCCAACGGTTCACATCGTACCGCCGCTCTAACCTAAAATCACGGCGGCCAATACGGTCCGCCGCGACAGCAAAAGTCCAAATAATATAGTATTCCCCGTCGATTTTTCATTTCACCGGTCATTCAAAAAAGCGGCCGGAATGATCGCTGCTCTGCTCGTATACATGAATGGAATCACGCTTCTTTTTCGCCTCATACAGCGCATAATCCGCATTGAGAAAAAGACGCACTGCATCCATATGAAAAGAATAGGGCGCCAGGCCAAAGCTGGCCGTCAGCTTTAATTCCGGGTGGCCGGGAAACGGCATCTGGTCGAGCCTTGCCTGTATCTTTTTGCAGGTGTTTACCGCTTCCGTCATACTGACGTCGCAGAACAAGAGGCAGAATTCATCCCCGCCGTAGCGAAACGGCGTGGAGGGCCCGCAGTTTTCCCGAAGCACCTCTGCAAAGCTGACCAGAACATTGTCGCCGACACGGTGCCCCCAGCAGTCGTTGATCTGCTTAAAATGGTCAATATCCACCACAGCCAAAATGTAGACCTTCTCTTCCGTGCTGTCCTCCATATCCTTAAACGCATTGTGCAGCGCCTTGCGGTTAAAAATCCCCGTCATATCATCGGTGCGCACGCTTTCCCAAAGCTGGTAGCGCTCCACCGAATTTTGAAAGCTGATCTGGTTTCGCTCCTTTTCAAAACGAATCGTCACCATACACACGGCGGAAAAGGCCAGCAGAACGAAAAGGGCGGTCAAAACATTGCCCATTCGTGAGGAGTCTGAAAAAGCATTGATCTTATCCGAGTCCCATTCCGTAAAAAACTCGGAAAACACAAAGCAAATGACTCCCGCAATCGCCGTGACCGCTGTGACGCGGTAGCGGGCATAAATGATGGTCAGCATGATGGCGCCCGCAAAGGTGTAGTACATTGCCGGGAAGACACAGTGCACCGTATACAGAACAAACGAAATCGCGACATATGTCAGCGACACCATATAGATTTTCTTGATCTGCGAGATTTTGTTTGACCTTACCACCACTGTCTCCAGTACAATAAAGGCAAGATTCGCCACACTGGGCAAAACAACATACTTGTAGACATAGCGCTGCACGGAAATCGAAATCAGGTCGTAATGGAATAAGATCACACCTGCCGCACACTCACAGAGCATTGCAAACACCACAAGAGCGAAAGAAATTTGGTAATGCAGCAAAAGCCAGTCATGGTCCACCTTTGAGTATTCTTTTTTGATTTCTTCTATATTCGGTCTATCCTGCTTCTCTTCCTGCCCATATGGCAGAAAACGTGTCCCCACTTTATTCCCTCCCGGCCAGACCCTGAAAACCGCATGCTCTCATTGGAACATGTTTTTCAGCAGCCTGTGCTGCATTTTTGGAAGGCTGTTTTCTGATCCGGCTGCCGCCTGATGGCGCTGCGCACCACTGTCTTTCATACCGCGAATCACCTTCACCGGTCTAAGGTCAGATTCAAAGCTGCTCTGCACTTTGCAGCAGCAAATGATGCGAATTCTTCCTTTGGAAAGAGAAATAAAACCGATTCTTATTATACCCATTATTTTCCAAATTTTCAACAGAAAATCGATCGTTCATCTTCATTTATACCATAAATTTCCAGAAAATAATAATTGATTAGTAAAGATTCGGAAGCATAGCAGCGCACAGAGCCTACACTCCGCACAGCTTTTGCGCAGCCTCTTCCTCCGACGCGACGAAAAAGACACTGTGGCCCTGATTGCTCTCATAAATAAAGTCTCTTAGGGCTTTGCTGGTATATTTTGAAAAATCACCAATGATCGCGATCTGGATATGGTAGGTGACAAATTTTTGAAGGATCTCCCCCGCAAGACGGGTGCTGAGCTGAAAAAACTCTTCGGGGAAAGCCTCCTTCGAGATTGCGATACGGCTGCATCCCGTCTCGTACTGTACCGTCATCATCAGGTCCAGCGCAGACTGCACATCAGAAATCAACTGACTTTGTGAGTCGATCAGGGCATAGTCCTGCCCGTTTACTTCTTTTCTTTGAATGTTCATAACTTCTCCTTTGGTTTATAACTTTTTTGCGTCTGCCCGGCGCAGGAATGTTTTCCTATTTAATAGGGAAAGCATCTGCGGCCCACTGCCGGGCTTTCCCCAGGGCGCATCGATTTCCTGGTCAAATATGGGTTGTCTGGCCTTGTCCCGCAAACCGGTAGGATGATTTTATCATGTCACTTTTTCCCCGTAAAGTCAATTGCAGGAGAAAATACGCTGTTTATTTTAAAAACACAGTTTCAAAATCATGAAATCGTGATATAAATGAGGATTTTAAAATGCCCCTCCGGTAATATACTCGGGTTCATAAAAATAACCGCCAAAAGTCCATAAGACTCCGGCGGCAAACAGATAATTTCGGTATATCATGGCCTCGCAAGATTTGGTTACAACGATAGGATTTCACCCAGGCCGATGCAGACTGAGTTGTTTCCCGCAAGAACCCACACCAAATACAGTGCGGGATTGCAAATGTGTTTCAGATAGATGCTGAGCCTCAGACTTCTTTCGTCGGAGATTCTGGGACAGGAACTAGGAAGCTAGGAAAGCCCCAGTACCCTATGCACTTCTTTCTGCACCTCTAAAATTCTTTTCTCTGTAAACTCGGGATAGTCTTTAAACCACTTCATATTCAGCGGGGACGGATGCGGCAGTATATAGGCAGGCTTCCCGTTGATCTGTTTGTCTTCAAACGCCAATGTAGTAATTTTTTCATGAGGGAAGAAAAACTCTGCCGCGATGCCACCGATGATAATATAAATCTCGTTATCGACAAGCTCCATCTCCCGCAACAGCCACTGTTCAGAGCAAACCTTGGGCGGACGGCGGTCTGCTCCGCCCGGAGCCTTGCCGGGATAACAATGTGCCATTGACACAATGTAAAAATGATCCGGATTATAAAAGTCCTCGTCCGATATGCGGTACCATTCCCCGCGCAGCCTTCTTCCGCTGGCATCGTTAAACGGCCTGCCTGTTTCATGCACACTTTTAGACGGAGCCTGGCTGATCTGCATGATTTTGGCGTTGTGGTTTCCCTGCACGATGGGATGCGGTTCGAACCCGAATACGTCCTGACACGAGCGACACTGCAATATTTGATTTTGCAAATGAACCAGTTGATTTTTGCCTTGATTTTTCTCCATCTCTTTCCCCTTTCTCTCCTAAAAATAAGCGATGCTTTCAGAGCGTTTAAAGTTCTTTGACACCGGCAATAAAAAATCGATTTTTGAACGCCAGGATTCCGGACCGTTCTCTCAATACCAATGCTTCACTAAACTCAAGCACGCATCGATGGACGTAACCTTCCTGTTCATCGTGATAAGGTCGCCGTGAATAGAATTCCCAAAGCCTGCGGAAAGACCATTTTTTGAATCACCACGGAAAAAGATACCTTACGGTGGTCAAACTGGTTCTGCATACGATAAATGACCGCGCGGTCCGTAAAGAGAGAGGCCCGGCATTTGCTTACGTGCTTTAAGATTTCGTCCCTGCCGATGATGTTCAGGTAAGTATCCTGC
>JAEXDU010000046.1 GCA_023401495.1 Bacillota bacterium
GAGGTCTGTACGATGAAAGTAGTAGTAGTAAGAAGCTCCGGGTTCTTTGGTTTCATTTTGAGAAAGATGTTTGGAATCCCCAAGGCTCGTGTAGAGTAGTAATTCCCCGGCAAGGCAAAACGATCGTCAGCTTCAGGTTTCGATTCATAAGGGTGACCACCAAAATCACAAAAAAGAACAGGCAGCTTTGCTGCCTGTTCTTTTTTGCTGTCATTCCGTTTCCTGCTCGTTCAGAGAAGATTGCTCAGGCAGGGGAAACAGCCGTTTCTCCGTTCGCCATGGCCGCCAGAATCTGCGGCTGCAAAAGAGTGATCCGCTTGTTTCCCACTGAGCGTATCATTCCGTCCTCCTCAAACTGATTCAGCTTTCTGCTGAGGGTTTCACGGGCAATCCCCAGGTAATTTGCAATTCCCTCCCGGCTGAGCGGCAGGAGCACCGAGGGCCCCTGTTCCGTCATCACACCGTATTTTCGGTCGAACTCCAACAGCAGCAGGGCAATACGGCTGTCGATTTTCTGGCTGCCCGCATTTTGCACCACCTGCTCCAACGCAATGACACGCCGGCCCAGCTCCTCAATGCATTGCTGGGCCAGCAGCGGACGGGAGAGGATCATCTGCTGAAAATGCTCCCGCGAAAAAGAGCAGGTTTCTACTTTCTGGAGCGCTACAACATGGTAGCTTACCCGTTCGTCCCCAAACAAATATTGCTCCCCAAAAAAGTCGTTTTTGGAAAACAGATATAGAATCTTTTCCTGCCCGTCAGAGGCGATCCGGCAGGCCTTGGCACTGCCCTTGCGGATGATGGTGATCCCATGGGGCTTTGAATCCTGCGCTAGAATGATTTCTCCCTTTTCATATTTGCGGTAGATCATCCGCCCCGCAATCTCTTCAAAATCTTCATGCTGTAATGCGGAGAAGAGGGGAACCTTATGCACACACAATTCTTTCAGGCAGTTGATACATTTCAAATTGCAGTCCAAGAATCAATTCCCCCTTCAACGCCAATTAGCTTAAACTAACGTAATTATATCCAACCAAAAACAAAATGTCAAAAAAACAATATAAGAACATTGCAAGTTCTATTAACGTGATGCAAATCACAGTTTAATGTACACCTTTTTAGTATAATATGTGTGCAAATAAAGCTTACCGGTCTATTGGTATTGTGGAGAAGGGAGCCTGTGATTATGAATTTTGCAGAAGGTAAATGGACCAAAGAAATTGACGTACGAGATTTTATTCTCGCAAACTACACCCCCTACGACGGTGATGAAAACTTTTTGGCATCGCCGACAGAAAATACACAAAAGCTGTGGGAGCAGCTTTCCGACAAAATGAAAATCGAGCGTGACCGCGGCGGTGTGTATGACATTGACGAGCATACCATCTCAACGATTACGTCTCACAAGCCCGGCTATATCAATCAGGAGCTGGAAGTCATCGTGGGCGTTCAGACGGACGAGCCGTTAAAGCGCGCGATTATGCCCTTCGGCGGGATCCGTCTGGTGCACACCGAGCTGGAAACGTATCACCGGGAGCTGCCGAAAGAGATCGATGAGGTGTTCAAGTATCGGAAAACCCATAACGATGGGGTGTTCGACGTTTACACCGATGAAATCAAGAGGGCACGCCACTGCGGAATTATCACCGGCCTGCCGGATGCATATGGCCGCGGCCGCATTATCGGCGATTACCGCCGTGTGGCCCTGTACGGTACCGCGTTCCTCATTGAGGAAAAGAAAAAAGCAAAGAGCGAATCCATTGCGGCCGCAATGGACAGCGACCTGATGCAACTGCGCGAAGAACTCAGCGAGCAGATCCGCGCGCTCGGCGAGCTGACGGAGATGGCGGCCTCTTACGGATTTGATATTTCAAAGCCCGCCACCAATACCGGGGAAGCAATTCAGTGGCTGTATTTTGGCTACCTGGCGGCGGTAAAGGAGCAGAACGGCGCGGCGATGAGCCTGGGGCGCGTTTCTACCTTCCTGGATGTTTACGCCGAGCAGGATATCAAAAATGGACTGTTCACCGAGGAACAGATTCAGGAGATGGTCGATCATTTCGTGATGAAGCTGCGTATCGTCCGTTTCCTTCGCACGCCCGATTACGACGAGCTGTTCAGCGGCGACCCCACATGGGTAACCGAATCCCTGGGCGGAATGGCTCTGGACGGGCGGCACATGGTGACCAAGATGACGTACCGCTTTCTGCATACGCTCACAAATCTTGGCCCGGCGCCCGAGCCGAACCTGACTGTTCTGTGGAGTGAGCGCCTGCCGGAAGCATTTAAGGACTATTGCGCGAAGGTTTCAATTGAAACCTCTTCCATCCAGTATGAAAACGACGACATTATGCGCCCGAAATACGGCGATGATTACGGAATCGCCTGCTGCGTTTCCGCCATGCGCATCGGCAAGCAGATGCAGTTCTTCGGCGCCCGCGCAAATCTGGCCAAGGCGCTGCTGTACGCCATCAACGGCGGCAAGGATGAGCGCTACGGCATGCAGGTTGGCCCGGAGCTGGCTCCCGTTACCTCGGAGTATCTGGAGTATGAAGAGGTGCGCCGCAAGTTTGACGCCATGTGCGACTGGCTCGCGAATCTGTATATCAACACCCTGAACATCATTCACTACATGCACGATAAGTACAGCTATGAGCGGATTGAAATGGCTCTGCACGACGAAGAGATTCTGCGCACCATGGCAGGGGGCATCGCCGGCCTGAGCGTGGTAGCAGACAGCCTTTCCGCCATAAAGAATGCCAAAGTAAAGCCGATCCGCAACGAAGCCGGGCTGGCCGTGGATTTTGAAATCGAGGGCAACTACCCCAAATACGGAAACAACGATCCGGTGGTAGATGAAATTGCCTCTGATGTCGTCAGCAGCTTTATGAGAAAGCTGCGCCGCCAGAAGACCTACCGCAATTCGCTGCAGACCTTGTCTGTACTGACCATTACCTCAAACGTGGTTTACGGCAAAAAAACCGGCTCCACACCCGACGGCCGCAAGGCAGGGGAGCCCTTTGCACCCGGAGCGAACCCCATGCACGGCCGCGACACCAGCGGTTCCGTCGCCAGCATGAAGAGCGTGGCAAGGCTGCCCTACGACGATTCTGAGGACGGCATTTCCTATACCTTCAGCATCGTTCCCGATGCATTGGGGAAGACGAAGGAGCAGAAGACAAAAAACCTTGTCACATTGCTGGACGGTTACTTCCTCGAGACCGGACACCATATCAATGTAAACGTATTCAACCGCGAAACCCTGCTGGATGCGATGGAGCACCCGGAAAAATATCCGCAGCTGACCATCCGCGTCAGCGGTTATGCGGTGAACTTTATCAAGCTGACACGCGAGCAGCAGAAGGAAGTTTTGAGCCGCACCTTCCACGAGAAATTCTAAAATCCTGCAAAAGGGGTAAAAGGCGGCGTTTGCCGCCTTTTCTTCTGTAAAGCTTTTTCAGAGCGTCAGCAATTTCTTCTCCACTTTAGGTGAGAAAAAACAATCATTTCATTTTGGCTTTTTTCAGTGGTATGATAATAATATAAACAGCAGGGAGAAATCACAATGGGAATCACGGGATACATGCATTCGGTAGAAAGCTTTGGCACATTGGACGGGCCGGGCGTTCGCTACGTTTTGTTTTTGCAGGGCTGCGGTCTGCGCTGCCTGTACTGTCATAATCCGGATACCTGGAACCCCTCCTGCGGCAAAGCGGTCGATTCGGAACAGGTCGCGGCGGACATTTTCAGCTATCGGAATTTTATTCGCACCGGTGGCGTTACCATTTCAGGCGGCGAACCCTTTCTTCAGCCGGAATTTGTCGTCGATCTGCTGCAGCGATGTCGGAAGAACGGAATTCACACGGCAGTAGACACCGCGGGAAGCGTTCCGCTTTCCATTTCAAAGCCTATCATCGATGCGGCGGATATGCTGCTGCTAGATATCAAAAGTCTGAATGAAGAACTGTGCAAACGGCTGACCGGACAGAATCCGGAAAACACCCTGGCTACACTCGATTACTGCGAGCAAATAAAAAAGCGGGTATGGCTCCGCCATGTGTTGGTGCCGGGGCTGACCCTGGATGAAGCTCTGCTGGAAGAAATGGCGGACTATCTGCGTTCCTTTTCCTGTATCGAACTGACGGAACTGCTTCCTTTTCATAAAATGGGGGAATTCAAATGGAAGGAACTGAATTTGCAGTATGAACTGGGGGAAACCCCTGCACCTTCCAAAGAAGAACTGCAGATGGCAAAGAGAATTTTTGAAAAGAACGGCCTGCGTTACTTATTAAAGGAATAAGGAGGATACGTAGGCCTGAGGGCTGTTTATCATGCTGATAAAAGATTGACAAGGCAGGAAGATTCTGCTATCATCTTAGTTAGTTTAATCTAACTTACGTGAGGGTATGATTCATTGAAACAGTATGTATGGCTGAATCCCGTATCGGTGGCAATGTACGGCGGAGACGATTTGATTGCTCAATTAAAAGAAATGGGGATGGAACCGGTGGAATGCCGGCTGAATCACATGGATTCTGTCCGTGAAAAGTACCGGCAGGCCGTGAGAAAAACAAACGGCTGTGTCGCGGATATGCGATGTCCACTTGCTGTGGACTATGTCAAAGAGCGGTATGCGCCTGATTTTTTGGAGTATTCGCCCATTGAACCGATTTTGCTGCATTGTGCAAGAGAGCTGCATCAGCGGCTGTTCGGGCAGGGGGAGCTCCTGGTTACCACGCCTTGCCGTGCTTTAAAGGAATTGGGGACAAGTCTGCATCTGCCGGGGGTAGAATTTCTGACCTTTCTGGAGCTGGCCTGGCGGCACGACATTTCCCTACATAAAAAGAATTTGGAGGAAAGCCCGATTCCACCGGGCTTTTTTGTGGGATTGGGCGACCGGGTCAAAATACTGGACAGCCGCGAGAAGATCGACGATTATTTTTCCGCGCCAGTCCCCAAAACACCCCCTGCGCTTCTGGAGCTGCTTTATTGCGAGGGCGGCTGCCACCACGGCGACGGAGTATGGGAGAGAGCAGAATGAAACAGACTCTGAAAGCCCTTCTGCCGATTGCTGTTCTGCTGGCCTTATGGCAGGCAGCGGCCTCGGCCAAAATCTGGAGCGAATATGTGCTGCCCAGCCCCGAGCGGGTGCTGCGCGCCTTTGCCACGATGGCGCAGAGCGGCGTTCTGTTCGAGAACATCTGGGTCAGCTTCTGCCGCGTGCTGACAGGCTTTTCCATCGCCTTTGCGCTGGCGTTTCTTCTGGGGCTTCTGGCCGGGCTCCGCCCGCATTCCTCCGTGTACTATAACCATATCGTGGAGTTTTTACGGAATGTTCCGCCGCTGAGCCTGATCGCTCTTTTGATCTTGTGGTTCGGCATCGGGGAAACCTCCAAGATCATCATTATCGTGCTGGCCTCGTTTTTCCCGATGTTCCTCAACATAAAAAAGGGACTGGCCTCTTGCGACCCCAAGCTGATCGAGGTGGGGCGCTCCCTGAATTTTACGCAGGGGCAGATCTTCCGAAGAATCCTCCTCCCGAATGCCCTGCCGGACATTCTGGTCGGCATGCGCGTGGGGATGGGGTACAGCTGGCGTGCCATCATCGGCGCGGAAATGATCGCGGCAGCCAGCGGGCTTGGATACATGATCCTCGACGCACAGCAGATGTCCCGCTCAGACAAGGTGATCGTGGGCATTTTTGTCATCGGGATTGTGGGGTATCTTTGCGACCGTCTGTTCTCACTGGCCATCAAAAAAGCGCTGCATGGGGGTGTTGACAATAGCTGGAGCTAAGGTAGAAAACCTGTACAAAAGCTTTCAGGTCGCCGGAAAGGAACTGCCGGTGCTGCAGAATCTGACGGCGGAATTCCCCGAGCAGAGCATCACGGTGATTCTGGGCAGAAGCGGCTGCGGAAAAACAACCCTGCTGCGGATTCTGGCAGGCTTTGAGCCGCACAACAGCGGGGAGGTGCTTGCCCCGGCGAAGGAAAAAATCGGGATGGTGTTTCAGGAGCCAAGACTGATGCCCTGGCTGACCGTTTGGAGGAACATCACCTTTGGCGTTCCGAAAGAGCGTCTGGACCTTGCCGCCGTTGACCGCCTTCTCCAAATGACGGGGCTGACCGGATTTGAAAAGGCGTATCCGTCGCAGCTTTCCGGCGGAATGCAGCAAAGGGCCGCGCTGGCCCGGGCGCTGGCTTATGACCCGGAGCTGATTTTAATGGATGAACCGTTCGCCGCGCTGGATCACTTTACCCGCGAGGCGATGCAGAACGAGCTGATCCAAATTTTTTCCCAGCAGAAAAAGAGCATCATCTTTGTCACGCACAGTGTGGATGAGGCTCTTTTGATCGGACAGAAGATTCTGGTGCTGAACCCGGGCGGTGCGGCACAGGAATTTCTTTTGTCCCAATACACATATCCGAGAGATCTGCTTTCCGATGAAATGATTGAACGGAAAAAAGAAATTCTCGGGGCAATTCAATCGAAAAAGGAGCATATACAATGAAACGAATCCTCTCAGTCCTTTTGTCCGCGGCAATTGCGGCGGCCTCTCTCGCCGGATGCGCATCTGGCGGCCAGTCCAGCCAGGCCGAAACCTCACAGCCTGTTTCTTCGGCGGCGCCGGAGTTTACCGTAGACAAAATCGGCGTCACTTATGTCAAATCCCCGCTGAACGTTCCTTCGATCGTCGAAAAGGAAAAGGGAATTTTCGCAAAGGCGTTTGAAGAATACGGCCTGCCTGTAGAATACTCCAATCTGACCACCGGCCCGGAGCAGACGCAGGCGCTGGCCTCCGGTGATATTCAGTTTTTGTATGCGGTGGGCGCCACCTCTGTGATTCTGTCCGCCTCCAACGGTGCGGACATCAAAATCATCAGTACTTACAGCCGTTCTCCCGAAGCCTTCCGCATGTTTGCGGGCAAAGACAGCAAGATTCAGTCCGCCGCAGACCTGAAGGGCAAGAAGATCGCCGGCCCCAAGGGCACGATCCTGCATGAGCTGATGGTTGCCTATCTCGCCACAGCGGGCCTGACCGAAAAGGATGTAGAGTTTGTTTCCATGGGCATTCCGGACGCACAGGCGGCCCTGGTTGGCGGTACGATAGACTGCGCGCTGTTGGCCGGCCCGACCGCCTATAATATGGAAAAAGACGGCTATAAAATCGTCACCACCGGAAAAGGCCTTGTAGACGCCACCATCGTCGTGGCCACCAGCCAGTCCTTCTACGACAAGAATCCCCTGCTGGTCAAACGCTTTTTAGAGGCACAGGAT
>JAEXDU010000054.1 GCA_023401495.1 Bacillota bacterium
GCTTTGCCAGCTTCAGCTCAACTTCGGCGCAAGCCTCGTAATTCAGGCCGCTCTGAACTGCCTCGAGCACAGCTTTTTTTACCAAAGGCGGATTATGCCCCAGCAGCGCGGCACCCCTGGAACACACAAAATCAATATAAACATGACCGTCCACATCGTAAACACGGGATTCATCCGCACGGCGGATAAAGCGGGGAGTCTGCCCTATTTCTTCAAATGAACGCAGAGGGTTGTTTACCCCGCCGGGAATATACCGGGCCGCTTCCTCAAACAACTGCTCAGAACGAGTCATAAATTGATTTCTCCCTTCGGTTGGTTCCAGATGGATATTAAGATTTCATAGTCGATGCAAACATATTTTTTATGTAAGAAGCAATCATTGCCGCCTGTCCGTCACTCATTTTCATACCATTGCTTGACTTCCTCCGCCAGGCGTTCCCCAAGCTTTCGCGCCTCAGAGAGCGGGCCGGTCAACTGCCGCTTGCAGCTTCGTTCACCGTCACTGTAAAAGCCGGTCAGCTGCAATTCATTATCCTGTATTTGCGCAAACGCGGCGATCGGATTATTGCAGGTATCCTCAAACAATTCAATAAACGTACGCTCCGCCTTTGCACAGCACCGGCTGAGAAAATCATCTACGCCTGAAAGGCAGTCGTGAACCTCATCTTCTCTGGTCATGACGGCCAGAATCCCCTGCCCCGCCACCGGAACGATCTCCTGTTCCGAAAAAACCCGGCTGCTGCGGTTGCGGATTCCCAAACGGGCCAGCGCATCACAAGGCAGAATCAGAGCAGAATAATCCCCGCGGTCCAGGCGTTTGAGCCTGCTTTGAACATCCCCACGGATCGGGGCGATGTCAAAACGGGGATACAATACCCCTGCCTGCATGCGGCGATGTGCTCCCGATGCACCGATCGGCCTTTCCGTATCCGGGCGCTCTGCCCCGCTCGGCAGAACCAGAGTGTCTTTTGCATTTGAACGCGCAGAATACGCCGCAATAGAGAGCCCGGGCGTAAGCTGCGGCGGCAGCTCCCCCAGATCGCACACGGCCAGATCGATTCTTCCGTCCAGCAGCGCCCGATCCAGTTCCCCAACCGGTGCCTCCTTGTGGGCCGTTTCCTCTGTCAGGTCCAGCACCTGTTCCTCCTCCTGTGCAACAGTCACTATATCCAACTGGCAGGAAGAGTCCGCTCTTTTTATTTTCTGCAGGATCCGTCTTGCGTGGATCACCGCAAGCGCGTTGTCACGGCAGCCAATCCGTATTCTTTCCATCTGCAACCTCCGTTCATTGCAGTCTATTTCCGTCTGTCCGGTCCAGTATCCATATCACCGTGCGGCAGACAAAATCCACCCTCAAAATTGTGCGGATTCCTTTTTTAAAGAACAAAAAAGTCAAAAAACACCCGCTGGGATTCCGGCCCGCGAGCGAATCATTTAAAATATGCTGTCTATTTTCGTCTTTTCCAAATCTAACCACTTTCCAATGCTTCTGCAGGCCGTTCAGATAGCACTGAAATCCAATTTATGGTACGAATCATCTTGTTCCTGATTTTACCGGATACCATGCGAAAAGTCAAGCAGAGCATACTTTTTCCGAGGCTGTCCAGTTCTTTTACAGAAATTTTTCTTGACTTTTTACGGCAATTGGAATACCATAACATTAAATTTTTTTAATTAAATATTTTTAACTATTTCGTAGTTTTCGGAGAAGAGGTTACAATCATGATTTTTGAAAAAATCAGAGATTTAATCGTGAGCAGAACCAACCTCAGCGAAAGTGTTGTAACCATACAGGCCAGCCTGAAGGATGATCTTCATCTGGATTCGTTCGACCTTGCAGAGCTGGGGATGGAATTGGAGGACGTCTTTACCGTCACAATATCCGACGAAGAGCTGATCGCCTTTCATACCGTAAGAGATATTGTTACATTTATGGAAAACAACAAAGAATAAAACGAACAGCGTTGATTTTGTTTTTACCGAAAGAAAGGAACAGGCCATGAATCAACATTCCCCACATTCCAAAATGACCTTATTCTCGATGCTTCGCCTGCCTACTCAAAAAGCCCGCAAGGAATCGAGCGAAAAAGAAGTTCCGGGCTACACCACCTGCCCGGGCTGCAAAAAAGAAATCTTACGGGCACACTTGTCCGATCGGCAGATGGTCTGCCCCCAGTGCGGGCATCATCTTCCGATTTCTGCGAAGGAGCGCCTGAATATGCTGGCGGACCCGGGAAGCCTGCGGATTCTCGATCTGCCCGCCTGCCCGGAAAACCCGCTGGATTTTCCCGGGTACCCGGAAAAGCTGGAAGAAAGCCGGCAGAAAACGGGGCTGCCTGAGGCCGCTCTGTTCGCTTCCCTTGAAATTTACAACCAGCCCGCCGTTGTGGCGGTGCTGGACAGCCGCTTTTTTATGGGCAGCATGGGCGTTCAGGTAGGCGAAATCGTCACCAGCGCCGTGGAGTACGCCCTAGAAAAGCAGCTTCCCCTGATCATTTTCAGTGCCAGCGGCGGCGCAAGAATGCAGGAGGGAATCCTCTCTTTGATGCAGATGGCGAAAACCAGCGCAGCGCTGGCCCGTTTTGCAAAGGAGGGCGGCCTGTATATCTCTTACCTGACGCACCCGACAACCGGAGGAGTCAGCGCCAGCTTTGCGGGTCTTGGCGATATCACACTTGCAGAGCCCGGCGCGCTGATCGGCTTTGCCGGCCCCCGCGTCATTGAACAGACCATCCGCCAGAAGCTGCCCGAAGGCTTTCAGCGCGCGGAATTTCAGGAGGAGCACGGTTTTGTGGACCGCATTGTGCCGCGCGGCGAAATGAAGTCCACCCTGGGCTTTCTGTTGTTGATTCATCAAAAAGGAGGAATGCCCGCATGATCAAAGAGACAGAGCTTGAGATGGATCAGCTGGATCAGGAGCTTGCCGCCCTGCGGGAAAAATCCAAGGTTCCCCAGCTGCGTATCTGGCAGCTGGAGGGAGAACGCAGAAAGCTGCTCGAAGCCTACCCCGAGCTTACCCCCGCCGATAAGGTCTATCTGGCCCGCCGGCCCAAACGCCCCGGCGTACGAGATTACACCGCGGCGCTGTTTCAGGATTTCTTTGAGCTGCGGGGCGACCGCCTGAATAAAGACGACAAGAGCATTCTGGGCGGCGTGGCATTTTACCACGGGATTCCCGTAACGGTGATCGGCCACTGCAAAGGAAAAAACCTAGATGAAAATCTGTATTATAATTTCGGAATGCCCGGCCCCGAGGGTTACCGTAAATCTTTGCGCCTGATGAAGCAGGCGGAAAAATTCGGGCGCCCCATCATCACCTTTATTGATACACCCGGCGCATTTCCGGGTCTGGAAGCGGAAACGAACGGCCAAAGCGAAGCGATTGCGCGCAATCTGGCCGCGATGAGCCAGCTTTCAGTGCCTGTGATCGCCGTGGTTACCGGGGAAGGCGGCAGCGGCGGCGCTCTGGCGCTCGGCGTTGCGAACCGTCTACTGATGCTGGAAAACGCCGTTTATTCCGTTCTGTCACCGGAGGGCTTCGCCTCTATTTTGTGGAAGGACTCTTCCCGCAGCGCTGAAGCCAGCGGCATGATGAAGCTGACCGCTCAGGACTTGCTCCGTTTCGGTGTGGCGGATGAGATTGTACCGGAGCCGCGCGGCGGCGCTCACCGGACCCCCGATGCGGTTTATACCGCGCTGGATGAGGCTTTGCTGCGGAACCTGAAGGAGCTGCTGCCCCTCAGCGGAGAACGGCTGGCCAATCAGCGATACGATAAATTCAGAAAAATCGGCACGTCAAAGGAGGCCATATGACCGGAATTCATATTTTAGGAACCGGGCGCTGCGTTCCGGAGAAAATCATCACAAATGATGACATCAGCAAGCTGACAGATACCAACGACGAGTGGATTTCCACCCGCACCGGAATCCGTCAAAGACATTTTGTGCAGGGAGAAAGCAATGCGGACCTGGCGACCGCCGCCGCGCAAAAGGCGATGGAACGCGCAGGAGCGAAACCGGAAGAAATCGGCGCCTGCGTGGTAGCCACCTTTACACCCGACCACATGTCCCCTGCCGTTGCCACACAGGTGCAGCACCGTCTGTCTTTGCCGGAGGACTGCCCCTCTTTTGATATCAGCGTTGGCTGCACAGGCTTTCTGTACGGCCTGACTGTCGTTCGGGGGCTTTTGCTGCAAAGCGGTTATTCCCGTGCGCTGCTGATCGGCAGCGAGGTTATTTCTAAAGTGCTGGATTTTGACGACCGAAGCACCTGCGTTCTGTTCGGTGACGGCGCGGGCGCGGCAGTCATCGAGCTTTCAAACGATTACGCCTTTACCAGCGTGCTGGGCTGCCGCGGCGACGATACGCTGCTGGGCTGCACCAACGAATCGGGTACGGAACGCCACCGCATTTTCATGAACGGGAGCGACGTGTTCCGCTTTGCGGTGGAAACAGTGCCCCGCTGCATCGAAGAAACCCTGCAGAAAGCGCAGCTTTCCGCAGATCAGATCGATTATTTTGTATGCCATCAGGCAAATCAGCGCATCATTTCCAGTGTGATCCGCAAAACCCATCTTCCCGAAGAAAAATTCTACATGAACGTACAGAATTACGGCAACACTTCTGCCGCGAGCATCCCGATCGCCCTGGATGAAATGGCGGAACAGGGCATGCTTTCGCCCGGAACGCGCACGCTTTGTGTCGGATTCGGAGCGGGCCTCACCTGGGGCGGCGCAGTTCTGGAATGGTAAAAGGAGGAATCAACATGAGACTGAACAACTGGCTCGGAATTGAATTTCCGTTTATACAGGGTGGCATGGCCAACATCGCCACCGGCGAATTTGCCGCAGCGGTTTCGAACGCGGGCGGACTTGGCCTGATCGGGGCCGGCGGCATGAATCTGGATTCCTTTCGGGAAAACATCCGGATCTGCAAGGAAAAAACCGATAAGCCTTTCGGCGCGAACATTATGCTGATGCATCCGCAGGCCAAAGAAATGGCAGAACTGGCAGCGGAAGAAAAAATTCCCGTCATCACAACCGGCGCGGGCAACCCCAGCTCCTATATCTCGATGTGGAAGGATGCGGGCGCAAAGGTCATCCCCGTCGTACCCGGCGTGGCTCTGGCCAAGCGGGTAGCGGAATACGGCGCCGACGCCGTGATCGCGGAGGGAACCGAAAGCGGCGGGCATGTCGGCGAGCTGACTACCATGGCGCTGGTGCCGCAGGTAGCGGACGCGGTAGACCTGCCCGTGATCGCCGCGGGCGGCATTGCCAGCGGGCGGCAGCTTTTGGCCGCATTCGCGCTGGGGGCCATCGGCGCACAGCTCGGCACCTGCCTGCTCGTCAGCGAGGAATGCCCCATTCACTCCAATTACAAAGCGGCAATCCTCAAGGCCAAGGATAACGGCACAACCGTTACCGGCCGTTCGGCGGGCGTTCCTGTCCGCCTGCTCAAAAACAAAATGGCCCGCGAATACCTGAAAAAGGAAGCCGCGGGAGCCGATAAAATGGAACTGGAGCATTACACGCTCGGCTCTCTGCGCCGTGCCGTGTTTGACGGCGACGTGGACAACGGTTCGCTGATGGCAGGCCAGGTAGCGGGACAACTGCGCGACATCAAGCCCCTGCGCCAGATTTTTGAGGAGCTTTATCAGGGATATCTCGATACCCTGACAAAGCTGGAACAGGAGCGCTGATATGGTTCTTGTCAAGGAACGGCCGCTGCTGCTGCCGATCATTCAGGGCGGCATGGGGATCGGCGTTTCCTTCGGGAATCTGGCAGGCCACGTGGCAAAGCACGGCGCGATGGGCGTGATCAGCGCGGCCAATCCCGGCTTTGCGGCGCCGGATTTCTGGAAGAATGCCATGCGGTGCAACATTGCCGCTTTAAAAGAGCAGATTCAGAAAGCAAAACAGATTGCACAGGGCAACGGGTGGGTTGCCATCAACGCCATGGTCGCCACCACCCACTATGAAGAAACCATCCAGGCCGCAGTGGAGGCAGGTGCAGACGCGGTGATTTCCGGAGCCGGTCTCCCCTCGGATCTTCCCGCCTATGTGAAGGGCAGCCAAACGGCGATCGCCCCCATCGTTTCGAGCGGAAGAGCGGCGCACACCATCTGCCGCCTGTGGGATAAACGGCATCAGGTCTGCCCCGATTTCATTGTGATCGAGGGGCCGATGGCCGGAGGGCACCTCGGTTTTCATGCGGAAGAGCTGGAAAACGGCACCGCCCAGACCCCGGAGCAGATTCTGCCGGAGGTACTGGAGGAAATCAAACCATATGAAGAGAAATACCAAAGACACATTCCGGTGTTCGTAGCCGGGGGCGTTTATACCGCGGAGGATATTGCCCGGTTTTTGAAGCTGGGCGCGGCGGGCGTGCAAATCGGCACCCGCTTTATCGCCACAGAGGAATGCGACGCTTCAGAGCGCTATAAAGAGATTCTGGTCGCTGCAAAAAAAGAGGACATCTGCCTCATCAAAAGCCCGGTGGGAATGCCGGGCCGCGCGCTGAATTCTCCGCTGATTCAGCGCCTGCGCAAGGAGCTGCGCATTCCGGTGCAGAAATGTGCCGACTGTCTGCACCCGTGTGATCCCGCGACGACACCGTACTGCATTACCAAAGCGCTTTCGGAGGCCGTGCGCGGCAATTGGGAGGAAGGCTTATTCTTCTGCGGCAGCAACGCCTGGCGGCTGGATCGCATCCTGCCGGTGCAGAAGCTGCTGGAGGAACTGAAACAAGGATGGAGGGATTCTCAATGAAATTGGCTTTTTTATATGCGGGACAAGGAAACCAGCATGTCGGGATGGGCATGGATCTGTATGAGCAGTACCCGGAGTTCCGGCGCTTCTACGACACCGATGCCGCCGGATTCGATCTGAAAGCTCTGATCCAGAACGGGCCCGAGGAGGAACTGAACCAGACACGCAACACCCAGCCGTGCATGGTGGCCTTTTGCTCCGGCATCACCGCTCTTTTGGAGCAGAAGGGCATTGTGCCTGAAATGGTAGCCGGACTAAGCCTTGGGGAATACTCCGCCCTGACCGCCGCCGGTGTGTTTGATCCCGACACCGCGATTGCCCTCACCGCATTCCGCGGCAAGGCGATGGAAACCGCCGTGGGCGATTTGCCCTGCGCAATGGCCGCAATCATGAATCTGGACCGCGGCGACCTGCAAAAGGTCTGCGATGAGGCCTCTGCTCTGGGCGTAGTGGAAATTGCAAACTACAACTGCCCCGGCCAGCTGGTCATTGCCGGTGAAAAAGCTGCCGTAGAAAAGGCGGGCGAACTGGCGCTCGCAGCCGGAGCCCGGCGCTGCATTCCGCTTCACCTGCCCGGCCCGTTCCACAGCTCGCTGATGCACCCTGCCGGGGAAGCGCTGGCCGATTATTTTAAGAACATTTCCTTTGGGGATATGAGATTCCCCGTGATCTTCAACACCACCGCAAAGCCCTTGCAGCCGGGAGAAAGCATCCCCGCTCTGCTGGAGCGCCAGGTGCAGAGCAGCGTGTATTTTGAAGATTCCATCCGCACTATGGAGCAGGCCGGCATCGACACTGCGGTAGAAATCGGCCCGGGCAAGGTTCTTGCCGGGTTTGTACGCAAAACAACCAAGAACATCAAAACGTACTCCGTAGAAGACGCCGAAAGCCTGCGCGCCACAATCGAAGCGCTGAAAGGAGCCGCACAATGAGCCAGACTGTCAGAACCGCCATCGTTACCGGCGGCAGCCGCGGCATTGGTCGCGCCATTTGCAAGCACTTCGCCGCCGAGGGCAAAAACCTTGTGATCAACTACGCGGGCAACCTTCAGGCCGCGGAAGAAACTGCCGCTGAATGCCGCGAGCTCGGCGCACAGGTCATTCTGGTGCAGGCGGACGTTTCCTCCGCCGCAGGCTGCGAAGAACTCTTCGCGAAAGCGCAGGAGGCCTTTAAAACCGTGGAT
Source organism: Bacillota bacterium (assembly GCA_023401495.1). GTDB lineage: Bacteria > Bacillota > Clostridia > Oscillospirales > Acutalibacteraceae > Faecalispora. Next base: position 7,951 of record JAEXDU010000054.1, read on the forward strand.
ATTCTCGTCAATAACGCCGGCATCACCCGCGACGGGCTGATTCTGCGCATGAGCGAAGACAATTTTGACGAAGTGATCAATACCAATCTCAAGGGTGCGTTCCTGTGCATGAAGCTCGCTTCACGCATCATGATGAAGCAGCGCTGGGGACGGATCATCAACATGAGCAGCGTGGCCGGTGTGCGCGGGAATCCCGGGCAGGTCAACTATTCCGCCAGCAAGGCCGGGCTGATCGGCATCACGAAATCACTGGCCAAAGAGCTGGCCGGGCGCAGCGTGACGGTAAACGCCGTCGCTCCCGGCATGATCGAAACCGATATGACCGGCGTACTGCCGGATTCGGTAAAGGAACAGCTGCTGCAGGGCATCCCCATGGCCCGCGCCGGAAAACCCGAAGAAATCGCCGCGGCCGTTGCCTTTTTTGCCAGCGAAGAGGCCGGGTATATCACCGGCCAGGTACTTTGCGTAGACGGCGGAATGGCCGTTTGACCACCACTTTCAAACAGAATTACCGCCTATGTGCGGACATTTTCAGGAGGTTACTATGACGGAACGACGTGTTGTCATCACCGGACTGGGGGCGGTTACCCCCATCGGCCTGACCGCAGACGAAACCTGGCGCTCCGCAAAGGACGGCGTCTGCGGAATCGGGGAAATCACGCTGTATGATACTTCGAATCAAAAAGTAAAAATTGCCGGTGAGGTCAAAAACTTTCAGCCGGAAAACTATATCGACAAGCGCGAAGTCAGAAAGCTCGACCGCTTCACGCAGCTCGCTATCGCCGCCGCGGATCAGGCGTTCCACGACAGCGGCATCGTTACGGAGCAGGAGAACGCGTACCGCTGCGCCGTGATCGTTTCCAGCGGCATCGGCGGGCTGGGTACGATCGCGGACGAGCACGCCCGCGGCGAGCAGAAGGGCTTTGACCGCGTTTCCCCCTATTTTATCCCGATGTCCATCGCCAACATGGGCGCGGCGCACATCGCGATCCGCTGCGGCTTTCGCGGTATGGTCACCTGCCCGGTTACCGCCTGCGCAGGCGGCACCAATGCCGTAGGAGACGCCATGCGTCTGATCCGCGGCGGCCATGCGGATGTCGCCATCTGCGGCGGCGCGGAATCCTCCATCACCCCGCTGGGGATCGGCGGATTTACCTCGATGAAGGCGCTGTCGGAATCAAACGACCCGAACCGGGCCTCTATCCCCTTTGACAAGGAGCGCGACGGCTTTGTCATGGGTGAGGGCGCTGCGATGCTGGTGCTGGAGAGCTTAGAGCACGCGCAGGCGCGCGGCGCAAAAATCTATGGAGAAGTGATTGGTTACGGCTCTACCTGCGACGCGTACCACATCACGGCCCCCGACCCGGAGGGAACCGCCGCAATGGAAAGCATGCGTCAGGCAATTGAGGACGCTGGAATCACTCCCGAACAGGTTGACTATATCAACGCGCACGGAACCTCTACCCCGCTGAACGATAAAGGCGAAACTGCCGCTGTGAAGGCGGTGTTCGGCGAATATGCCAAACGCCTGATGATCAGCTCCACCAAATCGATGACGGGCCATCTGCTGGGAGCCAGCGGCGCGGTGGAAGCGCTTTTGAGTGTCCTTGCGCTGAAAGAGGGCTTTGTCCCCCCCACCATCAACTACCGCGTACCGGATGAAGAATGCGATCTGGACGTTGTGCCGAATACTGGCCGCAAGGCCGACCTGCGCTACGTTCTCTCAAACTCTCTGGGATTTGGCGGGCATAACGCCAGCCTGATCCTCAAACGCTGGGAGGGAGAATAACATGCAGCTCGATTCCAATCAGATTCAGGAAATTCTGCCCCACCGCTACCCGTTCCTGCTGGTGGATAAAATTGTGGACGGTGAGCCCGGCGCGTGGGCCAAGGGAATCAAATGTGTTACCGCAAACGAACCGTTTTTCTGCGGGCATTTCCCGCAGAAGCACGTGATGCCCGGCGTGTTGATCATTGAGGCGCTGGCTCAGGTGGGCGCGGTCGCAATTTTGTCCGTGGAAGAAAACCGCGGGAAGATCGCGTTTTTCGGCGGCATCAAAAATGCCCGCTTCAAGCAGCAGGTAGTGCCCGGCGATGTGCTGGAGCTCACCTGCGAACTCACCCGCCAGCGCGGGCCGGTCGGCTTTGGAACCGCCACAGCTACCGTAAACGGCAAGGTAGCTGCTTCTGCCGAGCTGACTTTTGCCATCGGCGACTGAATCCTGCAGTGAACAAAGCTACGAAAATTAACGCGGGTTGCCCTGTGCCAGAGGGCGCCCGCACGTCCGCAAAGGAGATCACGAATGCTTGAACAATCCTTGTCAGACGTCTATACAAAATTTAAGCTTCATTTTTATCGGAAGGTATTTTCCCGGTTTGAAAGCCGCGAAGCGAGCCTGACTACGGTGGAAACTTACTGCATTGAAATTATTCATGCGTTGGGGCACCCAACGGTCAATGAATTTGCCTCCTTTGCCCAGATATCCCCTCCCAACGCGGCTTATAAGGTGACGAACCTGATCCAGAAGGGGTATCTCAAAAAAGTCCGTTCCAAAACGGATAAGCGGGAGTATTTTTTAGAGGTCACTCCGAAATATTTTGAGTATTACAATCTGAATCACGGCTATATTTTGACCGTGATCGACCGGATCAAGGACCGTTTTACCCCGCAGGAGGTCACTCTGCTGGATCATATTCTGACCGTGATGTATGACGAGCTGATGCCGGAGGTTCCCCTTCCGCACAGAAATCAGGATCTGCCTTGAGAGCGGCACAGTCCATGTGTTGCTGTCTCTGTCAAAGCGAAAAGTGGTACCAGCCGCTTTTCGCTTTCTTTTGTTTGACCACAGCGGGACAGGCGTGCTATAATCTGAAATGCAATCCATGTAAAAACGACAATTTCTCCCCCATCGAAGACGCGGGAGAAATCAGTCACTATTCTAAAATGAAGGCGCGATAGGATGGAAGAAACACAGAAGATCGAACAAAGCATTCTCAAAAAGTATAAAAAAGAAATCTGGAACCGCATGATCGGCGCAATCAAGGATTATCAGCTGATTTTGCCAGGCGACCGGATCGCCGTATGTATTTCCGGCGGCAAGGACTCCATGCTTCTGGCCAAGTGTCTGCAAATGCTGCAGCGCCATACGGAAATTCCGTTTGAACTGGAATTTTTGTCGATGGACCCTGGCTACAACGAATATAACCGGGAGCTGATCGCGCAAAACGCGGAGAAGCTGGGAATCCCCCTGACGATATTTTCGTCGCGGATTTTCGAGATCGTCAGTCATTCCGGCGGGAATCCCTGCTATTTGTGTGCCAGAATGCGGCGCGGCCATCTGTATGCCAAAGCGAAAGAACTTGGCTGCAACAAAATTGCGCTGGCTCATCATTTTGACGACGTCATCGAAACCACAATGATGAGCATGCTTTACGGCGCGGAAATCCGCACCATGATGCCGAAGCTCCCCAGCACCAACTTCCCCGGCATGGAAATCATCCGCCCGCTGTATCTGGTGCGTGAACGCGATGTACTGGCCTGGAAGCGCTACAACTCACTCGAATTCGTGCGCTGCGGGTGTCCCTTGTCTGAGAACGCTCCCGTCTGCACAGAAAAGGAAAACAACGGCTCAAAGCGCGCGATGGTAAAAGAGCTGATCGCCCGACTGCGCAAGGACAACCCGCAGGTAGACATCAATATTTTCCGCAGCATGCATAACGTGAACCTCGATACCGTTCTCGGCTACCGCCAGGGCGGCCAAATCCACAGCTTTCTGGATCATTACGGCCAATCGGCCGGCGACATACCAATCGAAAGTGACACAGCGGAAGAATAGAGAGAACTGCTGATCATTTTAAGAAAGAAGGATTTTTTTGAAATACATAAAATATTATGTTCTGCAATTGATAATGATTGCTACCCTGCTGGTGTTCGCTTTCGCTTTCGCTGAGTTTTCCATGGGGCGCGATACCTCCGTGGGGATGATCTCCCTGTACATTGCGCTGTCTGTCTTTTATTTGTTCTCTTATCTTTTTTTGAAGCACAAAATGCACCAGGGTGGGAAAAGTGCCGAAGACATTTTTCACCTGCTGCAAACCGAAGAAATTTATAATATGCTGCATATCTTTAACGAGAAGGTCGGGGTCGCGTTTACCATTATCATGGCTCTTGGCAGTGTTGTGGTGTATTTTTTAAAGCATCCTGTTTGATTTAGCTAAAATTCCTTCTTCAGTCGTTTTGTCACTTAAAATTGATGCAGATCGTAGGCTGTAAAAAAACAAGAGCCGTTCGGCTCTTGTTTTTTTACAGCCTTTATATCCCCTTTCTTTTGGCTGTACCTTAGACCAGCTTATAAAGAACTGCACGCGGGCCGTAAAAAGGACTGCTGACAGTGAACGGCGATGTGTTCCCAGAAAAAGCAGCTTGATATCTTTTTCCAAAAAGCTTGACAAAAAATATAGTTTAAACTAATATTGTTATAACAACTATACAGAAGGAGAATTTTATGCAAATACAATATGACTATACAAAACTGCTTGGTTTTAAAATAATTAAAGGCGAAGTCATAATAAAGAGGAAAATTCTTAATGCTTTTGTTGAAAAAGGTTATGGTATCACCTTTGAGCAATGGACAATTTTAAATGTGTTATATGCGGAACCTGGGCTGATTCAAAGTGAAATTGCGCAAAGAACGTATAAAGATAAAACAAATGTAACAAGAATTTTAGATGTATTATCAAAAGATGGATATGTCATAAGGAAAGGCAGTGTAAAGGACAGAAGAATTTCTTGTATATATCTTACCGATGCGGCACAAAAAATGTTCACAGAACTTATACCTTACATTAAAGAGGTAAATGAGCAATTAAGAAAAGGAATATCCGATGAAGAACTTGACCTGTTTTATAGTATTCTGGAACGAATATGTAAAAATGCGGAATAAGCATTTTTATTCCAAATAGTTGTTATAGCTATAATATATATAACTAAAAAGTAAAGGGTGAACGCACATGGTAAAACTATCTTTAAAGGAGAAATTCGCATTCAAGTTTGTCATGGGAGAAAAAGTCTACCAAAAGTGGTATGGAAGGTTTCTGTCATTTGGTGTTGATTACGGAAGGCTAAAAAGAGTCATTGACAGAATTGAAAACTGGATGTCGTGGTGCGCCGAATGGACAAAGGAGGGAGATTTCCTATATCAACAGGCTGAAGAGGCTTTAAGAGAGGGATCTCGAATTAAATCGAAAGCGCTGTTTCATGAAGCAACGGCTTGCTACCACATCGGCCAGCATATTTTTTTCATTGATAGTCTACAAAAGGAAACTTCTCAGGAGAAGGCCCGATTAAGCTATAAACAAGCCATCAGCTTATATGATGAGAAAGATCGGCCGATAAGAGTGGACATCCCCTTTAAGGGCATTAAAATTCCGGGATATTTGAGACTGTCTAATATGTCTGAAAGACCGTTAATTATTTTTGTAAACGGCATGGACAATATTAAAGAGGCAGAAGGACATGCGCAGGGAACTATATTCAGACAAAATGGATTTAATTTTTTTACGTTTGATGGTCCGGGTCAGGGAGAATTGTGGAAAAGCTTAAAATTTGATGCCAGAGAATATCACAAAGCCGTCTCCGCAATTATCGACTGGTTTGAAAACAATCAACAGTATCCAATTGATCGGAATCGGATCGCACTTGTCGGTTTCAGTTTGGGAGGATATCTAGCTCCAATGTCTGCTGCTTATGATCAGAGAGTGAAATGTGTAGTCGGAAACAGCGGACTTATTTTTATTGGCGGGTTGAATGGGCTTAAAAAGCTGAATCCTATTTGGCAGCGCGGCGTAACGTATATGACAGGATGTGAAACGCTGGAACAGGCAGTCGATTCATTTGATTGGGATATTGAAGAAGTTCCTCGCCTTCAAATTCCACTGCTTTTTTATCACGCTGGTAAAGATGAAGTTATGCCTTCGCCGAAATTGCATGCCGACAAGATCATGAAGTGGGCCAATGGGGAAAAAACTCTTAAATATTACGCAGATGGAGAACACTGTACTCAAAATTATCTGGATGAGGTATTTCCCGAGATAATCGATTGGCTGAATAGAAAATTAATTTAATTGTCTAAGAAGTTTAAAAATATGAGGGAAGATAAAAAAGGCTATAATGCGAACTGTGGAACCGATAAGGCAATTCCTAAGCGCTTTGATTTGATTGGCTGCACAACGCTTATCAAAATGGTAAACGGCAATTATAATTATGCAGATATCAGCAACAGAATCGATAATACGGCCAAAATCTGTGGCGAAAACGCGTTAAAAAAGCTACTTCTGCACTGCTCTTTACCTTCTTTTCTAAATGCCGCTTGCTTGCAGAGCTGGATAATACACCATTCCGTACACAGATAAAAGGCCGGCCGTATATCAAAAACTAAATTCAATGCTACTCAGGCTGCAAATTTATATATCCCAGAGGTTTCTAAGATTAAACATATATGTGATTACAATACAGTGTAGACAGAAGTCGATTTCTGCGTTATACTAACGACAAACACAAGCAAAAGGAGTGACCGATATGGGAACCATTCCCACCCTGGAGCAGGCGCAGGCTCTGCTGGAAGAGTATAATCAGGACGAATTTCATCTTCGCCATGCAAAAATCGTATCCGGCGTAATGGGCTATTTTGCGCAGGAATATGACCCGGAAAACGTGGAATTCTGGAAAGTGGTAGGCCTGCTTCACGATTTGGACTTTGAACAATACCCGGAGCAGCACTGCGTCAAATGTCAGGAGATCATGCGCGAGCGCGGGTTGGACGAGCGGCTGATTCGCGCGGTGGCCAGCCATGGGCACCTGATTCGTGTGGATATTCCCCCGGAGCACATCATGGAGAAGATTCTGTATGCAACAGATGAGCTCACCGGTCTGATCGGCGCGGTGGCGATTATGCGGCCATCCAAAAGTGTTTCTGATCTGGAATTGAAATCGGTCAAGAAGAAATTCAAATCCACCAGTTTTGCGGCAGGATGCTCCCGCGAGGTCATCTCAAGGGGCGCCGAAATGCTCGGCTGGTCTTTGGACGAGCTGATTGAACGCACGATCCTCGCAATGCGCAGCCTGATGGATACGCTGGATGTTTAATTTCTTTCGATAGTTATTCAGAATTCTGCCCTAATCCGCGGCAAAAGGTTATCATAAATTTACAGAATCAATAAAGCCCTGCCGATTGTTTCAAGCAGCCTGTCCATTGAATAATTTCTTCAATAATCGTATAATAGTTCCAGGAATCCCCAAAATAACATGGAAACGGGCGTTTCTCTTGCACAGATCATGCGCCCCGGCAGAAGGAGCATTATCATGACAACATTTGAAGAACTTTACAACAGACTGGTCAAGGCCTCCGTACAGAATCATCTGGATGAGGAGTTGGAACAAGCCACGCAGGACGGATTTGACCCCCATCATTTGGATTGCCTGCTGAACCCGTCAAAATACGCGCCGGTGATCCGGATCGGCGACTGCGACTGCACTGATAAATCAAATACATCCTGCGCTGGAAAGTGCTTGTTTGATGCACTGTACCGCGATGAAAACGGAAATATCTCGATTAATAAGGATTTGTGCGTTGGCTGTTCCGAGTGTGTCAACAACTGCCATGCCAAAAAGCTGACGGAAAGCCGCGATATTCTTCCCGCACTGGCCGCCATTCAGCATGCGGAAACCCCGGTTTACGCAATGGTAGCGCCGGCTTTTATCAATCAGTTCAGCAGCAACGTCACCCCCGGCAAGCTGCGCAGCGCTTTTAAGAAAATCGGATTCGACGGCATGGTTGAGGTGGCGCTGTTTGCGGACATCCTCACGCTGAAGGAAGCTTTGGAATTTGATAAAAACATCCAGAAAGAAGAGGATTATCAGCTGACCAGCTGCTGCTGTCCCATGTGGATTTCGATGATCCGCAAGGTATATCAGCAATTGATTCCTCACGTGCCGGGTGCTGTTTCGCCCATGGTAGCCTGCGGACGTTCCATTAAAACCATGTACCCGGGCGCAATCACCATTTTTATTGGGCCATGCCTGGCCAAAAAAGCGGAGGCAAGAGAGCCTGACGTTTCGGATTCCACCGATTTTGTCCTGACGTTCCAGGAAATCAAAGACGTTTTCGACTTTGCCGGAATCGATTTGGCCTCTATGCCCGAAGATGAACGCGACCACTCTTCCCGCGCCGGCCGTATCTATGCCGGTACAGGCGGCGTCAGCGAGGCGGTACAGAGCACGGTAGCGCGCCTGAACCCAGACCGTAAGATTTCCGTTCGTGCAGCGCACGCCGACGGCGTGCGCGCCTGCAAAGAGATGCTCAGCAGCGCGCTGGAGGGCAAGCTGACTGCTAACTTTATTGAAGGCATGGGTTGTGTCGGCGGCTGTGTCGGCGGGCCGAAGGCACTGATTCCCAAAGAGGAAGGCCGAAAGAACGTATTTGAATATGGCGATACCGCTACCTACCCCACCCCCATCGATAATCCCTATGTGATAGAGCTTTTGCATCGCCTGGGATTCGATACCGTTGAGGATCTGCTCGAGAAGAGCGATATTTTTACCCGCCAGTTTTAGCCACAATAAAAACCTCCACAGATCCGGAGCCGGAAATGTGGAGGTTTTTTCCGCCATCCGGCGGAATCGTTAGCATGTTTCAAAAGGAAAATTCATTTTATGATAGCCTTACAGAAAGGCACTTATAATTTGTCTGCCAGCCTGCGGCCCGGTATTCCGGCCAACCGCAGGCAGCGAATGCAGTGTTTTCTTTACTGTTTTTAGTATAGTGGTAAGTTGTGTGAAAATTATGAACCGAATCGAAACAAATCAAAAACAAAGCTGCTTAAAATGAAGCAACATAGCTTGAAAAACAGCGAAGCCCATCGAACGGTGTCGATGGGCTTCGCTATATGGAGAAATTGTATAGAGCCGCCAGCAGCTTTCAAAGCGGATACAAAGTGAAAATCAAGTTCCCTCTTTATGATTTCTTTTCCATGTGGAAGGCACAAAGGAAGCCGACAGCGCCGAAAAACGCTCCAATCCACATAATCACGGAAAAAGAAGCTAAAAAGGTTTGTTGTTCGGTAAAGTCTCCCCTTAAAAGCCTGGACTGGATATAGCCAAAAAGAGAACCGCCGATGGTGGTGCCAAGAATCATGCCGATATTCCGAAAGGTGGCAACCACTCCGGATGCAACGCCCTGGTCCTTTTTCGGCGCGGCGCCCATAATGGCGGAATTGTTGGGTGCAGCAAAAACACCCGTGCCGAATCCAATGCAGACGAGCCCGAGAATCAGGAGCGCAAATGCCGCAGCAGAAGAAGCCTTCGCCATCATTCCAAACAGGATCAAACTGAACACACAAAATCCCATCCCCGTCATGGAAAATATTCTGGAACCAAAACGGTCGGACATTGCTCCCACGATTGGAGAGCATATCGTCATAATCACAGGGGTGAGACTGAAAATGAATCCGGTGCGCATTGCGGAACTATGCAGAACTACATCAAAGTAATACGGAATGAGGAACAGTACCAAATAGAAACAAAGATAATTGAAAACCGCCCCCGCCGCACCGAAACCAAAATTGCGAATCCTGAACAGCCGAAGAGGAATCATCGGAAAAGAAGCCTCTCGCTCAACACGGAAAAAAAGCGCAAAAGCGGCAATCATCACGGCGAACAGAAGCGGCCGCATCACATGGGAACTCGATATGGAGGAAGCGTTCATCAGCAGAGTCATCGCAATCATGGCAACCGCAAAGCAGGCCATGCCGCGAACGTCGACCGCCCGGGCGTTGACGTCTTTTCCGTCTTTGATCACAAGCAGGGTCAGAATCAGACCGGCAACGCCAAACGGAACAGAAATAAAGAAAGTGAACTGCCAGCCGAACAGGCTTGCGATACTCCCGCCGATCAAAGGCCCGAGTGAAAGCCCAATGTAAGTCATCAATGCCTGAAATCCCAGTGCTTTTCCTCTCTCTTCAGAAGAAAACGTGGTAGTAATAATTGCGGGTCCGACAGACAGAAGAATAGACCCACCCACAGCCAGCAGAGCTCTGCCCAAAAGCAGTGAAAAAAACGTGTCGGAGAAGCCGCATAAAATCGCCGCGCCGGTAAAAATCACAAATCCGAGCAAAAACAATTTCCGGCGCCCCATATGATCCGAAAGACGCCCGATGGGAATAAGCGCTACGGTCATAATCAGCAGGTAAATTAAAACAAGCCATTCCGACTGATCTGTCGTTGTGTTCAGTGAGCGCTCAATTGTCGGCAAAATTGTGCTGGTCAGGCTGGAGTTTAACGATGACAGAAATGTTGCAATACCAACGCAGACCAAAACAATCCATTTGCTTCTTTTCGCCTGCACAGGCTCCACTATAGCATCCATAAGGGCAAGCCTCTCTTATTTCAATCTTTTTCTTCATTATACCCATCTTTTATTTATATGTTAAATACATAAGCGTGATATAATATATATTAATTTACATATATATGGAGGCTGCAGTCATTGAACCAAATACAGCTTATTTATTTTAAAGCTATAGCGGAGGAGGGCGGCATCTCGAAAGCTGCGGAGCGCATGCATGTCCCCCCAACCCTATTTAAGCAGCCAGCTAAAGCACATAGAACATGAACTGGGCGTAACTCTTACTATTCGCAATACCCGCAATTTTCAGCTTACGGATGCAGGAAAACGCTTTTATAACCGGGTGATCCAGATTCTTGAACTGATGGACACAACCAAACAAGAAAATGGGGCGGACAGCTTCTGCTGTCCGCCCCATTTATAGCAATTGATGCTATATTATCTACTTATTTATTGCACTGGCCCATGTACTGGAGCAGCAGCTCAAATAACTCTTTACAGTTCATCTGTCATTCTCCTTTATATTCCGTCGTAGAATTTCATCTGACTTGTTCCGATCTTACTTATTGCACTGGCCCATATACTGGAGCAGCAGCTCAAATAACTCTTTGCAATTCATAATACAATTCTCCTTTATTCCCCATTGTTAAAAATGAATGATACACTTTTTCATTACTTGCTGCACTTATTCATATACTGGAGCAGCAGCTGAATCAATTCCTGGCAATTCATCATCCACATCCTCCTTTTACCCGAGTTCATTCAAAGTTTTGAATCGGTTTTTGAATGTGGCTAAAGTGTAACACTTCTGTAATCTCTTTTCAAATGCAATTTTTAACATGGAAAACAAGTAAAAATTTGTTACTTTATGTCGTCAGATTTTTTAAAGTCATCCCCGGTGAGTCCCTCACGAGCCAGCATGACCTCCAGAACGGAAATATCGGACGAGATGTCCATTGTAGCATCCCCAAACAAACTATCCAGAAGATTTTCAAACGCAGTATTAATTGTATCCAGGCTTTCGCGAATCTGCTTTTTAGCAGAAGTGATATTCTCCCCTTGTACCGGCTGGCTGTCAAAATGGCAGTAGGAATGAATCAGCTTTAAGGTAGTCGGCAGATAATACTCATTAAATTTTCGGATCTGAGATCCCTTTTCGGGATGCTCTTCCACATAATTCAATATTTTTTCCGTGACGCTCTCTAAACGGGATATTTTCAGAAGTACTACTTCATCCGTAATAAAGTTTTTAGCCTGACTGATCTGATTCAGCAGATCGCGTCCTTTAGAAGGCGTCGTGCTTTCTTCCGGCTCCCTTGTCTGGGTATTCCGGCGTTCCCGCTCTTCCATAGACTGCTGTGCCTGAAGATATTGCTGGTATGTTTCTTCTCCCAGCATCAGGCAGGTTTTCTGATCGTCCAAATATCCGTCGGGCAGCATGTTGGAACGGATCATTTTTTCCAGATCCTTTACAACAAACGTCGGGGATTTTCTCACCAGTCTGGCAAGCTGATCAACAGAGCAGAAATTCGCAGCGCCCACACCGTTCAGATAACGAGCGATGCGGTTTAACCTGCCGCGTATCCGGCAGCCCTGTGTAATCATCCATGCAGAAAGCCCGCTAAAGGGTACTGTTACAGAAGCCAGCGTCAAAAGCACATCCGCCGCCGACAGCGTTGCTGCGGCAACGACCAGTGCAATCAGCAGGCTGGCGGAAACCACGCCGAAAATTCCCCCAAATATCAAAAGCAAAATACTGGAAACCTGCTTCCATGGAAAGCGGGAGTCCGAATATCGCAGAGGGCGAACCTCCGCCTGAACGGAGGGATCGGGAGAAATCGGCGACCGGGGGGGCCTGCGCCGGTTCTTTCTGCTCTGATGGCGGGAATTTCCATCCCCTACCGCATCGCGAAAGGTTTCCTTTACCTCTTGTTTTAAATCGCGAAATTCTTCTGAATGAACCACACCACGCACACTATTGCTGATTTCTCTGCCCAGCATCGAAAAAAATCTCTCAAACATCTTAGATTCCTCACTATGTAGTTCTTAAAATCTATTGGTTTTATTATACCTGAATCCAATTCAAATGACAACTAAGCATCCCCGACGCTTTTTACCAATTTTCTTAATTTTCATTATAAATCCGCCATATTTCTCCCTCCAATCTTTTTCAAAAAAACTAAAAATAAATTAAAAAAAGATATTGACAGATTGAATAAAACCAGATATAATTACTATCGTTGTCCCGGCAAATTGTTCCGTGTGATTACACGGCTCGGTAGTTCAGTTGGTTAGAACGCTAGCCTGTCACGCTAGAGGTCGACGGTTCGAACCCGTTCCGAGTCGCCAGTTTGCTGCTATGGCTCAGTTGGCAGAGCACGTCCTTGGTAAGGACGAGGTCACGCGTTCGAATCGCGTTAGCAGCTCCATTAAAAACCGCTTAGTTTTTAGACTAAGCGGTTTTTTTGTCGTTCATTTTTATTTTTGATGATAGTAATTTCAGAGGTGTTGGACATTCGAAAAGATCAAAATTTTTATACTATTTTAGATAGACACGCCCTTATTTACGGCTTCTAATATCTTTGGCCTCAACGAAACCACCGATCTTTTTTGGGCTTATATAAACCTTTTTCACTCTTCCACACACTCAAATCAATAGAAACATGACCAGTATGATAGCTGTTGACCGATACGGGAGTGACAACAAGTGTAAATAAAATAAATACAGCCATAATATGAAAAGAAGATTTTTATGGTTGCTGCGCGACGATCAGGCACCAAAGGACTGCACCGAAATTTAAAATCAGGAGCGAAAACAATGGATTTTCAAAAACGGTTACTATCACTTGGTATGATTGGAGTTATTTCTTTTTTCTTGAGTGATGTTCTTGGCTGCATTCTTGTACAGGGATATAATCCGATAAAAAACTATATTAGTGTGTTATCTGCAGACGGTACACCTTATTCCGGTGTAATGCGAACCTTTATCATGATATATCAAGTTTGTTTTCTGTTATTTTCGATTACACTCTGCATCAAATCTTTTAAAGAATACTGCCCATACACACGTGTGGGTTCTATTTTACTTTTTGGTGTCGCTTGTTTATCCGTTTTTACATTTGGCGTTTTCCCGATGACGGTAGAATCCGCGATCAATCCGCAAAATTTGATTCACCTTATTTTAGCAATCACCATTATTACCTTACCAATCTTGGCTTTATTTTTGCTTTCACTTGGATTTAGGAAAGATCAAAGAGGCATTCTGGCGAGAGCATCTTTCATTGCGGCCATCCTGATTTTATTTTTCGATTTATCGCATCTATTCGCTATCAAAAATGGATGGGACATCTTAGGCCTATTACAAAGACTCAGCGTTTATTCCTTCCATGTCTTTACTTTTTTTCTCTCTTGGATTTATGTAAGAAGAGTCAGGAGAGTAAAGAGACCTGTACGTTAAAACAATGAAAGCAGAAAAAATCCCCCCAGTCGGAGTAAATCCGCCTGCGGGGGATCGTTGTTTTGGCATAAAAAAGCGGGGACAGGATGTTTGTATACCATCCTATCCCCTTTGTCTATGGAGTTGCAGCCTCCATAAACAACGGCTAAGTCGCACTATGTAAATGATACAGCAATTTCCATATTTTGTCAATATCCGTTTTTATTTTCTTCGATTTTTTATCCGTTTACATAATCTTCAGCAAAAATATAGGCCGCGACAGCATACAGCGGCATGGTTTCTCCATAGCGCTCTCATTCATGGCAAAAAATGAAAGCGCTTTTTTAATCTTTCCCCTCCACAAACCAGCGGTCCTTCTCCAACCAGATATAACGTTCCTGCCCTTTAATCCGACACAAATAGCGAATCCCTGTACCACCGGCCCGCAGAGATGCTGCCCGCTGCACATCCAACACTTTGTCAATTTCAAAAAGCTCGCCGGCAGACCAGCGGACAGCCAAAGGAATAATATGGCCGTCTTCGGTATACCGTACAATCATATCAATATAACGTTTCATTCTTGCTTCCTTTAAAATATCGGGCCATACAACATAATATGGTCATGCTTGGGGTCAAATCCGGAAAGCTCCGGGTCCTGAAGCAATACCGCCGGCTGCACGGCGTTGGTGCCAAAACGCCTTTTCAGTCCGTCCACAGCAGTCTCCAGCTGTTCCCGGCGCAGCTGCTCCCGTCCTGCGCCGAACAAATCCATCTGCAGCGGAGTCGAATCACTGACCAAATCGGAGATACTGATGCCAAGGCTGCGAACGGGCCGCTGCCAGTGGTAGTGCTGCATAAACAGCTCCATGCCTGCCTGTGCAATCTCGGTGGCACTGTTGGTGTAGTGACTCAGAGCATGCTGCCGACCGAAAGTTTCAAGCTGATTATCGCGAACGTTGATGCTGATGGTACGCCCCTTACAGCCATGCTCACGCAGTCGGCGGGCGACGCTGTCTGCTAAAACGTACAGGATAATTTTCGCGTCCTCGTTATCCACAAGGTCGCGAGGCGTGGTGGTGCTGTTGCCGATGCTTTTTGCCTCTTCCCGATCTTCGTAGCGGGCAACCGGCGTATTGTCAAATCCGTTCGCATAGGCATACAGCACACTCCCCCATTTGCCAAACCAGTTTTTCAGCGTCTTTTCCGGAGTGCCGGCCAAATCCCCTATAGTATGCTTACAGTAAGACTGCAGCTTGCGCTGTGTGACCCTGCCGACATACAGCAAGGCGCCAACCGGCAGCGGCCAGACCATCTCTTTGAAATTTCCGCGATGGATTTCTGTAACTGCGTCCGGTTTTTTGTAATCTGACCCCAGCTTCGCAAAAATTTTATTGTAAGATACGCCGATGCTCACGGTGATTCCCAGCTCCTGCCTGATACGCAGGCGGATTTCCTGCGCGAGCTGTACGCCGTTCACGCCTTCGGCGGTAACATCGAGCCAGCATTCATCCAGGCCAAACGGTTCCACCCGGTCCGTGTATTCCAGATAAATCTGATGGCAAAGCCGCGAAAATTGCTTGTAGAGCTCAAAGCGCGGCGGAACAACCATCAGATCGGGACACTTCTGCCGGGCCTGCCAGAGAGCCTCGCCTGTTTTAACGCCGTATTTCTTCGCCTGCTCGTTTTTGGCAAGAATAACACCATGGCGCTGCTCCACATCGCCGCCCACGGCCGCCGGACGGCCCCTCATTTCAGGCCGGTACAGGCTTTCAACGCTTGCATAAAAACTGTTGCAGTCCGAATGTAATATGATTCGATCCACATTTCCACCACCAAACACATGTTCTATCCCTCTGATCATTCTAATACAGAACATGTGTTCTGGCAAGAGGAAAATAAAAACAGAATCCCGCAGTCCATACGGATTGCGGGATTCTGAATGAAACCGAAACACAGGTAAAACGGCCCACGTTTCAATTTACTGCATAAAAGAGAAAATCGGAGGCGTTTTTCAAAGTGGAAAACCGCTCCTGTAACAGCAATCTCCCGGCGAAAATGCATCCAGGGGGATTTTCTGTTTTTCTCTGAAAACAGAGGAAAATCTGTGTCTTTAAATCAAGCTGGATTCGCAGCTTCCTCCGCTGTGGTTTGGGTTTCTTCATCCGCATCAGCGACTATAGTTCTTGCCGGCTTGATGATAGCATAAATCTCACCCTCGGGGGCGATCAGACGTACTCCGGCAGGGAGATGGAAATCAGCGGCCGTAATGGTTTCACCGGCCTTTTTACCGGAAACCTCAGTCACAATTTCGTCCGGGATCAGCGTCGCCTTGCCCTCCACTTCAACTTCAGAATGATATACCTGCAATTGCAGCAAATCGTGTTCCAGTTCGCCATGGCCATGGAATACAATGGGAAGCTGCATCTTCACGTCCTGATCTTCCGAGATCATCTGGACAGACACATGAACCGCATTTCCGTCCACAGGATGCCGCTGAACTTCTTTTAAAAATCCAAATTTCTTTTCGCCGCCCAGCATGACCCACAGTTTTGCATTGCTACCATGACGCGCGATCACTTTGTTCAGACCACTGCTTTCAAACTGCACAGGAGTGGATGCGGTACCAGGCCCATTGAGAACCCCCGGAATAAAGCCTTCTCTTCTCACTTTTTTCGGCTTGTCTTTTCTGATCACTGCTTTTAAAGCAATCTCTTCCATCGTAAAAACACTCCTTTTCTTATCGTGACATTGTTCGTTACCTCGATTTTATACCTATTCCACAAAATGTCAAACGCAGGTTCCCGTAATAAAGCTGTGAGAATCGGACGAATCGCTCTCTTGGCCCGTATCATGCGGCAAAGGCAGCGATTCTGATCCGAATTTCACGGAATCTCAGTCAGAATCGCATCTGCCCTGCTCTTTCCCCTTTATCCGGTCTCATATTCTGTGAATTGGAGCTGCCGGGGGTGTTTTCTCAGAGAAAACTCACTGAATTCTAATTAAATAATATCCAGCCTACACCGATATGATTTATAGAAGAGTATTTACTTTATTTCAATACAAAGGACAGTGATCAGTCATGAGCATTTCTGCAATTTCAGGCACAAGCAGCTATACCACTACGGCCAGCAGCAACCAAAGTGAAATCAACAAGCTGCGCGCACAGGAAAAACAGCTTCAGCAGGAGCTGACCCAGCTGCAAAGCGACGTTTCAGGAGACGATTCCGAACAGGTCCAGCTGCAGATTTCAACCGTACAGCAACAGATTACTCAGATTCAGCAGCAGATACAGCAGCTGCAGAATCAGTCAGCCAAACAGTCACAGGACAAGCAGCAAACCACACAGGCGAAATTTAACGTAGGAGATACCGCGAGCTTTCCGGACGACCATCTGATCGACATTACCGTATGATCAAATAAAAGCCTTCTCCCTCATCTGGGGCGAGAGGGCTTTTATTTTGTGTATGGAGCTGTTTATACACATTTCTGTAATGAATAATGACAAAAAGAAAGGCAGGCACCCGATTGATGCCTGCTTTTATGGAGAGTAGTCTTATGAGTGAACAGTGTACTACAGCAGCGTTTGGAAGATCTTTTCGGAGGGGCGGGCAATCACTGTGGTGGAAAGCAGAAGCTCTGTTTCTGCAGTCGCCGCCGCAACCGCAGTTCTCACAGCCTCCACATCGCCCGTGAGAAGGACGACGCCCTTTCCTCCAATCGCATATCCTATTTTTACTTCCATGAGTGTGATATCCGCGGCCTTTGCGGCAATATCCGCCGCGCGGATACCGGACGCCACCGAGTAAAATTCCATCACGCCAATCGCCTGAATCGCTTCTACCGGGTTTGTCAGACCGATGGCGGGGATCAGTTGGGAATGAATGTTGGGAATCAGTAGGCTGTCTACATAGTATTCCCCCGCAACCTGAATGCCTCTTTCCATAGAAGTCTCAACGTCGCTGGTACTGCCGCCGATAATCACGATATACTTGCCGGGACAGACCGTGGAGGCCTTCACCAATTGCGCATTGGTCACCTTGACCATCTGGTCGCTGACATCTATTCCGCGGGCAATGCTGGAAAGCTCAATTGCTCCAATTGCTTCTCTCATTGTCCTCAAGCCTCCCTATCGCGGCGGATCGATGCGCCGTCCGCATTGATTTCTGTGATGATCCCGCTGATGCTGGCATGGATATTGGCGGAGAGGCCCTCCGCGGCCGACGCCAGCAAATCACCCTTTTGTACCGTTGCTCCGGCCTGTACGGCCGGAACGGCGGGCTTTCCGATGTGCTGCCGGAACGAAATCCAGACCTGCTCCGGGAAAAGCTCAGTGCAGTCATCCCCGGCATGCTGATGATAATACTCTAAAAGCCCCAGACGGGCCACTAGACGGTCGGTCGGCACCTTGCCGTACAAAGACCCTTCCCTCGCCTTGGGAGAAAGATTTCGCGGCACCTGAATGCCTTTCTCGCGCAGCCTGCCTTTCAGGTAAGCATTTACCTTACGGGGCGACAGCCCCATGGGACAGGAGAACATTTCGCACACACCGCAGTCGCAGCAGTTTGCGGCCTGCCCAAATGCCTTTTCGTACTCGTCCTTGTCGGAAATCAAATCCTCACGGAACAGATTGCGCATCATCAGATGCGGCTGAATCTGATGCCCGATCAAATACCGCGGACACAGGCTGGTACACATCCGGCACTGAACGCAGGCGCTTTTGGCCTGTGTCTTGATCCTGCCGAGCGACAATGCCGCCCGGCGCGCCAGATAATGTTCCTTTGACAGAACAATCAGGTTCCCTGTCGTTTTCGTCACCGCCAGATGATCGATTTCGGCAGGGTCGGTCACGACGCGCCCCATCATGGGGCCGCCGATTACAATGATATAATCCTGAATTCGCGGGCAGGCGCTGCTGATGCACTCCCGCAGAGGTGTGCCGAGCGGAACCCTGCGCATCACCGGGCGTTCCACCTCGCCGACAACAGACAGATATTTTTCCGTTACGGGGATGCCCTGCAGGGCGTCGTGGATATTCAGCAGAGTTCCCACGTTGTCTACCACGGCTCCCACATCGAGCGGGATCCCACGTTCGGGAACCGAGGTGCCGCAGACCTGCTGAATCAGCACCTGCTCATCCCCGGCAGGGTAAAAGGACGGCATCTCGAGCAGTTCGATCTGCGCGCTGGAGGCCGCGACAGCCTGCCGCAGTGCAGCGATCTCTTTGACATATTTCTTTTTCAGGGCAATCACGGCTCTTTTGGCGCCGACATGTGCCGCCACCGCACCGACCGCCTGAACGATCTGATCCGGGAAGGTACGCATCAAATACTTATCTGTTTCGATCAGCGGCTCACATTCCGCGCCGTTCACCACAAAGCACTCCGCCTTGGCAGACAGCTTTACATGCGTGGGGAACCCGGCTCCGCCGGCCCCTACCACACCCGCAGCCTTTACCGCTTCGATCAAATTCATACGATCACCATCCTGCCTCATTGATACCGATCTTCCGTTAAAACCGTGTATCAAAACTGGTTGTCTCTCCCCCGTTTTCAGGCGAGAGAGGACAACTGTTTCTTACTTTGAATCAGTCATTTCTACTACAGCACATTGGTGTTGATTTCTTTATCGTCTATGATGCCGACGACGGTTGCGTCTACCGGAACATCAGGGCGCCCGACTGCGGTTCGGGCGGAGCTCCCGCTGACGATCAGTACCGTCTCCCCGATTCCCGCGCCGATGCTGTCTACCGCAACAATAGGGGTGCCTGGCTTTCCTCCCTCCAGCAGATCAAGAGGGCAGACGACCAGAAATTTGAGCCCCCTCAGGCTTTCTTCCTTCCGAGTTGACCAGATATTCCCAATCACTTTTCCGACCAGCATAAAAAGCTCCTCCCGCTCCCGTTGAGGGGTTATTTTTCAATACAGTTCATAGCAATCCCCGCCGGTGTGACCAAAAATGGATTCTCCGGTTTATAGGTGGGGATTCCGGTTTCCTTTTCAAAGACCGATTCCACCCCGGCCAGACAGCAGGTTCCGCCGCACAGATAAATCGCGCTGACGGTCTCTTTGCTGACGTATTTTTTCACGATAGCCGCCATCTTCTCGATCACCGCCTTTACAATGGGAAAAATCTCCGCGTGGCGCGAGGAATCGAGCTTGATGGCCTCCGCCTCCGCGATCGGGATCTGATAGCTGCCCGCCAGCACCAGCGTCAGGTGCGTGCCGCCTGTCGGCTCGTCTTCAATCTGAACCACCTTACCGTCCTTTAAAACGGCAAGGCCCGTGGTGCCGCCGCCGATGTCTACCACGACTCCGTCGGAAACACGGTAAATGGTGTTGGCGGCGGTCGGCTCATCGAGAACATTGACGACCTGCATTCCCGCGCTTTCCGCCACATAGGTGTGGGTTTTCAGGCTGCTGTCGGTTCCGGCCGGCATGGCGATGGCGCATCGCTCCAGAGGCTGGCCCAGGCGGGCCTCCAGCTTCTCTTTCAGCTCGCGCACAATGCGGCAGGCCCCAACATAATCCACGACCACACCGTCGCGCAGGACGCTCGCCGCCCGTTTTTCACAGGCGATCGGGCGATCCTCGGCATCCAGCACGACAAGTACGATATAAGCGGTACCCAAATCCAGCCCCACTTTCAGTTTGCCGGGACATGGCTCAAGGGTTTCCGTTTCAGAGCGCTCAACCTGCGCAATATATTCATTGATTCGTTCCAGCTCCAGCAATGCGGGCAGCCTCCGTTTCCGTTGATTTTTCCCGCTCAGCGGATATGCAGCGCATCAGACATGACGCAGCGGCGCTTTCTGCAGAAGGAACGGGCAGTCGTCAGGCCTTCTCCGGTCGGGCCTGCAATCGTAAAGGTGGTGCAGCCTTCCCCGCCCACGCCGATTCCGGCATAGGATGGCGCATTTTTCACGAAAATCGTCGTCTGCAGCAGCTTTGCCATCTTTGTCAGCTTGTCGACATTTTTGGAGTGCATCATGGCGGTATGGCGGTTGCCGCGCTCGGCCACCAGCGCGATCTCAATGGCCTCATCGACATCCGCGGCCCGCACGATCGGCAGGATCGGCATCATCAGCTCTTCCATCACAAAGGGATGATCCTTCTGCGTTTCCATCAGGATTACACGCGCGTTTTCTCCGCCGCTGATCCCCAGCTTATTCAGAATATAAGGGGCGCTTTTCCCGACAAACTCCACCTTGGGGCCGCCCTTTTCGTTGGTGACCAGCTGAAGCAGTCGACTGATGGTGCTTTCTTCTTTGATTTCAAATGCGCCGACGCGCTTCATGTGCCAGATCAGGCAGTCTGCGATGGTATCGACCGCGATGACCTCTTTTTCCGCGATACAGGGCAGGTTATTATCGAAGCTACAGCCGTCGATGATGTCTTTCGCCGCTTTCTCAATGTCCGCCGTTTCGTCCACGACGACAGGGGGATTGCCCGCGCCCGCGCCGATGGCCTTTTTGCCGGTCGACATGACCATTTTAACGATTCCGGGGCCGCCTGTGGCGACCAGCACCCGGATTTTGGGATGCTTGATCATCAGATTGGTATTCTCAACAGAGGGTTCGCGAACCGTTACGATCAGGTTCGCGGGAGCGCCCGCCTTTTCCAGCGCCTGATTCAGAGCCGTTACCAGCACGTGGGTCACGTTCTTTGCTCTGGGGTGAGGGCTGAATACAACAGTATTTCCGCCTGCCAGCATCGCAATGGAATTACAGATGATAGTTTCGGTCGGATTCGTCGCGGGAGTGACCGCACCGATCACGCCGAAGGGGCAGTATTCCACCAGAGTCAGGCCGCGGTCCCCGGTCATCGCC
>JAEXDU010000062.1 GCA_023401495.1 Bacillota bacterium
TCCTCTGGCAGGATGCTGGAACTACCGGGGGCTGAACGAAATGACGATCGTGGCCGGTATGGCGGTTGATGAAGCTGACGATGGGCAGTACCTGATGACGTTTGAGGTGATGGATTTGACGCAGCCCACAAAAACAGCGGGGCCAAAATCAAATCTGGTATTTGCGGAGGGCGGATCTATGCTCGAAGCAATCCGCAACGCCAAACGCCAGCTTGCCAGCAAGCTGTATTTCGGCAATATGCAGATTATGGTGATCAGCCACCAGGTTGCCCAAAAGGAGGGACTGGACGCCATTTTGGATTTTGCTCTGCGTGACTCGGAAATGCGCGAAACGATGGAACTGGTCGTTTCAGGGGAGGAAACCGCACGGGCTATATTGAGCAGCGACCAAAAAAGCAGCGGCGCCGTTTCCTACGATATCAGCCGGATCATCCGGGAGGACTCCAAAGTGACTGGCTCCCTCTTCAGCGCGCAGTTTTACCATATTTATAATGATTTCAAGCTGCCGGGAATGAGTGTGGTCCTGCCGGTGTTTTACCTGGCGTCAGAGCCGGATACGGACAAAAAACATGTGGAAGCTTACGGCTGCGCTGTCTTTCGGGATAGCCTGATGGCGGGTTTTTTTTCCGCGGAAGAAACCAAATATCTGCTGATGGCCAACGGATCCCTCAGCGGCGGTGTTCTGACGCTTTATGTGCCGGAGATCACCCCGAACAATATCTCGCTGGAAATCAAAAAAGCGGACCACTCCATCTCTTATGAAAATAATAACGGAAAAATCGCCATGAAGCTGCATGTTAGTCTCAATGCCTATTTTGCGGAATTCCCGCACGATAAAAGCGAAGGAGATTACCCCGTGCTCGACCAGGTAGAAAGATCCGCGGAAAAAATGGTGCGGGATAATCTGCAGAATGTCATCAAAAAGCTGCAGACACAGTATCAGTCGGATATTCTGGGGATGGGCAGCCTGATTTACCGCACGAATCTGCCGCTTTGGAAGCAGATTTCAAGCCAGTGGAATCAAATGTACCAGACCCTTCCTGTGGATATTACGGTAGAAATTCACCTGACAAATACCGCCATGGTGCGTGAGTCGTAGGAGGAGTTCCTTTGATCTATCTCATACTTGTCGTTTTAATGGCGGGTATCATCTGCATAGATTATCTGCCAAGGCGCCAGCTGATGACCCGTCCGCTGCGTTTCTTGTACCTTGGAGTGTGTTCGTTCTGCTTTCTGGTGCTGATTCTGGACCAAATGAACGTTCCATTTCCCAGAATTGCGACTGTTTTAACATGGGCAATTGAGAAAATATATGGCATTTGAAAAGGGAAGGAACCTGACATGAAAACCATTCACGACAATCCTGTTTCCTCACGGGAAATGGTTATGATGATCATTTTATTTGATTTTGGCAGCAGTGTGGTAATGGGCGTTAACTCAAATGCCATGCAGGATGCCTGGATCTGTTTGCTGATCGCGACCGTGATGACCATACCGGTTTTTTTAATGTATGCCAGAATCATACGGCTGATGGACGGAAAAGACTTTTTTACATCCATTCTGGACTGGTTCGGAGAAATCCCCGGCCGGATCGTGATCGCCCTGCTCGTATGGTATTATTTGTATCTGTCTGCGATCGTCCTGCGGAACTTTTCTGAATTTATGGAAATCGTCGCCATGCCGGAAACCCCGCAGATTCCGATGATGATTTCCTTTTTGCTGGTCAGCGTTTATCTTTGCAAAAGCAGGATTCAGGTGATGAGCCAATGGTCCATCGTCGGCCTGTATCTCACCATCGGCATCATGATTATTACCGTTCTGGCTACGGTCGCGAGCATGCGTCCGCAGAATCTGCTGCCGATTCTGGAGCACTCCCCGCCGGAAATGATGAGAAGCTCCTTTGAGATTTTTTCCTTCCCTTTTGCGGAATGTGTGGTATTCCTTCCCCTGATCAGTGCGGTAAAGAACGGGAGTCCTTATAAAATCTTTCTCAAGGGGCTTTTTTTCTCGACGCTGGTGCTTCTGGTCATCATTTTCCGCAACGTCCTCACGCTTGGCCCACAGCTGATGAAGGCGGAGTATTTCCCTTCCTATGCCTGCGCAAGGATCATGGAGATCGGCAGCTTTCTGTCGCGGATCGAGGGTACGATTTCCATCAATTTTATCGTAGCGGGTCTGACAAAAACCAGCTTGTGCCTGTATTCCGGGGCTTTGGGGCTGGCAAAGCTGCTGAATGCTCCCAATAAGCTCGACCTGATCATGATGCCGATCTTCATGTTCGTTTTGATGCTCTGCGTCTTCTCCTACACCGATGCGGTGCAGATGTTTGACTTTCTTGACCTTTACCCGCTGTATGCCATGCCTTTCCAGATCATCGTTCCCCTTATCATCTGGCTGGTAGGCGAATGGAGGACCCGCAGCAAAAAGACCTCTTCGGTGCAGACGGCATCACAAACTTCCTGAATGATATCTTTCTTCGAAGATAACCGCTGAGAATCTTCAACAGGCAAGACATCCATTGGTCTTTTGTGTGCGCAGAGAATGCTGAAACGCACGGCAAAGAGGATGTTTTATGCTGTTAACGGCGATTTAGCGCCCGAAATTAGCGGTTTGTGTTTGCAACAACTTTCTCAAATCTTCATACTATACTAAAGGGTGCCATCCTTTTACGAGAGACCTATTATATAGATAGGAGATTTGCATATGTCATCAGACAGAAGATCCTCATTTGGCTTCGGGGATTCATTTTCCCCCAACATGAAGATTTACAGCAGTAACAGCGGCAGCGGTGGCTGCCCGCCTTGTCCGCCGCCAGTCCCATCGCCGTGCCCACCGCCGTATCCGCCCTGCCCGCCGTGCCCGCCTCCGTTCCCGATTCCGGGTCCCACGGGTCCCACAGGCCCTGCAGGTGCACAAGGTCCCGCCGGCCCGCAGGGAGTACAAGGGCCCGTAGGCCCCGTAGGTCCTCAGGGAGCAGT
>JAEXDU010000076.1 GCA_023401495.1 Bacillota bacterium
ACAAAGAGCTGTACGACCTGCTCGTTTCCATCCGTGTACACGGAAAGGGAGACTTTAAATACGATAACGTTCGCGTCGGCCTCAACGCCCGACTCGACACCATTCAGGCCGCGATTCTGCTGCCGAAGCTGCACGCTTTTGATCAAGAAAACGAAACCCGCCACAAGGCGGCGGCACTGTACAATTCCCTGCTGAAGGACAAATTCGACGTCCCCGTTACCCCGGAAAAACTCGAGTCCAGTTTTGGGTACTATACCCTTAAGGCCAAGTCCCCCGAGGAGCGCGACCGCCTGATGAAGGGCCTGGAAGGAAAGGGTATTCCCACCATGGTGTATTATCCGAAGCCCCTGCACCTGCAGGAGGTTTACAAGGATCTTGGCTACAAGGTGGGTGATTTCCCGGTCAGCGAAAGCCTGAGCGAGCGGGTATTCAGCCTGCCCATGCACGGCTACATCACCCCCGAGATCGTCACCTATGTGGCGGAGGCGCTGAACGGTCTGGCGGAATAACTCCGCCGTACTCTGGTACGCTTCGGCGGAGTATTCCGCCTGGTTACTATAAAGTGAAAGAAATGCAAACAAAAAGGTAGGTAACAAACTATGTCAAATCGCAAGACGGAGCTTCTTTCCAAAATAGAGAGCAAAACCGCCACAGTGGGCATTATCGGGCTGGGCTATGTCGGCCTGCCCCTGGCTGTGGAAATCGCCAAGGCCGGCTACAAAACCATCGGCTTCGACGTTCAGGAGCAGAAGGTGGAGCAGGTCAACCGCGCGCACAATTACATTGGCGACGTGGTGGACAGCGCCCTGGAAGATGTGGTAAAAAGCGGCAGGCTTTCCGCCACCAGCGATTTCTCCTTTATCAGCAGCGTAGACTGCGTTGCCATCTGCGTGCCCACTCCGCTGGACAAATACCAGCAGCCCGACATCAGCTATGTGAAGGGCTCCACGGAGTCTGTTGCCAAATATCTGCACGCCGGTATGCTGGTGATTCTCGAATCCACCACATACCCCGGCACCACAGAGGAGCTTTTGAAGCCCATTTTGGAGGAAAGCGGTCTTGTCTGCGGCGAGGATTTCTTCCTCGCGTTCTCCCCCGAACGTGTCGATCCCGGCAACAAGCAGTATAAAACCAAGAACACCCCCAAGGTCGTGGGCGGCGTAGGCAAAGACAGCACCGAGGTTGCCGCGGCTTTGTACCGCAACGTGCTCGAGGGCGGCGTATACGAGGTGGCTTCCCCCGCCGTGGCGGAAATGGAAAAGCTGCTGGAGAACACCTACCGCAATATCAACATCGGTCTTGCCAATGAAATGGCGATCATCTGCAACCGCATGGGCATCAACGTATGGGATGTCATCGACGCCGCGAAAACGAAGCCCTACGGCTTCCAGGCGTTTTATCCCGGCCCGGGCCTCGGCGGCCACTGCATTCCGCTCGACCCCTTCTACCTGACCTGGAAGGCTCGCGAGTATGATTACCACACCCGGCTGATCGAAACCTCCGGCGAGATCAACACCGCGATGCCCGAATACGTGGTAGACCGCGCGATGAAGGTGCTCAACCGCAATAAGACCGCGATGAACGGCGCGCGTGTGCTGATACTGGGCGTTGCCTACAAAAACGACATTGACGACTACCGCGAGTCCCCCGCGCTGAACGTGATCGATCACCTGCTGGAGCAGGGAGCGGACGCCGTCTTCTATGACCCCTATATTCCGGAATACAAGCACAAGGGCAAAGTGCATAAGGGCCTGACCGCTCTGTCCGACGACGAGCTGAAGAATGCCGATATCGCCATCATCTGCACCGCGCACGAGTGCTTTGACTACAACAGAATTCAGTCCCTCTCGAAGGCGATTTTCGATACGAGAAACGCGATGAAAGATGTAGCGGACAGAAGCAATATCGAGCTTCTGTAATGTGATTTGACGAAGCAAGTACAGGAGCGCCGGCCGGGCCAGCGCTCCTTCCTGCGTGAAAAACCAAAATGATGGATGCAAGATGAAGGATGGGAACGAAATGAAAAAACTGAATTTCCTACTGATCGGCTGCGGAAGAATCTCGAAAAACCACGTTGCCGCCGCTGCGGAAAACGCCGGACTGATGGAACTCGTCGCCGTCTGCGACCTGATCGAAGAGCGGGCGCAAGAGAAGGCGGACAGCCTGCAGGAAAAAACCGGCAAGCGCCCCGCGGTATACACCGACTACAAAAAAGCGCTGGAGGAGCTTGAAATCGACTGCTGCTCCATCGCGACCGAAAGCGGCTACCACGCCGAAATCGCGCTCGATTGCCTGCGCCGCGGCAAGCACGTTCTGGTGGAAAAGCCCATGGCGCTTTCCACACACGACGCGCAGCTGATGATTCAGGAGGCAAATTCCCGCAGTTTGAAGCTGGGGGTCTGCCACCAGAACCGCTTTAACGCCCCGGTTCAGGAACTGCACCGGGCGATTGAGGACAACCGCTTCGGCAAGCTGGTAAACGGCACCGCCCGCATTCTGTGGAACCGCTCCATGCCTTACTACGAGCAGGCTCCCTGGCGCGGAACCTGGGAGCAGGACGGCGGCACACTGATGAACCAGTGCATCCACAACATCGACCTGCTGCAGTGGAACCTTGGCGGCGAGCCGGAAACCATCATGGCGATGACCGGCAACTACCTGCGCGACATAGCGGCCGAGGACTTCGGCGCCATTCTCATCCGCTTTAAGAACGGCGCCATCGGCATGGTTGAGGGCACCGCGTGCGTATACCCCAAGAATCTGGAAGAAACCCTCTCCGTCTTCGGCGAGACCGGCGCTGTCGTCATCGGCGGCCTTGCGGTCAACCGCGTAGAGACCTGGAATTTCTCTCAGCCCGCCGAACAGGATGAACGCGTGGCGGCTTTGGCCGGCACAGACCCGACCGACGTATACGGCCACGGCCACAACTCGCTGTACGCGGATTATATCCGCGCGATTCAGACCGGCACTCAGCCGCTTGTAAGCGGAACCGAGGGCATCAAGGCGCTCAAGATCATCCTTGCGGCATACAAGTCGCAGAAAACCGGCCAGGCCGTCCGCTTTGACGATCTGGAATTCTCTACCCTGGATATGAACGACAGCGACGTGCGCTATCATTCAGAGGAGGCCGCCCAGTGAAGATCGTAACGATTGTCGGCGCAAGACCGCAGTTCATCAAAGCCTCTGTGGTATCTGCCGCGCTGGCGCCCGCGTGCGAGGAGATCATCGTACACACCGGGCAGCACTACGACCACAATATGTCCGACGTGTTCTTCGAGGAGCTTTCTATCCCCCGCCCCAAGTATAATCTGGGGGTGGGCTCCGGCACGCACGGCAAGCAGACCGGCGAAATGCTGATGCGCATTGAAGAGGTGCTGCTCAGCGAGCGCCCGGATATCCTGCTCGTTTACGGCGACACGAACTCCACGCTGGCCGGGGCGCTCGCAGCCTCGAAGCTGCACATCCCCGTGGCGCACGTGGAAGCGGGCCTGCGCTCGTATAACCGCCGCATGCCCGAGGAGCAGAACCGCGTGCTGACCGACCACATTTCCACCTGGCTGTTCTGCCCCACGCAGACAGCGGAAGACAACCTGAAAAAAGAGGGAATTGAGGCGGGCGTTTCCATTACCGGCGACGTGATGCTTGATTCTGTGCTGCACTTTCTAAAGCTGGCTAAGGCCAACCCGGAAAAAACAGCAATTTATGAACAGCTTGGCATTGCCCCGAAGGGCTACCGGCTGGCAACGCTCCACCGGGCAGAGACCACCGACGGCGGTTTGCCTGCCGTTGTGCGCATCTTCCGCGCGTTTGAGCAACTGCCCGAGCCCGTAGTTTTGCCGATCCACCCCCGCACCCGCTCTTTGGCGGAAGAAGCCATCTCGAAAGAGGGCTTTCGCAATATTCGCCTGATCGACCCGGTGGGCTACCTTGAAATGCTGCTGTTAACCAGCGGCGCAAAGCAGGTGCTGACCGATTCGGGCGGACTGCAGAAGGAAGCCTGGTTTATGGAGGTTCCCTGCGTGACCCTGCGGCAGGAAACCGAATGGGTCGAAACCCTGGTCGGTAACTGGAACATCCTCTCGAAGCTCGAGACAGAAGATATTCTCGATAAGGCCCTGCACACCATTCCGGACCCCGCGGCACGCGGGCTGATGCCGTTCGGCGACGGCGCCGCCAGCCAGAAAATCGCGGCGGCCCTGCTTACACAAACCAACTAAGGGGGCGGCGGCATGAATATCATTTTGTCCAACCATTATGCCGGCACCGGCAAGAGCATGGAGTACCGCCCGTATTTCATGGCCAAGCGCTGGGCGCGGCAGGGGCATCAGGTCACGATCGTTTTGTCCTCCTTCTCGCATCTGCGCGGGGATAATCCCAACCCCGAAGGGCGCCCGTACTGGGTGGAAATGATCGACGGCATCCGTTATTTCTGGATCGCCGGGCCCGAATACCACGGCAACGGGATGGGACGCATCAAAAATATGCTGTCGTTTATCCGGGGACTTTCGAACTTTGAAAGCGCCATTACAGAAACCGGCAAGCCCGACGCTGTGATCGCATCCTCCACCTATCCTCTCGAAATTTATCCGCTGCGCAAAATGGCGGACAAGCACGGCGCAAAGCTGATCTATGAGGTGCACGACCTGTGGCCGCTCAGCCCGATGGAGCTGGGTGGAATCCCCAAATATCACCCGTATATCATGCTGATGCAGGCGGCGGAAAACTACTGCTATAAGCACTGCGATACCATTGTCTCCATTCTGCCGAACGCGCAGGAGCATATGATAGAACACGGCATGAAGCCGGAAAAATTCGTGTGCATCCCGAACGGGATCGTGAAAGAGGACTGGGAAACCGCCGAAACCGGAACACCTGTTTACGTGGAAAAACTCAGCCAATACCACGAAGAGGGCTATTTTCTGATCGGCTATACCGGCGCGCACGGCGTTGCCAACGCGCTGGACAGCTACGTGGAGGCCGGCGAGCTGCTGCGGGATAAAAAGATCAAGCTGCTGCTGGTGGGCCAGGGCCCGGAACGCGAGCGGCTGATTCAGAAGATCAACGATCTTGAGCTGAACGACGTTGTCGAGGCTCTGCCCGCCGTAAAGCGCGACGAGGTGCCCGGTCTGCTGGAGCAGATGGATGCTTTGTATGTCGGCCTGCAGCGTCAACCGCTGTTCCGCTTCGGCGTCAGCCCCAACAAGCTGATGGATTACATGATGGCGGCAAAGCCAGTCATCTTCGCAATTGAAGCGGGCAACGACATGGTGGCCGACGCCAAATGCGGCATTTCGATTCCGCCGGAGGACCCCGCGGAAATCGCGCGCGCGGCGCAGATTCTGGCATCCACGCCGAAAGCGGAACTGGAAACCATGGGCAAACACGGACAGGATTATATTTTAAAGCACCATGAATACGACGTGCTTTCGAACCGTTTCCTGGAGGTTCTCGCCCAGTCAAAATAGCATTCGGCTTCTAATCGATTTTGATAGGAAGCTGCGAAAAAAGAGCAAGAGGTTTTGATACCGCTTGCTCTTTCTCTATATTTCAAAAAACACTTGACTGTCCCCTTGGGGGTTGGCTTATGCTTGGATGGAGGTGATCCATATGCTGATTCATGAAGCGAGTCTGGCGACAGGCGTGACAAAAAAAGCAATCGAATACTACTGTGAGCAGGGATTGATTTGCCCGGCGATTTTAGAAAACGGATACCGCGATTTCAGCGCGAACGATGTAGAGCGGCTGAAACAGATCTCTGTTCTCAGAAAGCTCGGCATCTCTGGGGAAGAAATCAAAACGGTTCTTTCGGATGAATCCGGCGACGCTCTGCAGCGCCTGTCTGTTCAAAAGGAATTGAGTCTGAAACGGGAGCAGACAAAGAAAGCCTTATTGGAACAATTGAGCGGCGGCAAAAGCTACGCTGATATCAGCGCCGAATTACAGACCATTGAAACCAGCAAGACCATTACCGAAAAGCTGCTGGAAGCGTTCCCGGGCTATTACGGCAGATTCATCTGCCTGCATTTCGCCCGGTTTCTAAACGAGCCGATCCAAACCAATCAGCAGCAGGCCGCTTACGAAAGGATTCTGTCGTTTCTGGATAATCTGCCGCCGCTCGAATTCCCGGAGGATTTACTGGAGTATTTATCTGAAAGCACCCAACAGATCGGAACACAGCAGATCAACGCAATGATTCAAAGCACTCAAAAGTCCATTGAAAACCCGGATGAGTTTCTTTCCGAAAACAAAGAGTTTTTGGAACAGTATCTGGCGTACAAGCAATCGGAGGAATACCAAAACTCCCCCGCATACAAAATGATGGCGCTGCTGAAAACGTTCAACAGTACAAGCGGGTATTACGATGTATTTCTCCCCGCTTTAAAAGAACTGAGCAGCTCTTATGCACAGTATTACCGGCAGCTGGAAATCGCAAATGAGACCATACTGTCCCGATATCCTGAGATAGAAAAATGGAACCCGTAATTGTTCAAAAAAGGGCCGCGCCTCTCCTTTCGGAGAAGCGCGGCCCTTTTTTCTTATTTTCAGGCGTTATACCTGTTGTTAAAAGCCCTCAAAGGAATCAAAATCCATTTCCGGGTGCCCGTCGGAGGGTACGGAGAGCTCCTCCTGATCATGCAGCTGGAACTTGCGGATTTCCTGATGCAGGGTTTCCGCCTGGCTCGAAAGCTCGGCGCTCGAAGCGGAGCTTTCTTCCGCCGTCGCGGCATTGGTCTGTACGACGGCCGAAATCTGAGAGAGTCCCTCCGAAATCTGGTTGACCGCCTCGGCTTGCTCCTGTGCGGACTGACCCATTCCGACCACCGCCTCATTCGTCTGGTTGCCCAGCTCGATCACGGTCTGGATGGAACCGGAAACCTCATCCACCGCAGAAGCGCCAAGCTCTACCGCCTGGTTCGATTTGGCCAGCAGCTCCGCCGTCTGCTTCACAGCCTCGGCAGATTTGGCCGCAAGGTTGCGAACCTCATCCGCCACCACGGCAAAGCCCTTGCCCGCCGCACCGGCACGGGCCGCTTCAATCGCGGCATTCAGTGCGAGAATGTTCGTCTGGAGCGCAATATCCTCGATCGTGCGGGTGATCCCCATGATGGTCACGGACGAATGGCTGATCTCTTTCATGTGGCCCTCAAGCAATTCCACACTGCGGCTGATGGACTTGAACTTCTGATTGGACTGTTCATACACCGCCACTGTGTTTTCGGCATTCTTGGCATTCTCTCTCGCCGACTCGTCAATGCGGGCGATCATGGAGGAAAGCTCCTCCACAGAGGCCGCCTGCTGGGTAGCGCCGGCCGCCAGTGCCTGCGCCGCGCTCGAAACCTGCTCTGCACTGGAATTCACCTGCGCCGCGATTTCGTCAATGGAAGACAGCGTAGTGCAGAGCGAAGAGGAAATATCCAGCAAGGCCTGCTTGACCGGGGCAAACTCACCGGCGTACTCCTGCTGCAGATGAATCCGCATATCGCCTGAGGCCATGGTCTCCAGTGTATCGGTAATCTCTTGAATATAGCCTCTGTAATTAGAGAGCTGGAATACCGTTCGGTTGAACGCATCCCCCAGGCGGCCGATTTCATCCTGACTATGCACCGAAATCTCCACATCCAGATTTCCTTCTGCGATCTGGTTGGCCGTTACGGTCAGCTTCTTCAGGGGAGCGATCAGTCTTCCGGAGATCAACACCAGAAGCACTAGGATGACGCCAAGCGCAATCGCAAAGGAAATCAGCAGCACAGAGCGTACATTGTTATACTCCTCAAAATATTCCTTCTCCGGCAGTCCGGTCGCCACCATCCAGCCGGTATCGCCCACAGCGCAGGTATATCCGTAGCTAACAATGCTGTGAGAGGTGTACTGAACACTCCCGACCTTTTTCTCCTGAAAGTTTTTCACGATGGACTCGGTCAGATCCGTATCGGAAATATTTTTATTGAGGTATTCATCTTTGGGGTGAGAAACGATATTTCCGCCGGAGGACACCAGAATATAATATCCCTCCTGCCCGATTTTGAAAGAACGAACATTTTCGCTCAGGCTGGTCAGGGTAAGATCGAGTCCCACAGCACCGATAATCTCTGACGTTCCCTTTTTATACACGGGCGAGGCGATCGTGACCACCTGCTGCTTGGTATTGATGTCTTCATAGGGCTCTGTGAGCGTGATGCCGTTCTTCTTTTTCATTTCAATAAACCAAGGGCGTTCGGTCGTTGTATAGCTCTTGTTGTTTCCGCCGTTGGTGTTGATGCTCTGCTCCGCGTCCACATCCGCGATAAAAATAGACAGAATATTTTTATCTGTTCCACGCATGTTCTGCATGGTCTGATACAGGTTGGCAAATCTTGCGTCGTCGCTCATCGTATGACTTTTATTGGAATCCGTCATCATCTGCTGCAAATCCGCATTCTGAGCCAACCGACTTGAAATTTGCGTGTACTGCATCAAAAACTCATCCACCTGGTAAGCTGCGCCCTCAGATTTGGCCTGCAGCTCATTTTCCGTCAGGTGGGATACGGAATCCCCTACCAGACCGAGCAGAATCCCCCCTATGACCACATAGGAAAGAAGTACCGGTACCCCGATAAAGGCCATCATCCGAGCCCCTAAGCTCCGGAAGCCTTTGATCGTTGTATCTTTTGCTATGATTTGATTTTCTCTCTTCATTCGATATTCCCTTTCACCTTTCTTTATCCAAACGGGAGCCTGCAACACAGACAGCCCGTTTCAAAAAGCACCAATAACCCAGTAAAATTTTTGAGCTATCTGCTTCCTCCGCTTTGTATATCGGCTGACTGATTGTAAGAATTTAATAAAAAACATGAAATTTTATCATTAAAAATCCTGATAAATGGTTTGATTCTCTGCAAACCCCAGCTTTCATGCCCATTTCCTGTGACATTTTTCACCCGTTCAAAAGAAAAAGCACAGAAAAAAAGCCGCGCCTCTTTTTTGAGAAGCACAGCTTTTTCCCTTTTGGTTACGAATAATTTTCAGGTGATCCGCTCGTTTTAAAAAGCCCTTTCAAAATCAAAATTCGATTTCCCGCTCCCCGGCGAACTCCGCAGAAAGTTCTTCCTGATCGTGGAGCTGGAACCTGCGGATTTCGCGATGCAGGGTCTCTGCCTGGTGAGAAAGCTCTGTGCTCGAAGCGGAGCTTTCTTCCGCTGTGGCGGCGTTGGTCTGCACAACCGCGGAAATCTGAGAAAGTCCCTCCGAAATCTGGTTGACTGCCTCAGCCTGCTCCTTTGCAGACTTGCCCATCCCGATTACCGCTTCATTCGTCTGGTTGCCCAGCTCGATCACGGTCTGAATAGAACCGGAAACCTCATCCACCGCAGAGGCCCCAAGCTCTACCGTCTGGTTCGATTTTGCCAGCAGCTCCGCCGTCTGCTTCACGGCCTCGGCAGATTTTGCCGCAAGGTTGCGAACCTCGTCCGCCACCACGGCAAAGCCTTTGCCCGCCGCACCGGCACGGGCCGCTTCGATCGCGGCATTCAGCGCCAGGATATTCGTCTGGAACGCAATGTCCTCGATCGTACGGGTAATCCCCATGATCGTTGCGGACGATCTGCTGATCTCCCTCATGTGACCCTCAAGCGATTCCACGCTGCTGCTGATGGACTGAAACTGCTGATTTGATTTTTCAAATACGGCCACTGTGTTTTCGGCATTCCTGGCATTCTCTCTGGCCGATTCGTCAATATGGGCAATCATGGAGGAAAGCTCCTCTACAGAAGCAGCCTGCTGGGTGGCGCCTGCCGCCAGCGCCTGCGCCGCACTCGATACCTGTTCTGCGCCCGAGTTTACCTGCGCCGCAATTTCATCGATCAAGGAAAGTGTCTTACTCAATGAATCCGAAATACCCAGCAGCGCCTGCTTCACGGGAGCAAACTCCCCGACGTACTCGTATTTCAGGTGAATGCGCATATCGCCCTTAGACATAGTATCCAATGCATCGGTAATCTCCTGAATATAACCGCGGTAATCTTTGAGCTGGGCCACCATGCGCCCGAACTCCCGCGCGAGCTGACCGGTTTCATCCCGCGATTTGACAGACACCGTTACATCCAGATTGCCCTCGGCCACCTCGCTCGCCGCTTTCTCGAGCTGCTTGATCGGCGCTGTGAGACGGCTCGAAATCAGCAGAATCATCAGCAGAACCAGCACCATCGATACCAGCATCACAATGCCCCAGATCCACACGATCTGATTGTAATTCGCATAGAATTCTGTGTTTGGCAGGCCGGTTGCAAGCATCCAGCCCGTATCCCCCACCGGGGAAAGATACCCGTGGCTCTGCGTTGTGCCGGAGGTATATTCGATCAAGCCTTCCGTGTGGGCTGTGGCGGCCTGCTTGAAGTTATCGGACAAATCGACATCCGTAAGACTCTTGTTCACATTCTCCTGCACAGGATGGTAAATGACCTGTCCGCCGGCAGAAACCAAAATGTAGAAACCGGTATTGCCCAGCTTGTAGGCCGCCATGCTTTTGTTCAGGTTATCCAGCACCAGATCGAGGCCTACCGCACCGATGATCTCATTGGTGTTCGCCTGAAACACAGGGGTCACGATCGACACCACCTGCTTTTTGGTGGTAAAATCCTCATACGGGTCGGTCATGGTCATACTTCCCCGTTCTTTCATCTGAATAAACCACGGCCGCTCAGAGGTGGGAAACTCTTTGGCGTTTTCCCCCTTGGAATCCACATACTGCTTTGCGTCAACATCCGCAACCCACAGCGACAGAATGTTTTCGTCCTTGCCCGCCATGCTCTTCATGGTGTCGTACAGGCTGGAAAATCCCGCATACTGTTCCATCGCCTGTCCCTGCCCGGTGGCAGACATCATCTTCTGTATCTCCACATTTTTCGAGAACTGATCCGGGAGCGCCATATACTGCTGGAAAAAGTTTTCGATCTGCTTTGACGCCGCCTTGGAATCAGAGGCCAGCTGCTGATTGGTCAGCTGACTGACATTGTTTCTGACGATCATCAAAATAACAGAACCGACGACCAGGTAAGATAAAATAACCGGAATGCCAACGAATAAAATGATTTTCCCGCGCAGACTTTTTTTACGTTCTTTCTTCTCATTTCGTCTCACGCTGCATACCCCCTATTTTTCATCCGGTTCAGCCCATCCAGCTCTCCCGATACGCTAAATCCAAAGCTTTCCGGATGCTTACACGATATATCGGCTGAAAAAAGCAAATTATTATTATAAATCGGCGGAATTGAAAGAGAGATCTATAGGAAAATATTGTATTTTTTTGTAGGAAATGTTAAATTTTCAGTAGAAAAAAGGTATATATTTCCAAATTAGGGAACATATACCTTTTCTGCTCATTTTTAGAATGTATCGACAACACAAAGGCCGGCACACAACCAGTGCCGGCCAACGAAATACTTCTGGAATTAAAAAGGGAGATCGCCCGGCGCGGGGGCAAGATGAAGCTCGTCCAGCTTTTTGCGCAGCTTTAAGAAATCCTCAAATGCAGCGGGCTTATTGTTGGGATTGCGCAGCAGAGCCGCCGGGTGCAGAGTCGCCATCATCAGTACGCCGTTTCGCTCGTAAAACTCGCCGTGCTCCTTTGTGATTTTGATATCCGGCTTTAAAAGCTTCATCGCGGCCACGCGGCCCAGACAGACAATGATCTTCGGGCGCACCAGCGCAACCTGGCTGCGCAGCCAGGGCAGGCAGGCATCCTGCTCGTCGGGCTCCGGGTCACGGTTTTTCGGCGGGCGACACTTCACGATATTCGCAATATAAATATTTGTATGACGGTCCAGGTCGACCGCCGCCAGCATTTTATCCAGCAGCTGACCCGCACGCCCCACGAAGGGCTCACCCTGCAGATCCTCGTTTTCTCCCGGGCCCTCCCCGATGAACATCACATCCGCGCTGCGGCTGCCCACGCCGAACACCACATTGGTGCGCTTTTCACAAAGACCGCACTTGCGGCATTGCAGGCAGGTCGATTCCAACTCTTCCCAAGTCATTTTCATGCTATCCTCCATCAGCAGGCCGCACCCATGTGCGTGCAGCCTGCAAAAATAAATTTCCTGTTCTAACGCGGAAACCGCCTTGGCGGAAGCTTCTGTATCCAAAAACTGCGCACCGGACGACTGAGCCTGCACCCACATCGCAAGACAGCCCGCAAAAAATATACCTCCTGCTTTCACGCGGGAATCTCCGCACCAAAAACTGCGAGCTGACGAGAGCGCTCTGAAAATGCCCGCCGACAGACGAGACTGTTAAGCTTGTTTTCAGATGAAATTCGGAGAGTGGGCATTTTCATTGGAGCGCCTTTACAGTAGCTTTCGTCGGTGTATTCAGGAACCGTTCCCCGAACGGATTCCAAAGGTGTCCTTTGGCGAGTCTTTGCTTACTTTTGCCTCGTTGCGAAAGTAAGTGCCCGCCCCGGCACGAGGGGCAGACCCGCGCAAGCGGTAATTTTCCGTAAAACAACCTATGAAAAAACTTGCACTTTTAAAGCCAAAACAAAAATGAAGTCTCCCTGCGAAACCAAAAAGCGATCAAAAAAGCAAAAGCGACTCATTGCGGTTATTATACCACAAAGCAGACATTTCCGGTTGCATTTTTTTCATTCTCCTGATAAAATGGAAGCGAAAAATCGAACGCTCCCCGCGGCAAATCGCAGAAAAGTGTTGTTTTTTTTTTCAAAATCGTTTATACTATTTTAGTTAGCTTATGAAAAAGCAAGGCAGAATTGCGTGCAATAGGATATGCGGGCGGGCGGGCTCTGTACGGCTGGCCGCCGTGAACCATGTCAGGCGGGGAACCGAGCAGCATTAAGCGGATTGGCCGGTGCGATGCAGGTTGTGTCTGTTCGTCCGCATATCCTATTGCATGTGTCGTCATTTTGGCGAACTGTCTTGCTTTCGGTTTATTCGCGCAAAGGCAGGTGGACATCCGATGTATCAGGTCTTATACCGTAAATGGCGGCCCCGGCAGTTTTCAGATGTCGTAGGGCAGCCTCAGGTTACGTCCACTTTAAAAAACGAGTTGATCTCCGGCCGGCTGGCCCACGCGTATCTGTTCACCGGCTCAAGGGGAACCGGCAAAACCACCTGCGCCAAAATTCTGGCCAAGGCGGTCAACTGCCTGAATCCTCAGGACGGCGATCCGTGCGGAGAATGCGAAATCTGCCGCGGGCTCGACAACGGCTCCGTACTGGATGTGGTGGAGATCGACGCCGCCAGCAACAATGGTGTAGAGAATATCCGCACCCTGCGCGAAGAAGCGAATTTTACGCCCGCCGCCGCAAAATACCGGGTATACATTATCGATGAAGTCCACATGCTTTCGATCGGCGCGTTCAACGCCCTGCTGAAAACGCTGGAAGAGCCGCCGGAGCACGTGATCTTCATCCTGGCCACCACCGAGGTTCATAAACTCCCCGCGACGATCTTGTCCCGCTGCCAGCGGTTTGATTTTCGCAGGATTGCCCCCGCGGATATTGCGGACCGCCTCACCTACATTGCCGGTGAGGAAAATGCCAGCATTGAGCCGCAGGCGGCACTGCTGCTGGCCAGATTGGCCGACGGCGCTCTGCGAGACGCGCTCTCGCTGCTTGATCAGTGCCTGGGGCGCAGCCGCGACGTCACGGTGGATATCGTTACCCAGACCGCCGGACTGGCGGGACGGGAGCATTTGTTCCGGCTGGCGGACGCCATTACCGGAAAAGACGCAGCCACGGCGCTGCTGGTGATCGACGAGCTGTATACCGCATCAAAGGACATGGCGCGGCTATGCGAAGA
Source organism: Bacillota bacterium (assembly GCA_023401495.1). Lineage (GTDB taxonomy): Bacteria > Bacillota > Clostridia > Oscillospirales > Acutalibacteraceae > Faecalispora. The sequence continues at coordinate 13,794 of JAEXDU010000076.1, forward strand.
GCTTTCGGGTTATTTCCGCGGGCTGATGCTGCTGAAAACCATGAAGGACGCCAGAGATATTCTGGCGGTTCCGGAAGAAGAATATCAGGCCATGTCTGCACGGGCCCTCCCCACCTCTCTGCCGGTGATTCTGCATTGTCTGGATACGATGCAGGATGCGCTGGAGCGGATGTACCGGGGCGGCAACCGGCGGATTGAAATAGAAATGGCGGTTCTGCGCCTTTGCTCGCCCGAGCTGGATTCCGGCACAGACGCGCTGGTACGGCGGATTGCCGCGCTCGAGAGAAAGGGCGTTGCCCCCGCGGTGCAGACGGCACCACCGGAACCTCAGGCTCCCCGCAAACCGGAACCTGCGCCCGCCGCCGTGGCGGCTCCCGCTCCTTCTATCCCCGCCGCGCCCCCGGTGCAGCGGCAAGAATCGGACGACGTACCGCCATGGATGGAGGAACCGCCGCCTGATCCGTATGAACCGGCTGTCCCCACACCGCCCCCCGCTCCCGAAGAGCCGGCTCCTGAAGACATCTTAAAACAGCCCGCCGTTTCGCAGGCTGCAAGGGAATCCGGCACATCCAATACGCTCGAGGAGCTGCAGGATTCGGCCCGGCTGCTGGATGTATGGCCGGAAATCCTACAGACGATGAAGGATTATTCGCGGGTCGTCGCCGCTTCGTTCGCAGGCTCCACCGCCTATGTGAGCGGAGAATATGTTTTGATCGACGCACCCAGCCCCACCGCTCTTGAGTTGCTTCGTCGTCCCGCCCAGCGGGATAAAATGCGCGACGCCATCAAGCAGGTAACGGGACGTACCTATAAACTGGGGCCATACAAAAAGCCCCAGACAGAACAGACAAAAGAACAGGACCCGCTCAAAGCCCTGGCGGAAAGCGCCGCGGCGGCGGGAATCCCAGTGATTCAACAATAACGGGAGGTTTCGACATGAAAGCAAGATTACCGGAAGGCTACGGCAAAGGCGGCGCCGCCAATTTACAGCAGCTGGCGCGGCAGGCCCAGAAGCTGCAGGAGGAAATGGACAAGACCACTACCGAGCTGGAGACCAAAGAGTACACCGCTACCTCCGGCGGAAACGCCGTAGAGGTTGTCGCCACCGGCAAAATGGAGCTGAAATCCATCACCATCAAACCCGAGGTCGTGGACCCCGAGGATGTGGAGATGCTTTCCGACCTGATTCTGGCCGCAACAAACGAAGCGCTGCGCACCGCCGCCGCCGACAAGAGCGAGCGGATGGAGGCCCTTTCGGGCGGCCTGAACGTACCCGGGATCTTTTGATCTATGTCCGCCTATTATGTGGCGCCCCTGGCGCGGCTGATCGAGCAGTTTGAACGGCTGCCCGGCATAGGCCATAAAAGCGCCCAGCGTCTTGCTTATTATGTTCTTGGGCTCTCTAAAGAGGAAACGGAGCAATTCACCGGAGCCATCCGGGAGGCCCACGAGAAAATCCATTACTGCAAAGAGTGCTGCAACCTGACGGATCAGGAGCTTTGCCCGGTTTGCCGCAGCGCCGGCCGTGACCGCTCGATCATCTGCGTGGTGGAAGACCCGCGCGATGTATTTGCACTGGAACGAACCAACGAGTACAAGGGCCTTTACCATGTGCTGCACGGCGCGATCTCCCCCTTGAACGGCGTGGGCCCTGATCAGCTCTGCATCAAGGAGCTGCTGGCCCGCATGAACGACGAGGTCAAAGAGATCATCATGGCCACCAATCCCACGGTAGAGGGCGAGGCCACGGCGATGTATCTGTCGCGCCTGCTCAAGCCAATGGGCATTACGGTGACACGCCTGGCTTATGGCATTCCTGTCGGCGGCGATCTAGAATATGCCGACGAGGTGACATTGACCCGCGCGATGGAGGGCCGAAGAGAAATTTAGAACGGAGGCTTTTTTGTATGGCCGAAAAGCTTGCAACCAAAACAATCGCTCAAAACAAAAAAGCCTTTCACGACTATTTTGTGGAAGAAAGCATGGAGGCCGGCATCGAGCTGGCCGGCACCGAGGTCAAATCCCTGCGCCAGGGGCGCGCCAACCTGAAAGACGCGTGGTGCTCGGTGGTAAACGGCGAGCTTGTTCTCAACGGCATGCACATCAGCCCGTATGAACAGGGCAACATCTTCAACAAAGACCCCTTGCGGGTGCGCCGTCTGTTGATGCACAAGCGCGAAATCATGCGGCTGTTCGGCCTTGTCAAGCAGGACGGCTACTCCCTGATCCCGCTGTCGCTATATTTTAAGGGTTCAATGGTCAAGGTGCAGGTCGGTCTTTGCAAAGGTAAAAAGCAATATGACAAACGGCAGGATCTTGCGACGAAAGCCGCAAAGCGCGACATCGAGCGCGCAATGAAAGACAAAAACAGGGCATAATATCTGGAAGAAGCCTGTATCTATATTTTTTAATATGGGGATGCAATGGTTTCGACGGGGGTTGTGAGCCTAAGTAAGCGAGTAGCGGTGCGGAACCGCTATAAAATCCGCAAACTTAAAATTAAACGACAACAATAAAGTTGCATTAGCAGCCTAATTTAGGCTGCTCGTTCTTACCGGGAGTACCGCGGCCCGGATAAGGGCGTCATTTAGCGGTGAACATGAACCGGGCTACGCCTTTAACCCGGTCATGGATTAAAGGCTACTGATGCACAGAGCCTGCCGACGGGCGCTGTGCGGAGGGAACGTTAAAACACCGGCTACACTCGTAGAAAGCTTTGGTAGGCGGTCTTCGGACAGGAGTTCGATTCTCCTCATCTCCACCAAATGGACATTACACGAACACCTACTTTTTTAAAGGCGGTTTTGCCGTAACGGTGAGGTTGTAAGGTCAAAGCAAAAACGCAGAGCGGTCTTGGCTTGTACGCCAAGACCGCTCTGCGTTTTTGCTTTATGTTGCTGGAACCGTAAAATTTTCGTTTGGAAAGGTTATGCTACCATTGTCGTAACAATTGCCTTTCTCTACATATTTCTCAAAGAAAAACTTTTGAGAAAGGCCTTTG
>JAEXDU010000257.1 GCA_023401495.1 Bacillota bacterium
ACATTGCGGGGGAAGAGGTACCTGCCGAAATCCGCGATTCCTATCGTCTGGGCGAGGTTCATTTCGATTTTGAGCTGCCCGGCTCCACGCACAACATGCGTGTGTCCGACCCGTTCTTCTGCCGCACATGGTATTCCACCGAGCAGGCGGCCAGCGGCACCGGCTCTTTGAAGGTTCTGGTGGACCGCATGGAGCGCGGCCATCAGTGCAAGCTGTTTTATAAGCCGTTCTACCGCCGCGACGATTTTTCGGATGAGCGGTACAGCCCCGTTTTCACGCCAACCGCCTACCCGGGCCAGACCGTTTCCATGAAGCTGTATCTGGATCAGTGGAATGGCTGGGAGACCATCGGCATTGCGCCCTATGTGCGCACCACCAGCGACAAAAAGGATCATCTGCAGGGTTACATCAAGCTTCAGCAGGGAAAATGGCTGGATGTCTCCTTCCAGATTCCGGATACCGACGGCGACATGGTCGATGAGGTCGGTATCGTGATTGAGGGCTACTCCCCGGCAAAATCCAAAACGCTCGGCATGCTGTATCTGGATGATTTCTCGATCACCGGGAAGAGCGAGTACCGCATTTCTCTCGCGAAGCAGAAAACGGAGTTCGGCTGCGTGACGCCCTTCTCATTCGATCATGGCGCGTGGGATCTGGAGGGCGGCCGGCTGTTTTTGATGCGCTGCGAGCCTGCCTTTGCTTATGCGGGCAATTACTACGCGGCGGATTACACCGTTACGGCCCCGGTCACGCCGCTCAACGGCGACAGCCACCTGCTTACCATCCGCGCGCAGGGCGCGATGCGCGGCTACGCCGGCGGTCTCGCCGCGGACGGAACCGTAAAGCTGTACAAAAATGATTTCGGCTACCGCGAGCTGGCCAGCGCCGCGTTCCAGTGGGAGCAGGAGCAGGCTTATGAGCTCTCGTTGAAAGCTGCTGGGGATACGATCACCCTTCTGGTCAACGGGAAAGAAATGCTTTCCGCCAAAGACAGCTCCTATCAATACGGCATGTTTGGCTGCGGTTCGCTGAGCATCGGCCGCACCGCCTTTGGAGATTTCACCGTAAAGGAGGAATAAACATGAAAGAACTCAGACTGCTTTCCCCTTGCGGAATCCTTGGGTATGGATTCCCGGAAAGCTCTTTTCTGAATGGAATGGCAATGAATCCCGATGCGATTGTGGTGGATGCGGGCAGCACAGACGCCGGCCCCCACAAGCTTGGGGCGGGGGTGGCGATCGTCAGCCGCCGCGCCTGCAAAAAGGATTTGGAGATCATGATTACAAACGGCGCCAAGGCGAAGATTCCGGTTGTGATCGGTTCCGCCGGGGGAGCGGGAGGCCGCGTTCATGTGGAGTGGACGCTGTCGATCCTTGAGGAAATTTTGAAAGAACATGAGCTTCAGCACCTGAAGCTTACCGTCATCTGGGCCGATATAGAGAAAGAGGTCGTCAAGCAGCGCCTGAGCGAGGGGAAAATCGACCCGCTGGGCCTGACCGTGGGCGAGCTCACCCCGGAGCGCATTGAGAAAACAACAGGGATCGTGGCGCAGATGGGCCATGAGCCGATCGTGCGGGCGCTGGAGCAGGGAGCGGACATTATCGTCTGCGGCCGTGCCTACGACCCTTCGCCTTTTGCCGCCGTGGCCGTATTCCATGGGTTCGATCTGGCCTACGGCTACCACGCGGGCAAAATTCTGGAATGCGCGGCGCTGTGCGCGCAGCCCGGCACCACCAAGGACTGCATGCTCGGCATCATCCGCGAGGACGGCTTTATCGTCACTCCATTATCGAAAGACCGGGTCTGCACAAAAACATCGGTTGCGGCCCATACCTTTTACGAGAAGGATCATCCTTATCTTCTGCACGGCCCCGGCATCGTGCTGAATCTGGAGCACTGCACCTTTACCGAGCTCGAGGATGGGCGAAGCGTTTTTGTCACCGGCAGCCGGATCGAGAAAACCAATCCTTACCGCATCAAGCTCGAAGGGGCCATGCCGGTAGCGTTCCGCACCTTTGTCGTGGCCGGTATCCGCGATCCGCTTTTGATCGGCCGGCTGGAAGAGGTGCAGGATAAAGTAAAGGCCCAGGTGCGCGATTATTACAGCGATGTGGACGAAAAGGATTACCAGATCAATTTTATCAATTACGGCATCAACGGCGTGATGGGCGAGATGGAGCCCTGCCGCGACCTTCCGCACGAGGTGGGCGTGGTGTTTGAGGTAATCGCCAAAACGCAGGAGCTGGCCGATACCGTCTGCTCCTCGGTTCGCTCCACGTTCCTGCATTACGGGTACGAAGGCCGTAAATCGACGGCGGGGAACCTGGCGTTTCCGTTTGCGCCGAGCGACGTGCCTTTCGGCAGAGTATATGAGTTTTCCCTGTACCACCTGATGGATGTGCGGGACGGGGAAGAGCTGTTCCCCGTGGAAGAATGGAAAGGGGGCGGCGCGCGATGAAAAAGCGGCTGTATGAATGTGCGAAGGTACTGCGCTCCAAAAACAGCGGGCCCTTTGAAATCACGCTGGACTGCCTGTTCGACGACGAGGAAATCTACCGGAAGATCAAAGAAAGCGGCGTCATCAACCGTGCGCTGGTGGCGGAGCTGTATCATATTCCGGAAAATCTGATTACCAATATCGTGTTTTTTGACCCCGCACTCGGATTCAAGATTACGTTTGCCCGCCGGATTTCATCCGGCACCAGCTTTGACAGAGACGTATACGGTGCGCAGCAGCACGCCCCGCTGATGGAGCTGCTGGTAAAGATATAAGGGCTGTCGGCTCATTGACTCTGCTTTCTCTAATAGGGCGAGGCTGAAAAGGAACACAGCGCAGCTTGGGGAGTAATAGCGGAGTGCTTTCAAACAGCGAACGGTTGCATTGGTTCATTCTACGGTGAACCGAAAATAGAATCGAATCACTTGAAATCCGTATGAATTCAGGCTGCGGGAATTTCCCGCAGCGCACTTTTCGGGTGCGAATGGACTATGAACAGCAGCAAACCGCCAGCAATGCTGGAGCCGCACGGTTTTCCGTGCGTTTCAAAACGGGACCGTTTTGAAGTTTGTTAAGGATAAAAGTGCTTTGCTGGAAAGAAAGGAGGAAACCGAATGAAAATCCTGAACTTCGGTTCGCTCAATATCGATTTTGTCTATTCTGTGGATCACATCGTTGCCCCCGGCGAAACGATCTCTTCCACACAGCTGAACGTCTACCCCGGCGGAAAGGGGCTGAACCAGTCGGTCGCGCTGGCCCGGGGCGGCGCCGCGGTGTTTCACGCGGGTATGCTGGGGGAAGACGGCGAAATGCTCCGAAAGACCTGCGAGGAAAATCACGTGGATTCCTCCCTGATCCGTACGGTCGAGGAACGTAGCGGAAACGCGATCATTCAGGTGAGTGCCAAAGGGCAGAACAGCATCGTTCTGTTCGGCGGTGCCAACCGCAAGAATGAGAAAGCGTATGTCGACGAAGTGCTCTCTCATTTCGGGGCGGGCGATCTGCTGCTTCTGCAAAATGAGATCAATCTGCTCGATTATGTGATCGAGCGCGCGGCACAGCGACAGATGAAAATCGCGCTGAATCCTTCCCCGTATGACGATGCGGTGGAGCGCTGCGATCTTCACAAGGTACACTGGCTGATGATGAACGAGGTTGAGGGCAACCAGATCACAGGCGAGCGTGAGCCCGATGCCATACTGGAACAGATTCAAAAGCGGTACCCGCAGGTTCACACTGTTTTAACCCTTGGGAAAGACGGTGTAGTCTATCAGGCCGATCAGCAGCGTTTTTATCATGGCATTTACGACGTTCCCGTGGTGGACACCACAGCGGCCGGGGATACCTTTACCGGTTATTTTTTCGCCGGGGTCGCAAGGGGCGATTCCCCGCAGGAATGCCTGCGGCTTGCGTCCATCGCGTCCTCTCTGGCGGTTTCCCGCAAGGGCGCCATTCCATCCATCCCCTGGCGGGAAGAGGTGCTTGGCGCCGAGCTATCCCTCGTAACATGAGCTGAATCGCTCATTGTTTTCGTTGCTATAATTTGTAGCTCATCATTGCTCCATACGCTTTCGCGGAACGCGGAAGCCTGAAAAAGCCTCCTCAAATAAATCAAATAGAATCAATCGCATGGTCGGCAGCCGTATTTCGGTTTGCCGGCCATGCGATTTTTAGTGGTCTGTATTTTTTTGAAAAAGAAAGCACCCATGAACGTTCCTCTATTCCTATGAATCATTAAAAATAGATAGTCAAAAGTTTCAATGAATGATATTCATGTGATTCGCCATAGGAGCAAACGATCATTCAGATCTCATAAAAATTTGATAATTTTCAAAATAGCTTTTATTTGCATCCAGGCCAAAGTGCGCAAATAGTTGCTGTTTTATCTTGCGGTTTTCCTGACTTCGTAAATCGCAGCTCTTATTTATCAGTGAGATTCCATAACCGATGCTTTCGCAACGAAAAGGATTGATCGTCGCAAAAGCCTCTTTGTGCGGGTCAGTAAGGTATTCGTTATGCTTTGATATATCTGTTTCCATATAGATAAGACCATATTGCAGGTACACAATATTGGGGGCAGTTGCGTCGATGCTCCTGCTGTATGAAATTGGAAAGTCTAATTCAAAGGGTTCCAGTGGCAAGTTCCCTAAAATTTTGTACTCGCCATAGTAGAAGCGGTTATCCATCATGTATGTGGAGGGAAAAGCATCACATTGTTTTAACTCGTTAAGATTTACATGGATAGAATCGCTTGTTTTTTTGTAGACCTTGATAACGAGAGCCTTGCCCATCAGATGGGTTAAGCCGCAATGACTTTCTTTTATTTTCCCTTGTTCGATTTCCTTGCATATGCGGCTTACATCCAGCAAGATACGTCCAAATCCATATTGCCGCCTGCCGGATTTAAAAGCGAAGAAGTCGCCTTCTTTATACTTACAATGCTGTCGTTGTGCTGATCTGAAACTTTCAATATCCTTTAGATCATCTTCAGTAGTATCATCGATCCACTGGTTCAGCCATTTTTTTAAGCCCTCGACTCCCGTGATTTCTTCTTGATGATAATCATTGGAGGAGTAAAAGGTTGTCTGTGTTGAAAAATTAGCAATTTTAACATGGCCGTCGAAGAAGAAAAAGTAAATGCCTACACCCTTCATTGCTTCCAGTGCGGTATAGTTTAGCTTTCTGGCTTTACCTCTTGCTGTTTTCGGTAATACCATCGTTCGGTTTTCTGCTGTGGTTTCATCCAATTCGATTTCAAAATAGCTGTTTTCATCCACGGTGATTCGTTTTACCAATCGATCGGCATCAAAATACAGATAAATGGTGTCATTGAATTTTACTTTTTCCCATGAGCTTTGTGTTTCGGTTAAACCAAGATATTTGCGTTGTTCATTTGTCAATTCAAATAACATTCTTTAATCCTCTCGAAAGTCTCCGCGAATACAATATCGGCTATGCCTTCTCTTTTTGTGCTTCCGTGCGCTTCATTGTCAGGGAGATGCGCTTTTTCGCTTCCTCCACACTGAGCACCGTAACCGTTACCACATCGCCGACCTTTACCAGATCAGACGGGTGCTTGATAAAATGATCCGACATCTGCGAAATGTGTACCAGCCCGTCCTGATGCACGCCGATATCGACAAACGCGCCGAAATCAGTCACGTTTCTCACCGTGCCGGTTAGCTCCATCCCCGCTTTCAGGTCAGACAGACTCATGATATCCGTTCGCAGCAGCGGCGGCGGGAGCTCGTCGCGAATATCGCGCCCCGGCTTTTGCAGCTCGGCGATGATGTCGGTCAGCGTGGGAATGCCTACGCCACAGGCTTCGGCAGCTTTCTTCCAGCCGATCTTTTCAATCTGCTGCGACACAGTGCCCACTCCCTGCATCGTCAGGTCGGAGGGCTTCATCCCGAGCAGTTCCAAAAGCTTTGTAACAGCATCGTATGATTCCGGGTGAACGGAGGTATTGTCCAAAATATTCTTTCCTCTCGGAATCCGCAGAAAGCCCGCGCACTGCTCGTAGGCTTTCGGCCCGAGCCGCACCACCTTTTTCAGCTGGCTGCGATTCTGAAAGGGACCGTTGTCATCCCGGTAAGCAACCACGTTTTTGGCGACTGTTTCGTTCAGGCCCGAAATGTGAGTCAAAAGCGAGACGGACGCCGTATTCAGATCAACCCCCACGCTGTTGACGCAGTTTTCCACTACGCCCTCCAGGGCGCTGTCCAGTTCGGCGGGCGGCATGTCGTGCTGGTACTGGCCGATCCCGATGGCTTTGGGGTCGATTTTTACCAGCTCCGCCAGGGGGTCCTGCAGCCTGCGCGCGATTGATACCGCGCTGCGCAGCGAAACGTCGAACTCGGGGAACTCCGCGGCAGCCAGCTTTGACGCCGAGTACACCGAGGCCCCGGCCTCACTGACTACCATATAGCTGACCGGCGTTTCCAGCTCGTGGAGCAGCTCCGCCACAAAGATTTCGGATTCCTTGGAGGCGGTGCCGTTCCCGATCGAAATGACGGTAACCCCATGTTTGATGATCAGGCGTTTGAGCTCCTGCTTTGCTTCTTCTGTTTTTTTGTGGGGAGGGGTGGGGTATACCACAGTGGTGTCCAGTACCTTGCCGGTCGCATCCACCACCGCGATTTTGCAGCCCGTGCGGTAGGCGGGGTCAAAGCCCATGATCACCTTGTCCTTCACCGGGGGCTGGAGCAGAAGAGGCTTTAGATTTAACGCAAACATAGAGATGGCCTGCTTGGCCGCCCGCTGTGTCAGTTCGTTCCGGATTTCCCGCTCAAGGGAGGGGAAGATCAGACGCTTCCAGGAATCCTCCACGGTCTCTTTGACGCAGGCAGAGGTGACGCTGCCGGGTTTTACAAACCGGTCGCACAAGGCCGCCAGCGCCGGCGCATCGTTCAGCTCCAATTTGACTTTCAGACATTCTTCTTTTTCTCCGCGGTCAATCGCCAAAATCCGGTGGCTCGGTATTTTGCTGACCGGCTCCGAATACTCGGCGTACATTTCGTAAACCGCGTTCTCCTGAACGGCACGGGATACCACAAGACCGTCTCTTCGTATGATCTGGCGCAGCTTTTTTCGCATCTCCGCGTCGTCGGAGATTTCCTCGGCCAGAATATCCTGCGCTCCCTGCACCGCATCCTCCCAGGATTCCACACCCTTTTCCGTGTTGATAAAGGGGGCGGCGAGCTTTTCCAGCGTTGTGCCGCGCTGCGCTTGTGCCATGATCAGGTCGGCCAGCGGGCGCAGACCTTTTTCCTGCGCGATGGTGGCTCGGGTACGGCGCTTCGGCCGATAGGGCCGGTACAGGTCCTCCGCTTCCGCGAGTGTTTTCGCGTTTTGAACGGCGAGGGAAAGCGCATCGGTCATTTTGCCCTGCACCGTGATGCTCTCTAAAATCTCTTCCTTGCGTTTTTCCAGATTCCTCAGATATTGCAGGCGGTCCGACAGCTCGCGCAGAACCTGGTCGTCGCAGGAGCCGGTCATTTCTTTGCGGTACCGCGCAATAAACGGGATGGTATTCCCGTCGTCTATCAGTGCAATGATGTTTCCCACATGCTGCTGGTTCAGGCGAAATTCCTTTGACAGCTCCGCGATCATATCCATATCATTCCCTCTTCCTGCTTTTTCATTTGCTCCGTATTGATAAGAGTATTTTACCATAGAATGGCTGAAATTTCACAGGAAAATAAACAGCCGCGGTTCAGATGAGCCATCTTTCTGCGAGAATCTGGTCAGATAGACCCCCAGCCGGGCAGTCCGGCCATAAACGAAAGCATTCTTCCAATAAGAAGGGCATGACAGTCTGATAACCGTCATGCCCGGAATAGTCTGATTGATATTCAGCGGCCGGAGATATGATAAACGCCGGAGCTTTTTTCCTGTAGTTCGATCTGCTCCAGCCGCGCGTTTACATCGGGAATCTTTTTGGCCGCGTCCCGAAAGACAAGGTTCATAAAAACCATGGGAGTGCTGTAAATGTCGAACAGCGAAGCCACGGTGATGGGAACCACATTCGTGGCGTCTGCGATTTGGCAGATGGGAGAGAGCCGGCTGTCCGTAACGGCAATGATCCGGAAACCGCTGTCTTTGAGCTCCCGCGCTTTTTTCAGCAAAGCATCCGGATAGCGGGGGAAAATCGGTAAAACGATCCCCGTGTCCTTGGGGTCGCGGTATTCCAGCGTGTTCCATGCTGGGGTTTCCGGCGTTACCGTATAGACATTGTTGCGCAGCTTGTTCAGAATATACTGCATATAGGGCAGCAGGGTGGCGGACATTCTGGACGACAGCAGAATCAGGTCCCGCGCGTTTGCCACCATATCTACCAAAGCCTCATACGCAGGCCCGCCGATGGAGGCTTCCAGCTCCACTAAATTATTCACTTCGCTCGACAGAATGTCGCCAACCGCGCTCTGCCGATCTTTTGATACATAATTCAGCCGTTGGGGCCCGGTCATTTTTTCGCCGACGCTTTTTTGCAGTTCGCGCTGAAACTCATTATAGCCATTATAGCCGAGCGCCATGCAGAAACGCGAAACGCTGCCCTGACTCACCTTGGCTTCCAGCGCCACGTCTACGGCGGTCATGAAAATAACGCGCATATAATTCTTTTCTATATAATAAGCCAGTTTTTCGTAGGTGGCAGATTCCTTTGCCGCGGCAGACAGCTTGGTAATTAAAAATTGAATCGGTTCCGTCTCCGCCGCTTTTTGCAAAGCTGCCCTTCTATTTGTCATCAAGCTCCACTCCCGTCATGATTAGATACTGCTCGCAGAGCGTATCTACATGAATTATCATACCTTCTGCAGGATTGGAAATCAACAAGAAATCATTTTTTTCTATGGAATAGCTGGAATCCCCGGCCGTTACATGCGCCGAACCGAACGGGAAATACAGCCCGATAAAGCGGCTTTGCGGCGAAAACTGCCACGCCTTTTCGGGGCGGAGCTTTATCGCTTTGAGAAACCCTTTGGCAGATGGGGAAAAAATCAGGTTGAAATTTACGCCGGTTCCCCGGCTCAGGGTGTGCCATGCACCGGAAAATGCGGCGCTCTGCATCGGCGACAGACGGATGTTTTCTCCCCCGCGGAAAGTCAGCGTGATGTCCCCCTCCAACAAAAGCAGGATTCGCTGCTTTTGCGGGAACAGGGTAAAATCACTGGCGCCACAGGCAACTGAGGCGGTGCTGATCCGGAAGAGAAAATCCTGCGCCGTTAAAGAAGCCTGAGGCGGGTAAATAAACAGCTCAGAGGTTTCTCCTCCCGACCACTTCGTCGTCTTTTGCCATGCGCCCGGAATCAACTGAATCAAAACGGCACCTCTTTTCGGAATGGATCAGATCGCGTTCATCAGGCGCAGGCTTTCTTCGCGGATCAGCTCGGAGGCACGCTCCTTATACTGCAAAAACTCCTGCGTCAAGCGGGTGTGGTGATCCCGGGGGCGCTCAAGCCCCACGTCGATGATTTCCCTGACCCGGCCGGGCCTTGCGGACATGACCACCACGCGGTCTGCCAAAAGGATCGCCTCGTCGATATCGTGCGTGACCATAATGATCGTTTTGGGGGACTGCTGCCATACGCTCAGCAGCAGCTCCTGCATCAGCTCGCGGGTCTGCATATCCAGCGCGCCGAACGGTTCGTCCAGCAAAAGAATATCGGGGTCGTTGGCCAGCGCTCTGGCAATGGCCACCCTCTGCTTCATGCCGCCGGAAAGCGATTTGGGGTACAGCGATTCAAAGCCGCGCAGCGCGACCAGGTCCACATATTTTTCCGCGATTTCCCTGCGTTCCTTTGCGGGCACATTTTTCTGCTTTAATCCGAACTCGATGTTTTCCAGAACGGTCAGCCAGGGGAAGAGGGTGTAGTTCTGGAACACCATGCCTCTGTCCGGGCCCGCGCCCTTAAGCTCCTGCTGTTTGTAGCTGATGGTGCCGCTGCTGGCGGTTTCCAGCCCGCCGATGATGCGCAGCAGCGTAGATTTTCCGCAGCCTGAGGTTCCCAGCAGGGTTAAAAATTCCTTGGAGCGCACGTGAAGATGAATGCCATCCAGGGCCTTTACCGGGCCGTTCACACTCTGGAACAGCTTTGAGACGTTCTTGATTTCAAGCCCCTGATGCGGGCGTTTGGCGGTTACTTCCGTTACGGTTGCCGCTGTCTGCATAATAAATCCCTCTCTTTCTGTCATTCGTTCCACGGGTACAGCTTTTTGTTCAGGAACAGCAGCAGGTTATCGATGATCAGGCCGATCAGGCCAAGGATCAGAATCCCCACAAAGATTTTCCCCACGTCCACGGTGCGCTGCGCCTGCAGGATCTTAAAGCCGATACCGGAGGATGCGCCCACCATTTCGGCCACGATCACATACGTCCAGGCCCAGCCGAGCACGATGCGCAGCGTGTCGGTAATATCGGGCATCGCTTTGGGGAGGATGACCTTCCACAGCACGTTTTTGCGGTTGGTGCCGAGCGTGTAAGAGACCTCGATCAGCGAGGAATGCACGTTGCGGATGTTGGTTGCGGTCATCAGAACCAGCTGCGGCAGGCTGCCCAGAATGATGATGGCAACCTTCTCGCTTTCACCGATGCCGATCCAGAAGATAAACAGTGGGATGAAGGCTGAGGCCGGCATGTAGCGCACGAACGAGAATACCGGCTCAAAGAAGGCCGAGATTGGCGCGTAGGTTCCGATGAGCACCCCCAGCGGAATCGCCACGACTGCCGCGATGACAAATCCGGTCATCACGCGGAACACCGTCATGCCGATGTCCGTCCAGAAGCCGCTGCTGAACAGCTGCAGGCTTGCCTGAAGGGTGGCGGTAGGGGTGGGTAAAAAGAGCGGATCGACCATTTTTCCGTAGCTCAGGCCGCTCCATAAAATTAAAATGAGAAGAAAGGCCACGATGCCGAGAATCATGGCGGTATTTTGTTTGATTTTGCCTTTTGGCTGAAAGGCTGCGGTTATTTTATCTCCATACATCGATTTGTTCCCCGTTTCTCGTTTTGCGGATTTTGCGGCTAGGGCTGCGGAGGGAACCGCCGTCGTTTTTTCTGCCATAGCACGAGCTCCTTTCGTCAGAGCGCCGTCCGCCATTCCCTGCGGTATGG
>JAEXDU010000060.1 GCA_023401495.1 Bacillota bacterium
GCATACCCCTGGCAAACTGCTTTCTGCTTCACCAGCGCTCCGTATGCCGTGTAGGCATCATGCGGGGCGCTGTTTGTTGCTACGCTGGTATCGTAGGAGCAGTTCAGCACCAGATAATCATGAATCGCCACGATCTGCTGCAGCTGCGTCATGTCGGAGGTAATCACCGAAGAAATCACCGCCTGCGCGGCCTGCTCAATCTGAGCAGTTTTGGCTGCTACCTCTTGTTGGGAAACATCGTACTGCGGCCATAATCCATAGACTATTTCCTGATTGTCAATCGTGTATTCATAAGAGACGACACTGGCGATCTGGGGATAATTCGTAAACGAAGAGTAATTGAGAATTCGCAGCAGCTGATCTTTCGTAATCTGGTACTGTCTTAAATCCAGCACGCTGACACCGTTCATCAGCCCCTCAGAGATCGCCGTCTCGGCCACTTTGGCGTTTTGATCCATCGCCAGAAGCGAAACCGACGCAGCCGACTGTGTCTGTTCAGAGGCGCTCTGCAAATACTGGGGGAACTCGACTGTTTCTGTATGTAAAACAGGAGTTTGCTGCGCCCCTGCAACAGCGGCCATACTTCCCATCAGCGTCAGAGAAAGCAGGAGGCTGCAAATTCTCTTTTTCCAGTTTACCCTAAATAACGTATTCATTCGAAAACACGTCCTTTCATGGTTGTTATCCATATTTTAACAGGTAGAAGAATTATGTAAAGGGTAAATTCATAAATTTTTGCCTTCTAATGGAAATTTAACCGCTTTTGTTTCCTTTTTTTGTGCTATAATCATTTAAAAGCCAGTTTTAGAACACAAACGGGAGCAAAGCGGATCAAATGATAACAGCATCTCTTTCCTGAATGCTTACATGCTTTTGGCTCTCTTTTCTTAATTGTTTTTACATTGCTGATGACCAACGAGCGGGAGGACAGACCATGAACAAAGAAGAACAAGTCATAGTGGCTTTTAGGGACTTATACAACAAGATGAGTTGGCTCAATAAGCTGAAGATGGAAGACAGTCTGAAAGAGTTTAAGTCCTCTGAAGTGCACTGCATTGAAGCCATTGGAAAAAACGCGGACTCCAACGTGACAAAACTTGCGGAGTCTTTTTATATGACCAGCGGCGCCATCAGCAAATTGACGAAGAAGCTCATAAAGAAAGGCGTTATCGAAAGCTACCAGAAGCCGGATAACAAGAAAGAAATCTATTTCAGGCTCACTGAGAAGGGCAAAGCAGTTTATAACATCCACGAGGAACTGCACAAAGAGTTTCAGGAGCGGGATAAAACCGTATTTGAGCAGGTAACGGAGGAACAATTTGACGATATGCTTCGCTTTGTGGAACGGTACAGCAGGCATTTGGATGAGGAAATCAAAAAACTGGATATCAATATAAAGTCGGAATAAATTAGAGCCATTAAGAATCAAACCACAGGCAGCCCCACTCGATGGAGAGCGGGCTGCCTTTTTATTGCGAAAATTTTGTTGACAGGGAAGCAAAATGGCGATACGATATTTTTGCTTCCAAGGAAGCTAAACTACAATCTTTGAAGGGAGAACTTCAGTGTCCATATTTCAATCACACAATGAACCGAACATAGAACAAACCGTAGATAAAAAGGCTTTCCTCTTCGGTCTTATGTCTGTGTTTCTTTGCGGAATAGGCTTCAGCATCATAACCCCTGTCGTCCCATTCTTGGTACAGCCTTATATCAGCAATCCGAAAGATCAGGCGATTGTTGTTACGCTGCTGACCTCTGTTTATGCGGCCTGCGTATTTTTCGCGGCCCCCGGACTTGGCGCTTTGAGCGACAGATACGGCCGCCGTCCATTGCTTCTGGTATGCCTTTTGGGTTCCGCGATCGGGTACCTGGTGTTTGGCATAGGAGGAGCTTTGTGGGTACTGTTTGCCGGGCGCATCATAGAAGGGATCACAGGCGGCAGCATCAGCACGATCTTCGCCTATTTTGCGGACATCACCCCCAGAGAACAGCGAACCAAATACTTTGGGTGGATCAGCGCGGTTGCGGGTGTAGGCTCCGCCATCGGGCCTACCGTAGGCGGATTACTTGCCAGGTTTGGGTATTCCGTACCGATGTACTGCGGAGCGGTCATCACCTTACTCAATTTCGTTTATGGAATGTTATATATGCCTGAGAGTCTTAATAAGGATAATCGGCTGAAAGAGATTCCCATTGTAAGACTGAATCCATTCACACAGCTTTTAAACGTGCTTTCCATCAAGAATCTGAAAAGGCTGCTGATCTCGGCGTTCCTGCTTTGGATCCCCAATGGAGCCTTACAGGCGGTTTTTTCACAATTTACAATCGATACTTTCCATTGGGAGCCCGCAATCATCGGACTGATGTTTTCGATCATGGGCGTTCAGGACATCCTTTCACAGGGTTTCATCATGCCAAGGCTCTTGCTGAAACTGAGTGATGCACAGATCGCAATCCTCGGAATGATTTCAGAGATCATGGGCTACAGTCTGATTGCGGCATCGGCCTTGTTCTCATTCTATCCGTTTTTCATTGCCGGAATGTTTATCTTTGGCTTTGGCGATTCGATCTTTGGCCCCTCGTGCAACGGGATGGTCTCTAAGTCCGTCGATTCCAGTGAACAAGGGAGGGTTCAAGGAGGCAGCCAATCGATTCAGGCCCTGGCAAGAATCATTGGGCCGATCACCGGAGGGCAAATCTATGTATCACTTGGTCATGCCTCGCCCGCTTTTATGGGGATGCTCCTGATTGCTGCGGCAATCCCGGTTTTGTATCGAGGTACGCGTTTTAATATGGGAACTGCCTGATTTTTTTTGCAAGCATTCCCAACAGAATAGAAGAAAGTACCCGCCGCGCAAACGAAAAAACGTTGTTCGGCGGGTGCTTTGTTTTGATGCTTGAGAACACTAAATTAGCTGCCTTGCGATTTCGGCCGTCTGACAGCTTTTTGATAGGCATTTTTGTAAAATTATGTTATAATAACCTCACGCCGCAAGCAAAAGCAAAGCTTTTGGCGGCTGGGAGAACATTGAATCATCAGTTAGGTGGTTTCTGTCCACTCGGGCTGCTTTTCCGCAGTTCCGTTTTCAAGATTTATGATATAATGATTTCACGCCGCAAACAAAAGCAAAGTGTAAAACGAACCGAATACTTATCAAATCCCCACCGAAAGGATGCCTGACATGTTTGGAACCATCGTCAACACCATCGCCATCGCTATAGGAGGAACTCTTGGCCTGCTTTTTCAGAAGCGCCTGAACTCACGGATTGAGGAAAGCCTTTACAAGGTTTTGGGAGTGGCGATTTTTATTCTGGGCATGAACGGTGTGATCGGTTCGATGTTCACGGTCAAGGACGGTCAAATTTCCAGCAGCGGGGAACTTTTGCTGGTAATTAGTCTGGTACTGGGCACGGTTGCGGGTGAGCTGTTAAAAATCGAGAATCGGTTGGAATCCCTGAGCCAGAAGGTAGAGCAGAAAATGCAGCTTTCCGGGTTTTCCAGCGGATTCGTTGCTGCCTCGATCTTATACTGTGTTGGGGCCATGGCGATTGTGGGCGCGATCAACGACGGCCTGCGGGGCGACAGCAGTACACTGCTGGTAAAAAGTATTCTGGACGGCGTCAGCGCCGTCATCATGGCATCCACGCTGGGAGTCGGCGTTCTTTTCAGCTGCATTCCCGTTCTTTTGTACCAGGGCTCGCTTTCGCTGCTCTCCGGTTGGATCGGCCCGGCTCTGACGGACGCGCTGCTGAACCAGATCTGCATGGTGGGCTACGCCATCGTGATGTGCATCGGCATTAATTTCTGGGGAGTCACCAAGATCAAAACGGCAAATCTTCTCCCTGCTATTCTGATTCCGATTTTATACTACGGGGTCACTTCCCTGATTCCATAAAATAAGCCGGCATCCCATTGGGTGCCGGCTTTCCTGATTCAATTAGAAAAATATTACGCTCCCGACGGAACAGCGATTCCATCCTCTACCAGATCGGTAACCGTCTGATTTTTCCCCTTGCGCTTGGCCTCATAAAGAGCGGCATCAGCGCGGTTGAAAAGGGTGCTGCCTTCCTCCCCCGGCTGATACTGAGCGACTCCGCCGCTGAAGGTTACGTGGATCACACCGATACAGGAAAGGCGGCTGTCGGAAAAATGCCGTCTGAGCTGCTCAATGCGCTCATAGGCTTGTTCGCTTGTCATGCCCTTGAAAATAATGCCGAATTCCTCGCCGCCGTAGCGCGCTACAAATTCTCTTCTCGGCGAAAAAACCATGCCCATCAGATCGGAAAGGCCTTCCAGCACCTGATTGCCTGCGGAATGGCCATATGTATCGTTGATCGCCTTAAAATTATCGATATCGAGAATCGCCATGGAGAATACCTCGTTCTGCTGCTCGGCGAGCTTGACGCTCTCTTCGAGCTTTTTGAAAAAGGTATGCTGATTATACAGGTTTGTCAGCGGGTCCATTTTGACTTTTCGATCAAGAATCAGCTGGGCCTGATAACTGGAAATCAAATCTGCTTTTCTCTCCTCTATGTAAGTCATGATAATGTTGGAGAGCAAGCATGCGATCAGAACCAGAAAGAAAGCCACCGCGATGTTTCGCCCCAGGAACAGATCGTTTTCAATCAGAGAATAGGAATGTGTGGCGCATACGCTCATAGCCACCAAACTGGCCGCGCAGATCAGGTACATTTTTTTCCTGCTGACAAAAACTGCAGACAGTACAATCGGCAAAACAAATACAGACAATGCACTGATCAATGTGTAATGTACCCACACGGTGACAGAACAGAGGAGGATGGTTGCAGCAATCATGCTGTCGTTTTTGCAAACTTCCGTAACCGTGTCTTTCGTTTGAATCGTATGATTCAGCAAAAGACAGCTATAATTGAAAACAGATGGAAAAAAGATGTGCGTGCGAATGTACAGAGCACCGTCTTTGGGGGGCAAATCCCCCGAATCGATCAAATAAAAATAAGAAGTTACTTCCAGTAAAGTGACAGCGATTGCCATAAACAAAAGAATACAGTTGATTTGTTTTCTCCATTTGGTGAGTTTCATGTCCGGCATTTTGATCCGCAACGTCAATCACTTCTCAGTCAATTTTTCCAACATTATATCATATGACTTGCAATAAGAATAGGTCTTTCTGTCATTTTTTGTATTTAGATAAACATTTTTTGTCTTTCTTAATCTTCTATATTATGAAGAATTTGGAATTATAATTTTAAAATAAAATATTTTTCGTGCATTTTCTTTTTGTTTTTGCATAGGCAGTTCGACAAAATTTGCTCCCTGTCTTTGTACAATTGAATAAAATATTTTATACATCAGTATAATTGTAGCGGGTTTTACCTAAAAATAGAATACATTCTATTACATGGAATTTGAGCCGAAATAATCATTCAAATTTGCTGTTCAAAAAGGACATATGTCTCTTTTAAACAATCAATACTTTTCTTGCACAGGCCTTGCAGCAGATGCGGCATTGTGCTATACTATGGATATTTTGAGGAAAGGGGGAAACAGCTATTTTATTAACAGTTGACATTGGAAATACTCATATTACACTGGGCGGCTTTGAGCAGGAAACCCTCGTCTTTGTTGCAAACCTGTTGACAGGCCCTTACCGGACGGAAGATCAATACGCAGTAGAGCTTTTGCAGATTATGAATCTGCATCATGCAGAGCCGGAAGAAGTGGACGGCGTTGTTATTTCATCTGTCGTCCCGGAGGTATCTGCCCCAATTCAGCGGGCATTGGCGCACATTTGCGGGGTACAGCCGCTGCTGCTTGGCCCCGGCGTAAAAACCGGACTGAATATTTTGATCGATAACCCGGCGCAGCTTGGCACCGACCTGGTGGCAGATGCTGTGGCTGCCATTGCCAAATATCCTCTGCCGTGCGTGATTTTTGATTTAGGCACCGCGACCACCGTCAGTTTTCTGGACAAAAACGGAAACTATTTAGGGGGAATGATTTGCGCGGGCGTAAATATCATGCTGCACGCATTGACGACCCAGACCGCGCTGCTTCCTCACATCAGCTTGCAAAATCCGAACCATTTCATCGGGAAAAACACCGTGCAGTGTATGCAGTCCGGCCTGCTGTACGGTACAGCCGCCATGCTGGACGGCCTTGCCGCGCGATTTGCCACGGAGCTTCACGAGCCCCCAACCTTGATCGCCACAGGCGGAATGGCCAATCTGGTCATGCAGAACTGCGTGAGTCCGTTTATCGTGGACAAACATCTGCTGCTCGACGGATTGCGGCTTATTTACGAAAAGAACCGCAAAAAGCCCCAAGCTCCCCGGTCAAAACAGGAGTGATGCCTGTGCTTGATAAATCTTAATGTGTTGCGCTGCATCCAAACATTGGAGCAGCAGCAAGGAGGAAACATGAAAGCGAATAAAAGAATCCTGTTCCTGGCACAGTTCTCTATGCTGTTGGCGATCCAGATTGTCGTATGCTTTACGCCGCTGGGTTCCATCCCGATCGGCCCCATGGTCGCCACTCTGGCAGGTGTACCGGTCATTATCACCGCCATCATGCTTGGCACAAAAGCCGGCGCGCTGATGGGCTTTTTTACCGGCCTGTTCAGCTTTTTGGTCATGACCTTCACCCCTCCGTCCCCTGTTGCATTCGTGTTCACGCCATTTTACAGCATCGGCGAAGCCAAAGGCAACTTCTGGAGCCTTGTCATTTGCTTTGTGCCCCGTATTCTGATCGGCGTGGTTGCCGGCGTGGTATTCCAGGCCCTCAGCAGAGCACTGAAGGGTAAGAAAAGCGCCAAGGTCATTCCCTATGCAGTCAGCGGAGTGCTGGGCAGCATGACAGCCACCATTCTGGTTCTGGGCGGCATCTACATTTTCTTTGGTCAGGCTTATGCCGCGACCCTTGGGATGAGCTATGAGCTTTTGCTGGGAGCGCTCGGCCTTACCGTTGCCACCAATGGCCTTTTAGAAGCCGTGATTTGCGCGATCGCTGCCACCGCGGTGTGCTACCCCCTGCGCAAATACAGCACCTCTGCTCTGACCGAATCAACATAATCCACCGTGTGAAAAACAAGGCCCTGGGCGGAAAACACCGCCCGGGGCCTGCTGTACGGTACCGCCGCCATGCTCTGGACGGTCTTGTTTCGCGGTTTGCCGCGGAACTGCGCGTCTCACAAACCTTGGCCGCCGGTACAATGGCAAATCTGATCATGCAGAACTGCGGAAATCCTTTTCACGCAGGGCAAACATCTGCTCGACGGGTTGCGGCTCATTTACGAAAAAAACCGCAAAAATCCGAAGCTTTTCCGATCAAAACAGGGATATCCCCCTGTTCTTGATAAATCTATGTATTGCGCTGCATCCAAGCATTGGAGCAGCAGCAAGGAGGAACTATGAAAACAAACAAAAGAATCCTGTTTCTGGCACAATTCTCTATGCTGTTGGCAATCCAGATCGTCGTATGCTTTACGCCGCTGGGTTCCATCCCGATCGGCCCCCTGGTTGCCACTCTGGCAGGTGTACCGGTCATTATTACCGCCATCATGCTTGGCACAAAGGCCGGCGCGCTGATGGGTTTTTTTACCGGCCTGTTCCGATTTCTGGTCGCGACTTTCGCGCCCACATCCCCTGTTGCGTTCGTGTTCACGCCCTTCTACAGCATCGGCGATGCAAAAGGCAACTTTTGGAGCCTTGTCATCAGCTTTGTGCCCCGCATTCTGATCGGCGTGGTTGCCGGCGTTGTGTTCCAGGCGCTCAAAAAAGCGCTGAAAGGCAGGAAAAGCGCCAAGGTGATCCCTTATGCAGTCAGCGGAGTTCTGAGCAGTCTGACCAACACTGTTCTGGTTCTGAGCGGAATATACGTCTTCTTTGGTCAGGCTTATGCCGCGACTCTTGGAATGAGCTATGAGCTTCTGCTGGGAGCGCTCAGCGTCACCGTTGCCACCAACGGAATTTTAGAAGCCGTCGTCTGCGCGGTTGCCGCTTCCGCAGTGTGCTATCCCCTGCGCAGATACAGCACCGCCGCTTTGGCCGAATCAACATAATTGATGATAAAAACAGCCCCGTGCGATTTTTCGCCCGGGGCTTCTTTACTATGAAAAAGTCCACCGGCGATGCCGGTGGACTTTTTCATCAACACTCAGGACTGATGGAAGGTCAGACAGCTGGTCTCCCCTTTTTCAGAAGCGCCGCTGCCGCTGATGCAAATGCTGCTGGCCGCACAGCTGCCGCCCGCGTTATAAGAACAGTTTGTGGCGGTACAGTCGACAGGCATGGACTCATTCGGAATCGAGCCGACCATCGAATTGGAAAACGCTCCGTCCTGCTGGGAAACGTAGGAAGAACAGCAGGTCTGCTCGCTGTTAAAGGCCATCGCTCCCGACACCCTGATATTGGGCAGGCAGCAAAAATTAGCGGAGTTATTTGCACAGGAATTTACGTGACACTCCAGTTTCGTCATGACGCAACACCTCATTTTGAATTGATGCTGCTAGTATTCGCATGAACAGATTCCTTATGCGTTTTCAATTGCCGAAAAAGTCGCTTAACCGTTTTCTTTGATCAAAAAACGGTTTTCTGTCACACTGAAAATCCCGCTGTCTGTCAGGCGGATTTCGGGAATCACGCACAACGACAAAAACGAAAGATTTTGAAACGGGTCTAAATTTCCCGGCACTCCCATGCTGCGGCAAAGCTTTCCCATTTCGTATTGAGCCGACGCGACATCCAGATCGGCCTGCTCCGTAAACAGGCCCGCCACCGGCAGCGGCAGCACCTGCTGCACTTTGCCGCCGGAGCACACCGCATACCCGCCCTGGCAGGCGCGCAGCGCATCGATGGCACAGAGTATATCCGCATCGTTATCGCCGATCACGATCAAATTGTGGGAATCGTGGGCGATGGTAGAAGCAATCGCCCCGTTTTTCAGGCCAAAGCCTTTGACAACGCCCACCCCTAACTGACCGGAACCGCTGTGGCGCTGTACCACCGCGGCTTTGAGCAGATCGCCCTGCGGCCGGAACACACCGTTTTCCCCGGGCAGCTCCAGGTATTCCAGGCGGGTGAGAATCTCGCCTGACACCAGCGTGATCACCGGGAAAGCATCTTGCGCGGGTAGATCCAGCTGACCCGCTGAAAGGGCGGGAATATTCACGCTGTGTGTCAGCTCCGGCTCCGCCATAGGCTCGGGAATCCCGGCGATCTTCTCTGACGCGGGAACACCGTCCTTATAGACCTGTACGATCCGAAATTCCTCCAGATCGTCCAAAACCACCAAATCGGCGCGATAGCCTGCGGCGACCGCGCCCAGATCGCGCAGGCCGTAAAAACGGGCCGGCTGAATGGTCGCGCAGCAAATCGCCGTGACCGGGTCGAGCCCCAGGCGGATGGATTTGCGGATGTTATGGTCAATATGCCCCTGACGTTTGACATCATCCAGATGCAGATCGTCGGTGCAGAACGCGAAGCGGTCAAACGGCAGTCCATCTTTTAACGCGCCGGACACGATCGCTTCCAGATTCCGCGCGGCGGAGCCTTCGCGAATCTGTACCAGAAATCCGGACTGCACCCGCTCCAGCGCCTCCTCATATGTGGCGCATTCGTGGTCGGTCTGAACCCCGGCCAGACGGTAGGCCTGCAGCTCATTTCCCCGAACCGACGGCGCGTGGCCGTCGATCACGCCGTGCCGCATCAGCTCGATTTTCTCGAGCAGGTCCGCTTTTCCGCTCAGTACGCCGGGGCAGTCCATCACTTCGCCAAGGCCAAGCACGCGGGGATGACGGCACAGGCGCTCCATCTGGGCGGCGTCGTACACGGCGCCGTTATGCTCCAGACCGTTGATGGGAACGCAGGAGGGCAGCATTAAATAGACGTTGACGGGAACATCCTCGCTCGCGCGAAGCATGTATTCCATTCCCCGCTCCCCCGCAACATTGACAATTTCGTGCGGGTCGGCGATCACGGTGGTGGTGCCGTGCGGCAATATCTGCCGCGAAAACAAGCCGGGCGAGGTCATGGAGGATTCGATATGTACATGGGCGTCGATCAATCCCGGGCACACATAGCGCCCAGCAAGGTTCACCTCGCGCTTTCCCCGGTACTCCCCCACGCCAACGATCATGCCCTCCTGAATCGCTACATCCGCGGTTCGCACACGCCTGGAGAACACATCCACCACGTTTGCGTTTTTCAGTACCAGCTCCGGCATCTCTTTGCCCAAAGCATACGAAATCCATTCTTTCTTCCATTCCATCACAGCCTGCCCCCTTTTCCGCTCGCCTGCATTCGTTTTTCATCTGTAAAAGTTTAAAATTTTCCTTCCCCTGCCAATGGCAGAGGAAGGAGTTTTATTTTGTGAGATTCCATTTTCTTTTGCCCATGATAGCACAGACAAACAACTTTGACAAGCGAATTTTCCCAAAAAAGGGAGAGAAAAAACGGGGGATTACTCGGACATCAGGCTGCAGACCTGATTGGAAAACGCTACGGGGTCTTCGATGCTGATGCCTTCGATCAGCAGGGCCTGCGTGTACAGAAGCTGGGCGTATTCCTTGAGCTTGTCCTGATTCGTGTCGTACAGCTTCTGCAAAACAGCGAACACCGGATGAGTGGCATTCAGCTCGAGCACGCGCTGGGCCTGCACACGCTCGGCGTTCGGCATGGCGTTGAGCACCTTCTCCATCTCGAGGGAGATAGCCCCCTCGCTGGAAAGGCAGACCGGGTGGGATTTGAGGCGCTGGGAAACGATGACGGATTTCACCTTGCCGTCAAGCGCCTTCTGCAGAAATTCGAGCAGGTCTTTGTACTCTTCCTTCTGCTGCTCGGCGGCCTTCTTTTCCTCTTCGGTTTCAAGGCCCAGATCGTCGGAAGAGACGTTCTTGAACTCGTGTCCGTCGTAAGCGTTCAGAATGCGCAGCGCAAATTCATCCACCTGATCGGTCAAATACAGCATCTCAAGGCCTTTTTCGCGCAGAAGCTCCGTCTGCGGCAGCTGCTCGATGCGCGCGATGCTCTCGCCGCTGATGAAATAGATGTCTTTCTGATCTTCCTTCATCCGGCCGACATATTCCTTGAGGGTGACCGGCTTTTTCTCGCTGGACGAGTAGAACAGAAGCAGATCCTGCAGCAGTTCTTTATGCTGGCCATAATCGGAATACACACCATATTTCAACTGCAGGCCGAAGCTCGCAAAGAACGTTTCGTAATCCTCGCGGCTGTTGTTCAGCATCGCTTCCAGCTCGGACTTGATCTTCTTTTCAAGGCGGCTCTCGATCAGCTTGAGCTGACGGTCGTGCTGCAGCATTTCGCGGGATATATTCAGCGACAAATCCTGTGAATCGACGAGACCGCGCACAAAGCTGAAATAATCAGGAAGCAGGTCGGCGCACTTCTCCATGATCATCACGCCGTTGGAATACAGCTGGAGTCCCTTCTCGAACTCCTTGGTATAGTAATCGTAGGGAGCTTTGGCCGGGATGAACAGAAGCGCGTTATAGGTGGCGGTTCCCTCCGCGCTGGTATGAATGATGCGCAGGGGCGCTTCATAATCGTAGAATTTATCGCGGTAGAACTGCTCGTATTCTTCCTTTGTGATTTCGTTCCTGTTCTTGCGCCACAGCGGAACCATGCTGTTCAGGGTTTCGTCCTCACGGTAGGTTTCCGTCTCGTTTTCGGCGCCCTCCTTCTGGCGGTGCTTTTCCACCTCCATATGGATGGGGTAACGGATGTAATCGGAATATTTTTTCACGATGGAACGAATGCGGTACTGTTCCAGAAACTCATCGTAGTTTTCTTCTTCGGTGGTGGGTTTGAGCTCCAGGACAATCTTTGTGCCGTGGCCCTCTTTCTCGCAGGACTCAACGGTATAGCCC
>JAEXDU010000121.1 GCA_023401495.1 Bacillota bacterium
CGCCTGAAGCACCGGCAGGCCAGCGGAAAGCAAAGTAGAAAGCGTGCCTGCAAACTGGGCCGAAGCCTTGAGCAGGCTGATCCTCCCCAGCACCGGCAGCCGGAGCCGCTGGCGCGCGTGAAACAGCTTGCCCTTCTCTGTATGTCCATATATTTGATATGCAAAAATTCCGCCGCCGATGACTATCACAAGCAGCAACCAGAATTTTGTGAGAAATCCGCTGATGGCGATCAGCCCCCGGGTGATCCACGGCAGCTCCACACCCATGGAAGAAAAGCTGGTGGTAAATGCAGGCACCGCCACCACCATAATGATGACAACCACGATCGCGGCGACAATCAGCGTGAACACCGGGTAGGTCATCGCGGCCTTTACCTTGCTTTTGCTCTGAAAGGATTTATCGTAATACGTCTGCAGCCGTCTGAACGCCACATCCAGCGTACCGGATTCCTCGCCGGAGCGAACCATTTCAATAAAGGTGACGGGAAGATTCTTCCCGCGGTTTTTCAGGCTCTGCGCCAAGCTCAGGCCCGACGCCACGTCCCCGGCGGCCTGCTGCAGAATCTGCCTCAGCGTTTTATCCTGGGTCTGGCCCGCAATCAGCTCTACCGCACGCACAATGGGCATACCAGAACCGAGGATGACCGCAAACTGCGAACACATCATGGCCAGCGCGCGTTCGCTGATCTTGCCGGCCGTGAACTGAGAATGCGCCTGATTCCGCCCCCTGACCGGGGTAATCTTCGTAATGGCGGCATCCATCTCCCGGAGCCTTGCGACTGCGGCGTATTCGTCCGGCGCCTCTATGATGCCGGAAAGCTTCTTGCCGTCCGGAGAAACGGCCTGGTATCGGAAGGTCTGCAACGGGTATCACCTTGCTTTCAAATCAATTCGGATCGCAATTGCACTTTAAGAAGCTCCCTGTTTCCCTCTCCTTCTTCGGCAAGAGAAGGAAACGGCTTGTTTGCATCAAATCTTTACAGGAGCAGATTTCGCTCCACAAAATCCAGATCGTGCGCCGCCTGCTTTGCCGTATCGGCGCTGATCTTGCCCTCGCGATACAGCTTCAATATGGCGTTGTCCATCGTGATCGCTCCCTCCCGGGCGGAGGTGGCGACGGCGTTTGCGATCTGCGGGGTTTTTCCCTCACGGATCAGATTGCGGATGGCGTTGTTGACTACCATCAGCTCACAGGCGCACACGCGGCCGGTTCCGCTCTTGTTGGGCAGCAGCTGCTGCGCCAGAACAGCCCGCAGCGTCATGGAGAGCTGCATGCGGATTTGCTGCTGCCGCTCTTCGGGGAATACCCCCACGATGCGGTCGATGGAATCCGCGGCGCTGCCGGTGTGCAGCGTGGTCAGCACCAGGTGCCCCGTCTCCGCGGCGGTCAGCGCCGTTTCTATGGTAAACAGATCGCGCATCTCGCCGATCAATAGGATATCAGGGTCCTCGCGCAGCGCGGCGCGCAGACCGGCGGCGTAGCTTTTGGTATCCCGGCCTACCTCCCGCTGATTGAAAATGGAGCGGTCGGGTGTGTAAATGTACTCGATGGGGTCTTCCAGCGTGATAATATGCCTGGCCTGCCGGTGATTGATCTCATCGATCATCGCGGCCAGCGTGGTGGATTTACCGCTGCCGGTCTCACCGGTCACCAGGATAATGCCGCGCCGCAGATCGGTCAGGCGTTCCACCATCGGGGGAAGCCCCAGGCTGAGGAGCCCCGGAATCCGGTCGCTCAAAAGCCGCAGCGCCCCCGAAAGACAGTTCTGCTGGCGGAACAAATTGATGCGGATGCGCACCCCCTCGATGGTGGCGGAGCTATCCAGCTCCCCTACCTCCCACAGCTGTTCAAAGTCCGTGCCGGCCAGCTCGCGCGCAAGCTCCTCGCAGTCCTGTCTGGTCAGAACCTGTTCCCGCATGGACAAAAGCCGCCCGGCCACGCGGTATTTGGGCGGCAAGCCGCAGATCAGGTGAATGTCTGAAGCATTTGCATCGGCTGCCTGCCGGATCAACTCTTCGATCTTCATAGTTCCTCCACGGCCGCGACGATGCGCCGGGCCTCTTCAATCGTCGTAACCCCCTGAAGTACCAGACGGCGCACGCCCTCCGCAAGGGGAACAAAATTCCGCTCCGTGCCGACGATGGTCTCCAGCTCTTCGCGTCTGGCTCCCCGGTTGATCGCCATGCGCAGCGCGTGGCTGATGACGAGGATTTCAAACGCGGCGGTTCGCCCCCGGTAGCCGGTACCAAAGCACGACGGGCACCCGGCCCCGCGGTACAGCTTATGGCCTCCATAGGGGTCGAGCCCGATGCTCAGCAGATCGTCGGGCTGTGGGGTGCACTCCTGCCGGCAGTTCGGGCAGATACGGCGCACCAGGCGCTGAGAGATGATGCCGTTGAGCGCACCGGAGATGATATACGGCTCCACACCAATGTCGACCAGGCGGTCGATGGTAGAGAGCGCGTCGTTCGTATGTACGGTGGAAAGCACCAGATGCCCCGTAATTGCCGCGCGCATCGCAATCTGAGCCGTTTCGCCGTCGCGGATTTCACCCACCGCGACGATGTCGGGATCCTGACGCAGAATAGAGCGCAGGCCGCCCGCAAAGGTCAGCCCGGTTTTTTCGTTGATCTGCACCTGATTGATTCCCTCAATGTTGTACTCCACGGGGTCCTCAAGAGTGACCAGATTGACCTGATCGGTATTCAGCTCGCGGATCATGGTGTACATGGTGGAGGATTTGCCGCTGCCGGTGGGGCCGACGATCAGCACCATGCCGGACGGGCGGGAAATCAGACTCATGTATTGATTCATTTCGTCCTGATTCAGGCCGATTTTATCCTTACTGAGCAGCTGCGAATCCTTGTCGAGCAGACGGATGACCACCTTTTCCCCATAGATGGTGGGAAGTGTGGAAAGCCGCATGTCAATGTCGCGCCGCTGCACCCGAACCGCCGCGCGGCCGTCCTGCGGAATACGGCGCTCCGTCACGTCCATCCCGCCCATGATCTTCAGGCGCGAAACGACCGAGCCCTGCAAATCCTTTGGAACACTCATCACGCTGCGCATGACGCCGTCCACCCGCATGCGTACGAGCAGCTCCCGTTCATGCGGCTCCACATGAATGTCACTCGCGGTATCCAGCACCGCGCGCTCAATGATGGAGTTGACCAAGCGGATCGTGGGAGCCGAGGCGGTATCCTCCTCTTCGCCGAGAACGCTCGCGGTAAAATTGTCGGCGAAACGAACCGGAGCGCCCTCTCCCATTTCGCGTTTCATGTCCGCAATCGCGCGTGCCGCGCCCTCGCTGCCATACAGCTTTGAAATGGCATGGTCAATTGCTTTCGCCGTCGCAATCATCGGAATGACGCGTTTGCGGGTGGAGGCCTTTACCTCCTCAATCGCCACAAAATTCATAGGGTCGCTCATCGCGATATACAGGGTGTCCTTTTCCAATCGAACCGGCACAACGCTATATTTCTGCGCGATCTTCTTCGGCAAAAGCTCCGCCAGCTGCGGCTGAACCAGGGTACTGCTCAAATCGACAAACTCAACGCCGAGCTGCACCCGCAGCGCCTCAATCAGCTGCTGCTCCGTGATGACCCGCTCTTCAATCAGTTCCCGGCCCAACCTGTGTTTTGTTTTTTTCTGCTCACGCAGAGCGTGTTCCAGTTGCTCCTGTGTAATCAGGCCTACCGAGAGCAACAGGTCTCCCAAACGCGTATAGGTCATGAGGGTCCCCCTTTCCGCCGCAGCTCCATCAGCTATTCACGGCCCGAAATGAAAATTCATAGGAATCAGACAGCAGGTGATGCGCGGAATCGTATAGGCGGTAGCTTCCCGCAAAAACGCCGCCGGAATAGCGCAGGTCAAACCCGCTGATGTCGTCGCCCGAACCGGGCGTATAATCCGCCGGCACCACCATCAGGCCTGAATAGCTCAGATTGCTCAGCAAGGGGATATTTCCGGTACCGCCTGTGCTCAGATAAATGTGCCCCGCATCCTCCGTGCCGGTACCGACACACAGCGAACCGTCGCTGATTTCATATTCGCTGCTTGTATAGGCGGTCACTCTTCCCTCACTGTCTGTTGTAATATACTCCGCGTAGCGCAGCACGTCCGAAAGCGCCCGGTTGATCGTATCCGCCACCGACTGGCTTTCCGCCGCGAAGGTATCCTGCACGGTCACCCGTGCCGCCGCCTGACTGCCGATGAAAATGACGGAGGTCAGCAGCGTGATGATCAGGACAGCCATCAGCGTTTCCACCAGAGTCATTCCGGCATGGCTGCGTAGCCTGCGCGTCGCCCGCTTCATTCGCCGCCCCCTGTACGCTGTGCGTAGGAAATCAGTTTTTCATCCGACGAGGCGCCGGGGTACGCGTAATAGCACACGTCATAGCTTCGGCCATCGATGTCGATGCTGCCGGTGGAAAGGGCCGGAGAGGTCTGCTGCTCCGCCGCAGCCAGCACCTTCTGATACAGCGCGTCCATCTCTTTTGACTGCGCGCTCATGCGGGTGGAGGCCATTGTCATCTGCAAAAACAGCATACCGGAGAGCACCACCAGAAGCAGCGCCGCCAGTGTTTCTACCAGCGTTTCGCCGGAGGAGCTCCTTTTTTTGCGCATCTAGTCCGCCCCCTTTGTAATCACGCCGCTGCTCCACGAGGTTTTATAATAATCATAAGTCGTGTGGTCGGTTGTGTGTGCCGTGCGCGCCGTAAACGAGACTGCCATGGAATACTCCCCGGCAGTCAGCACAATTGTTGCGTCGCCGCCCTGCTCCATCGTAAAGTCCGCCTGAACATCCGGCATTTCCTCGTCCGCCTTGATCTCAAAGCTGCCGCTGTATTCCGTCAGCCCTCTCGTATCGTCATACGCATCGGTCAGAAGATCGCCCTCGTTGTCTGGTGAGAGAAAGGGTGTGATCTTCTTCCAGCCGCTTTCCATTATCGGCAGACCCGTTGCGGAATCAATCCCCGTCTGCCAGGACTGCCAGGTCTTCCCCTCGGTATAGGTGTAGTTCCCGATAGTATCTTTGATTAGCCGCGCCGCGCTGGCTACCGCAAGGTAGTTCTGCTGATTCTCGTAACGATCCTTGGCCTTGACGGCGTTGGCCGTCGCAGCTGTCAGAATTAATGAACCCATCGTCAGGCAAATGAGAAAAAACAGCAGGGCAATCAGGAATGAGGCGCCGCGCTCACTATGCAGTTTTCTTTGAATGGAACGCATAGCCGCCCTCCTGTCAAAATCCCCGTCAGCCAATCGGCCAGTCGCCGTAGTACTCCAGCCCCTTGATGCGGGGATACGGATACGCCAGCCCGCTGAGCGACCCGGAAACCGGGTGTGTCTGCGCGGGTGTGGTGGTCATCGTCCAGCTCAAATCACCGGAATCCCAATTCCAGCCGCCAGCCACCGTTTGTAATTGTCTCAAAGTATCAAACGATATGCTGGCCACTCTTCCGTCCACATTCGTTGAAGGATCTACGTCTGTATTAAAGCCACCGAACTGCCGCACCCAATAGCAGGTATTTGCGGCATTTATGGAAGGAACGGGGGCAAAGCCCCAGCGCGCACCGCTGCCGGTCAGCTGTACCGCGGCATAGCAGTTTGTCACTCTTCCGTTGTTGGAAAGGATGTCCCCGACAAACCCAACCGACACGCCGTTTTCCGCCGCTGCAGAGCCCACTGTAAAGCTATTGGAAATCTCTCCCCAGTTCGACAGCTGCCGGGTAAAACCGGAAGCCATACTGCTGCCGGACGCCGAAACCGCTCCGGTGTGATAGGAGGATTCTACCCTGACCCCATCGATGATATCCGCAAAGCCGGTGGCAATGCCGCCGTTCTGTGCTGTAACATTCCCCGCTGAAAAATTCCCGGCAAACTTCGTCCAGCCCGACAGCATCCGCACAAAGCCCGAAGCCGTTCCGCCGCCCGAAGCCAAAACAGGGCCAAAGCAGTACGAGGAATCCAGCGTGCCGCCTGTAACCGTATCAGCAAAGCCGGAGGCGTTTCCGCCACCCTGTGCCGTAACCGCACCCTCGGTATGACTGCCGGTGATCACGCTGTTGGACATCGTCCGGACAAAGCCCGCGGCGGTACCGGCGCCTTTCGCCGTAACAGAACCGACGTGATAGGAGGAATCGACTGTGCCGCCCGTAAGCTGATCGGCAAAGCCAGAGGCGCTTCCGCCCCCCTGTGCCATAACCGCACCCTCGGCGTGGCTGCCGGAAACTGTACCGTTGGACATGACTCGGAGAAAACCTGAGACCGTGCCATTCCCTTCCGCCGTAACGGAACCGAGAACATAAGAGGAGCCGATGGTTCCCCCCGTAAGCTGATCGGCAAAGCCGGAAGCATTTCCGCTTCCCCCCGCCGTGACCGTACCCTCGACATGGCTGTCTGAAACCGTACCATTGGACATGACCCGGACAAATCCGGAGGCTGTACCACTCCCGGACGTTACCACCGGGCCGGTACGGTAGGAATGATCAACATTCCCGCCGCCATGTGTATCGATCACGCCGCTGGCATTCCCGCCGTTCTGCGCTGTGATCGTGCCGGCAGAATACGAGCCGCTGATATTGCCGCCCGAATTTGTATAGACCAGACCGGCAGCTCCCCCGCTGTCTTGCAGAGAGGTAACCGTGCCCAGCATAGCGCTGCCGCTGATGGCACCGCCCCAACTGCTGGTACCGGCGATTCCCGCCGCAATACCGCCCGTAACCGCTACATCCGCGCCGATTGTGCAGGCGCTGATTTTAGAGGAGCCCCAGCCCATCAGCCCGGCGGCGATGCCGGAAGAATTCAATATAGCAGTATCGATCACCCTGCAGCCGGAAATGGAAAGTCCGGTGCCGCCGGTACCCACCATTCCCGAGGCAAAGCCGCCGCTGCTCGTGATCGTAACACTCCTCTGGACATCGGGCGAGCCGACCACACAGTTTGAAATACTGCCGGTGTTCAGCTCCCACACCAAACCGGCCACAGAGGCGCTTGTGCTTGTCACGCTGCCGGAAAGGAGGCGGCAATCCACAACACTGCCGGTGTTTTTATTGGCAATCAGAGCCGCCGTATTCCCCGACTGCGAAATCGAAACGTCTGCCAGACGAACCCCTTTGACAACACCGTTGTTGTCCTGGAACAGCGGCATCCGCAGCCCACTGATGGTATTTCCGCCACCGTCGTAAACAGACTGGGTGGCGTTGTTGTTAATCCCGCCGGTATCAGCCTGTATCACTGTGATATGATGCGTCTGCTTAAAATACCATCCGTTTGAAATTCTTTTTCTGTCCCTGAGCTGTTCCTCTGTGCGCAGCTGGCCCGGCTGTTCCTCACTGAACTGCAGTTCGTGAAAAGAAATTGCCGCCGCAAACAGCGGATTGACATAAAGATCTCTGCCGGACTGATCATCTTTGATGATGATATTGATCTGATTGTCATGATTCAGCATTTCGCTTTTTGCATATGGAAGAGGATATAAATCCTGTGCGATGGCAGAAATTGTGATTTTGTCGCCCAAGGTCGCACCTGACTTCCAGGAAATATGAGGTGCAGCGGGCTTCCCTGTACCGGATGGCACCAGCAGCCCGTATCCCGCCTGCGCAATGGTCTTTGCGTTCACGTAGTCCAGCGTGTCGGCCAGCGTACTATTGGTGTCATACCCGTAAAACCCCCACGTGTTATCCGTGTACTTTTCATAATAGCATAGGCTGTACGGAGGTTTCCCCGTTGCGTGAGTGAATTTTTCAGGCCAGTCGCCGTAGTATCCTTCGGTGACCATCCGGAACGGATACGCGCTGCCCTGAAGTGAATCCGCATAGGGATGGCATTTGGCCGCGCTGTTCTGAATGGGATTCCCGGCGCTGTCCTTCGCCAGCTCGTCATACTCCAGAGCCGTCACTCCGGACGGAGCAGAGCCCCCGTAGGCATCTGCGGCGCCGCTGTTGCCGGATTGTGACAGATAGCTGCTGCCCGCATACGTTACGCCGCCGCTGCTGGTAACCAGCGGCCCATAGGTAACCGTGCCGTTTGTTGTTACGGTACTGCAGGCATAGCTGGAGGCGACCGTAAGCGTGCCGGTATTCAGACCCACCAGCGCGCCGCAGGCTTCGGACGCCGCCACGTCGGCGGAGGAAAAGCTGTCGGCAATGGCGGTATCCCCTGACACGGCGCCGATCAAGCCTCCCGCCGTTTTGGAATAGGTACCCGAACTCCCCGAGATGACGGTGACCGAAGCATAACTATTCTGAATCGTTACCGGGGCGGAAGCGCTTCCCCCGCTGACGCTGCCGATCAGGCCGCCGGTCTGGCCCGCCGCATTGGATACCGGCAGAGCGGAAAAGGAGGTCTTGATAGTGATCCCGTTCCCGTTTTTCGCCTGAACCGAGCCAATCAGCCCGCCGGTGGGGCGCTCCGCTCCCGGGCTGCCGCCGCGTCCTCCAGCAACAGAGCCGGCTCCCGCAGCGCTCTGATACACACCGCAGTTTTCTACCGCAACACTGCCGTTATCGCTGCCGAGGCTGCCGATCAGCGCGCCGGACACCTGTTCCCCCGAGCCTTTCCAATCCACCAGGCGCAGGTTCTGAAAGTTCGCGGCAACTGAGCAGGTGCCAAATATCCCCGCGGTTTGGCTTTGTACCTGAAAATTGCGCAGAGTATGAACGATCCCGTCGCTGTCCTTGCCGTCGATCGTCAGGCCGTTCTGTGTGGAAGCAGCCGTCAGGTCCACCGGCGGGAACAGCGTGGGCGCGGCATCTAGATGGGTGGATATGGGCATCATGGTGTTCTGGCGCACAGACCGCGTAAAATCGACGTCGGCCGTCTGCATGGCAGAGCCGGTGCCCATGGAGTAATACCGCAGATTGCTCAGATGGCGGACACGGAAAAACTCCACGCCCTTTTTATGAACGATTCCATCCGCCGTCACGTTTGTGTCATACTTCGCGGCAAACAGGCTGTTCACCGTACCGACCGCTGCATTCTGATACAGGCTTTCCCCGTTATAGGCGAGCGATACGCTCACAGTGATATTGTCGCCTGCCTTCAGTGACGGGAACAGCTTCAAAAAGGAGTTTCCGTCCGTCATGCTGTCCAGCAAAACATGCAGCGTATAATCATTCCCGGTATTTACATCAGCATAGATACTGGATTTCCATTGATTGAATTCTGTGTCGGACTCAGAGTCGGATTTCACCGCGGAATCACCGTCCGCGTTCCGCGTTACGGTAGTCCCGTGCTCATCCGTAAGACTGATGGAGGCCAGAACCTTTTCCGGGTGCCCGAGCGTCTCTCCCAGCTCTGGATAGACCAGCTTTAAATACAAATCCTCTCCGTTGACCAGCTCGAGCGTTTCGGGCAGATGTTGCGGCTCGTCCGGCCGCGACGACTCCGGAGATGAAGCGGTAAGACCGCCGTAATACCCGATGCCCAGCTTCGCGCGTACCTCCCGGTCATCGGTTCCTGTTAGTTGCTCCCGCAGATTTTTCACCGTATGGTGGTCGAGTGCGCTTTTGGAATAGTACACATCCGTCACGTCGCCGGAACGCGGATTCAGATACAGCACCGAGCCGCCGGGCAGTGTAGAGAACAGCGCGGATAAGCGGTCGAGCGAATCGCCTGTCGTTTCAGACGTTATGTAGTAAAGCGTTTTTATCACATCGCCCTGTGTGACTTCTTCCTCCTGAACAACACTGCTGTCAGCCGCAAGCTGCTGCAGGCCGCCGGAGGCCTTTTTGTCCGTCAGCTCATTCTGCGCCGCCAGAAAAATTTCGCGGGCTGTGCCGTCAAGCTCGGTGATCTGAAGGTTTTTCCAGCTTTGAACCAGATTAGGGGCCGCCAATGCCAGCAAAACAGAAATAATCGCCACAACCACCAGCAGTTCTGCGGTGGTAAATCCATATCTGTTCAGTCTGTGTTTCACCATTGGCCGAAACATCCGATTCATCCACCGTCCAATCCTCCAAAATTCCCATTTACAAAAGAAAGCCGCCGTTTCAAAACGACAGCTTCTTATACGCAATCAATGCCTCTGCACCCGGGCAAAGTCAACCTTTGGGCAGTTGGCTGCGGTAATCTGCATCGGACAGGCACATCGCTTCAAACCACCATTTTGAATATGAAATTATGCTATCATATTTTCCATTGTTTGACAAGGAAATTATTCTTATTTTTATGTTTGTTTTTCACAAAATATGGGATTTTATTCTATCTCAGAAATCTAATAAAACTGCGTTTTTTATGGCTTTGCAGAAAAAGATGTTTGATGTGATTGCTCAAAATTTCCATTTCGGCATCATGCCGTGAATTGACAAATGACGGCAGGAAAGCACTGCTCTTCTTTGCGGATTTTCACGATAATTCCACAAAGAAAAACACTCCTGAAATCACATAGATTTCAGGAGTGTTTGAGAGCCAACGATCAACATTGAACTGACAACCGTTTGTTGTTGGTGCAGGCAGCTGCTTTAGAATCAATCCAACGGTAAGGTTATTTGATTCGTTTAAATTGCATCCCTTCGTATACCCGCACCGGATTCCCGCGCTGCAAACGGGTGTGTTCCAGCCGGTTAAGCGCTTTCACCTGCGCTTCTCCCGCTGCGTTTTGCAGCGAGATCGTTTCGCACAGACGGTTCAGCGCCAGCTTTTTGTTCATCTGCTGGCTTCTGGCCTGTGTAGACACCACCGCAAGCCCTGTCGGAACATAAATGACTCTCACGCCGGTTTCTACCTTGTTGACATTCTGCCCGCCCTTGCCGCCGGAGCGAAAGGTCTCAAACCTCACCAGGCTTTCATCGTAATGAAGAGGCTCTGTCTGCCCGCACAGGCTGACATCCAAAAACCAGTTTTTGCGTTTATGGTTTTTTCGGCAGGGACTTTGGCAAATCCACTGCACCGACCCCTCTAAAAAAGAAAGATCAATCCTGCTCTTGAGCCACACCGAGCGATAGCAGTCCGGGTGTTTGCCGGGGTGCTTTTCCAATACCGCTATATCCGGGAACTCCGCCATCAGGCTGCGCAGAAATTTTCCCACTGCCAGTTCACATTCTTCCGGGCCTTGCCCGGAGCTAAGCTGTAATTCCATTCCGTTTCCCCCTTACCCTTTATAGGTGACAAGGGGCCGCAGAGTAGCGATGACCGTGCAAAGGCCATGTTCCACAAGGGCCGCAATCACATGCTCAATATTTTTGTACGCTTCCGGCGCTTCCTGATACAGCAGCTCGGTATCGTGGCAAACGGTACGCCCGCCCAGCTTCGACTGCCGGATGGTGTCCCGCTCGTATTTGTTCCTGATGCGGGATTTGCACAAAGATCGGGCCCATTTTCTCCCCGCTCCATGAGAAAGAGAACGGCCCGACAGAGAGGTATCTGCCGCAGGCAACACAAGGTACGTCAGGCTGCCGCGAGAACCGGGGATAACCACCGGGCCTTTCAGCGCACTGACTGCCCCTTTGCGGTGGATGAAATGGCCGTCCCGCAGTTCCACAAAGTTGTGGCAGCAGTCCAGCAGCGGCTTTACCTCTTGGGAATAGCCGACGTACCCCATCAGCTTTTCGGCTACCAAACGGCGGTTGCGCTCTGCCCATAAGAGGGCGTCGTCGTGCTTTGTCAGGTAATCTTGCGCCTGCCCGCTGTTCGCAGAAAGCCCACCGAAATCCGGAAACTCGCTGAGAATCCGCTGGCCGTACCCCCTCGAACCGCTGTGTATGAGCAGCAAAAGCTGATTCTTATTAATGCCAAGCTGCTGAAACGCATCCCCGTCCAGAATTTCATGCACCGTTTGAAACTCTGCGAAATGATTGCCGCCGCCAATGGTTCCCAGATCGTAGATGGGGCTTTCCTCCGGATAAGGGTTTTCGGTGGGCAAATCCTCCAAAGCCCGGATGTGGTTCAGCTTTGTGACGAAACGCTCCTGCTTGAATTTCTTGAGGGCGCAGTTCGTCTCAAACAGGCCCATCCCACAGCCGATGTCGTTTCCGATCAGGTGGGGGTACAGAATCCCTTCCGTTTCCACCGCTATGCCGATCGGATTTTTCCCGGCATGCAGATCGGGGAGCCCCACTGCCCGCACGACACCGGGAAGCTTCGATACATCTTCCAACTGCCGGATCGCGGTGTGCTCCATCCAGCATTTTTCATTCTGAATCATGGTAAACAATTCGCTCAAAATATTCTCCTTTTTGATCGTGAATCGGCTAAAAAGGGCGCAAAAATGCCGTGGCAGAATCACCACGGCAGAAAATACTTTTTTAGCCATGTGGTTGATTGCTATTCGATTTTACTTCCTCTCGTCGCCAACATAACAATCAATCCTTTTTCAATCAATTTACGGAGAACCGTCGCTCATTATTTTACAGTACCTGTTCCGATTTGTCAACCGGAATCGGAGGTATCGTTCAGATACGTGTTTGCTATTAAGGAATGCACTCGAGCGCTGTATGCTTCAGTTTGCCTCCTATGATAAACAGACAGTATACGACGAGGAGAAAGGCTGTCATGTCTGTGAAATCTCTTATGACATCATGGAGGAAACCGAGCTGCTCATCCGCATTCTGTCCTTCGGCCCGGTGGTGGAAGTATTGGGACCGGAAAGAATGCGAAGACAAATTCGGCAACGAATCGCGCGCCAAATGATACATATGGAATAAAGATCATGGTATCTCCGGCCGATAAGGTTCATAGCGAAAAATAAAACCCCGTACGCGAGCCTGTGTATCGGGGCAGATTTGATGCTTCACGGGAGTGAGTGATGAAGTTCCCTATCTTATCAAAAATCGTACTCTCTCCCTGAAAAAAGCCAAAGGCAACATACTGCACTCCGTTGATGACTTTGGAATGAACACTGAAATCTCCATTGCACAGAAACGGCATATTCTTGCTTCTTTCACGACAGTATGCAAAGACAGAGGAAGAAAAGTGGCTGTTTATCGGCACTTTCTTTAAATCTGGCCTAACAATTTGCGATGCCGCTTTCAAATCCTCTAACGGCGTTTCCGGGAGTTATTCTGCCAAAGCAGCATAACTCCTTTAATCTGCGCAATATTCAACCCTGCTCTTTTAGGCAAGAATATGGGTATCTTCTTCTCAGTTTTTATAAAATTGTTGTTCTGATAGGTTATCATTCTTCTTGTTTACTCCTATCCGTTTACAAGACAAAGGATATGCCGTCATGACCTATGGGGGGTATCTGTTTCGCAGACAGCAGTAATTTCATAGGAATGATTCATCTGCCTGCCAGCACGAAAATTTTTGGTGACCACAATAAGTCTGCATCGGAAAGCGGCTTGATGAATTTGCCGAAGGAGCTGACTGCAATTCCACAAGCCGATGCGACGGTCTGCTTGCTTGGGCAGCGCCCGCTTTTCTTATTTCTGCATTTGCAGAGATAACAGTACACATAAAATACAATCGGCGGAAACTTGTAATCAAACACCTGATTCTATACGACAAAAAAGCTTCCTCATTTCATCTTGGCGAACACTCCTTTCCAATGAGAGAGAAGGCATAAAAATACCCCTCACTTCTATTAAGGAAAAAGTGAGGGGTTGCACGGACTGATAAAGTTAAAATTTATTACCTTGATTCAATTCGGTTAAACGAATACACTATGCACATATACTTTAAAAGAATGTAGCAAAATGAAATATACGACTGTACGGTAAGCAGCTGAAAAATGGAATATCACAGAGCGCTGGGTTCAGATGCTCTGTGAGAAAAATAGAATCAAGGGTGCTGCTCGGTTCATCAGAGTATGGATGATTCCTAAAGAGATCATCAAGCCCATTGATGGCCGGAGAAAAGATGGTGAACATAAATGAAACGGATACTTTTAGTTGAGGACGATAAAGCAATTGCCAAAAATCTCGTACTTTTGCTCCGCACGGAGGGATTTACAGTAACCCATGCCTCTACACGAGCAGAAGCTCTTGCAGCGCTTGCCGAGAACAAATTTGACTTGGCTCTGATTGATATTTCTTTGCCTGACGGAAATGGCTTTACGGTTTGTACAGAAATCAAAGACACAATGGATATTCCTGTAATCTTTCTAACAGCTTCCGGTGATGAGGCAAGTGTGGTTACCGGGCTAAACATGGGTGCGGACGACTACATCACCAAACCTTTTCGTCCACGTGAACTCGTTGCACGAATCAAAACCGCCCTGCGTAAAAGCGGAAGCTCCCCATCGGCCTTTGTAGTCTCTGGGCTTCATGTCGATACGACAAGCGGTGTTGTGAAAAAGAACGGCAGCGAGGTTTTTCTTTCCGCTTTAGAATATCGGCTGCTTTTGGTGTTCATTAACAATCCTAAAAGTATTATCACAAGAAGCAGACTGCTTGACGAATTATGGGATGCTGCAGGCGAGTTTGTGAATGACAATACGTTGACCGTCTACATCAAACGCTTGCGGGAGAAGATCGAACACGACCCGGCAAACCCACAAATCATTCTAACCGTTCGCGGGACAGGATATCGATTGGGGGACGGACATGTTTCGGAATAGAGAGATACGGCAGTTTGCTGCGGTGTTTGCCGCAATTACCATCACCGTTGCCGCAGCAGGCTTTGCCATTCATCCGGCAGCCGGACTCCTTGCTCTCACCTCTGCCGCTGCCTTCGGCGCGGCACTTTTTGTGTTTACCAAGGCCCGGTACAAGAGTATTGCGCTGCTATCGGAACAAATCGACCTTGTGCTGCATAATGCCGATCACCTGTTCATTGGTGAAACGAATGAGGGCGAGCTTTCCATTTTACAAAGCGAGATAACAAAAATGACACTGCGCATTCGGGAGCAAAACGATGCGCTGAAAAAAGAAAAGGAACACCTTGCCGAGTCGATGGCAGACATCGCCCACCAACTCCGCACTCCTCTCACATCGGTAAACCTGATTTTATCCCTGTTAGAGAATAACCCGGATGAAAAGGAACAAAAAGCAATGGTTCGGGAAACAAAGGAACTGTTTGTACAGATGGATTGGCTGCTTACTTCTCTTTTGAAACTGTCCCGATTGGATGCGGGTATCATAGTATTTCAGAGAGAGGAAATTGATGTGCAACCCTTGATAAGTAGTGCGCTTCATCCTTTCTTAATTTCCATGGAATTACACAACATCACTTTGCAAACGGATGTGCCGAAAGGAATATTCATTCAGGGCGATTC
Organism: Bacillota bacterium; assembly: GCA_023401495.1. Taxonomy (GTDB): domain Bacteria; phylum Bacillota; class Clostridia; order Oscillospirales; family Acutalibacteraceae; genus Faecalispora. Next base: position 15,156 of record JAEXDU010000121.1, read on the forward strand.
CGGTTGGCTTTCGGAAGCCATTCAAAACATCCTTAAAAATTGCATGGAAAGCGCCGGGGATGACGGAAAGATTGTGATTGCTTGCGAGGACAATCCGTTGTTTACAGAAATTACAATCCGCGACAGCGGCGCAGGCTTTGCAAAAGAAGATTTGCCGCATCTGTTTGACCGGTTCTATCGCGGGAAACATGCAGGGGCTACAGGGTATGGGATTGGACTTGCTCTCTGCAAAACGATTATCACGCGGCAGGGCAGTACGATTACCGCCAAAAACCACCCGCAGGGCGGTGCAGTATTTGCGATTCGTTTTTCAAAGTGACGGATCAGTCACCAAAAAGTCATCGGGATGTCAGTTGAAAGTTCTATGATATGGGTGAACCACGAGAAAGGAGACTCATAGAATGGAGTTTTTAAAAATCGAAAATCTATGCAAGGTCTACGGCAAGGGCGATAACCGGATCACTGCGTTAGACCATGTTACCCTTACGATTGAAAAGGGGGATTTTACTGCGATCATCGGTCCCTCCGGTTCCGGTAAATCCACCTTGCTTCACGCCATTGCAGGTGTTGATGTGCCGACAAGCGGAAAAATCTATTTGGACGGGCAGGACGTATATGCGGGAAGCAACGAAAAACTTGCCATTTTCCGCAGACGACAGGTGGGGCTGATTTATCAGTTTCATAACCTTATCCCCACTTTAAACGTCGTAGAAAATATCACTTTACCCATTCTGATGGACAAACGCAAAGTCAACGAGGGACGGCTAAACGATTTGCTGGAACTACTGGGTCTGCAGGAACGCAAAACGCACCTGCCGAATCAGCTTTCCGGCGGTCAACAGCAGCGCGTTGCGATCGGACGCGCTCTAATGAACGCCCCGGCAGTCATGCTGGCCGATGAACCCACCGGCAGTCTGGACAGCCGTAATGGACAGGAAATCATAAAATTGCTGAAAGAAAGCAATAAAAAATATGGGCAGACCCTGCTTCTGGTCACTCACGATGAAAATATCGCCTTGCAGGCAGATCGCATTATTACCATTGCGGACGGAAAAGTGGTGCGGGATGAGAGGCAGGTGGCACGATAATGAACATCTTCCATAAAGTTGCCCTGCAAGGGCTGAAAAAGAACCGCACACGAACACTTGTAACAATTGTCGGAGTTGTCCTATCGGCTGCTCTGATTACGGCAGTTTCCACCTTTGCTGTATCCTTGCAAACCTATATGGTTAACGGAGCAATCATGAAGTACGGCAACTGGCACGTAGCGTTCCCCGATGCAGACACCTCTTTTGTGCAGGAACAGGCTGATGACAGCAGAGTTGCAAATATCGCATCCTTTGAAAATATCGGCTACGGGGTCCTGAAAGGTGGACAAAATCCTGGCAAACCATATGTATTCATTGCTGGATTCAACAAAGAAGCCTTTTCCGCTCTGCCTGTTGAACTTCTTTCCGGCAGATTGCCGGAAAACAGCAGTGAAATTCTGGTTCCAGCGCACATTGCGGCAAACGGTGGTGTGAAAATCTCGGTTGGCGATACGCTCTCCCTTGCGGTCGGAACCCGTAAGGCTGGAAATGAAACACTAAGCCAACACGATTTATATCGTTCCGGAGAGGAAACGCTGACACCTACTGCGGAGAAAACCTACACGGTGGTCGGCATCTGCCAAAGACCTGCCTTTGAGGAACGTTCTGCTCCCGGATATATGTTGATTACAACGGCAGATGCGGCGTCTCCGGCTAATAGCTTCAGTGCGTTTGTTGCACTGAAAAAGCCAAGCCAGCTTCGCTCGTATGTAGGCAGTGAGGGCGGGAGCCATACTTATGTCCTAAACGATGATGTGCTGCGCTTTATGGGACTTTCGGAGGATAAGGTGTTTAATGCGCTGCTCTACTCGGTCGGAGGAATTTTGATTGCTCTGATTATGCTCGGCTCAGTGTTCCTGATTTACAATTCCTTCAACATCTCTTTGAATGAACGCACACACCAATTCGGCATTCTCATGTCGGTAGGTGCTACGGAAAAGCAACTGCGCAATTCCGTACTGTTTGAGGGACTTTTCATCGGTGCGATTGGCATTCCCATCGGCATTTTGATTGGCCTCCCAAGCATCCGGCTTGTACTTTCTATCGTGGCAGAAAATTTTGCTAATGTTCTTTACAGCAATGTACCGCTGACTTTGGCGATATCGGCTCCTGCCCTGGCCGCTGCAGCGGTTATCAGTATGATCACCATTCTGATTTCAGCCTATATCCCGGCAAAGAAAGCCGCCGGTACACCCGTGATGGAGTGCATCCGCCAAACCAATGAGGTCAAGGTGGAAGCCAAAGCCATAAAAACCTCAAACCTCACAAGTCGTCTGTATGGTTTAGAGGGAACACTTGCGTTAAAAAACTTTAAGAGAAACAAGCGGCGTTATCGCAGTATTATCCTGTCGCTTACACTCAGCGTCGTGCTGTTTGTATCGTCAAGCGCTTTTGGCACCTATTTGGATCAGGTGGCGGAGCGGTCCGCTGTTGAAATAGATGGTGATATCCTGCTCTATACACGGGACATGTCCGAAAGCGACTTCTCCCAGCTTTACGATGCCCTGAAAACCGCTGACGGAGTAACTAGAAGCACCAATCAGGCTGTTTCCACCTATACCTGCAAGGTCAATACAAGTGAACTTACCAATGGCTTTTTAGATACCTACCGGAAGTCTGCCGGTTTCGATGCCTCCAGTGAAACGGTGAAGCTGTCGCTGGATGTTCAGTTTATTGAGGACAGCATCTATCAAAGCTTTATCGAAAGCCTCGGGCTATCCAAAGAGGAATATACCGGGCAGGACGCAAAAATGATTATCGTGGGGAAATATAACAGCGGGCTTGATCTGTTTACAGAGCGTTCGATGGATTTTACGATTGGAACTGAATCTGGGGAACAGACGAAAACAATCCACACCACTTTTGCGGATACTTACCCTCTGGACCCACCGCCCACAGAACCCTCTGAGGTGAGAGGATACGTGTTGATGGTGGTTGCCCCTCACCAGATGAAGCCGCAGTTTGACACTTTGGATGCGCCTACAAAATTGGGTTTGACCTTTTGGTCTGATCATCCTGCACAGTCAACGACGAAAATGCAAGAGATAATTGAGGGATCGGGCATTACCTCTGACTATACTTTGTACAATGTTCATGCGATACTGGAACAGAATCGTAATATCCTGTTTATCGTCAATCTGTTCACGGTTGTTTTTATCGCTATGATTTCCCTGATTGCGATTGCCAATGTGTTCAACACGATTTCCACCAACATCAAGCTTCGCAGGCGAGAGCTTGCCATGCTCCGCTCCGTGGGGATGTCCAACCGGGATTTTAATAAGATGATGCGCTTTGAATGTGCGCTTTATGGAGCACGGACGATGCTCTGGGGCCTGCCCCTCTCAGGAATTCTCTCGTGGCTGATTTATAAGGGAATGGTTGTTGGCGGCGGTGATACCGAGTTTATGTTTCCTTGGAACAGCATCGGAATCAGTATGCTTGGCGTATTCCTTGTGGTGTTCATTACCACGCTGTATGCCATTCGCAAAATAAAAAGGGAAAATATTATTGACGCACTTCGAGATGATATGGCTTAATTCAAAATACAAAAGACATTCTGTAGAAAGAATGTCATAAAAACGTGGCAAAAAATAGAGATGTGGAAATCCACCTAATAAAAAAGCGGTGCTTTGGCGGGACACTCCACATGCTTAAATACCATTCGTATCCCTCCAAACCCGTAAAGTTTGGAGGGATTTTCTATGTTTTGGTCTATACAGACTACACCGCTGCGCATTTGCTGCAGCGACATTAAGCTATCAGCATAACCGGAATCTACATAGGTAATTCGTTAAAAAAGGCCTGCATTTCTCATGGAGAAATACGTCTATGTGCACAAACTACTGGTTCGTGTTAAACAAGAACGTAAATCAGCAAAAGGCACAAGGGAAGTCCTAGCTTTGCTTCTGTGTGCCTTTGTTTTTGTTATACTGTATCGATGCCGTTCTCCACCGACGTCCAAATTTTCACCCGAAGACATTGAAAATTTGGAGGTTCAAAAATATGAGAGAATACACATTGATTATAAAAGGGAAGAGAATCCCTGTCACTTACGATGTCCATAAAACCTATTGTCAAGAATACGAACATGAAAGATACCTGAAAAATAAGCCTGCCAAATACCAACGCTCTTTGGGGCAATTCATCGCGACGGATGTTTCTATAAAATTGATCTGCCCCCACAGTTCAACTCCCGTTGAGGATGAAATTCTTACAACTGAACAACTAAGCCGTCTTCCCTGCTGTTTGAACAAGCGGAGTGCAAAGGAACACCAAATCATCTGCCGTATCTTTTTCTAAAGAAAGGACAAAAACAGTTGACCCAGCAGATACAAATATCCGCTTCGGCAATCAGATACAGCAAATGCAAAACTCTGAATGCTTTGCTTCAAGAAACGAAAGATTACTGCAGGTAAATAGCGCTAACCTTACTCAAAAGCTTACCGATATTCATATCGGGTAGCTTCTATCGCTATGCCAACAGAACCTGGACCTTTATAGCCATTTTTAGGGGCACAAAAGCCCCACAGGTTTTTATCCTTTAGATGGAACTTTTTACCATTTGTTATCCAAAGCCATTTGTAGGATGTATTTTCGCTTGTTTTCTCCAGTGAAAAGTCGAATGCGAGCCTATCCCCCTGTTATAAAACCAGAGTTCCCAGACATAATAAAAAAAGCCTGCAAACACATATGTTTACAGGCTTTTTTTCTGGAGCTGGTGGTCAGAATCGAACTGACAACCTGCTCATTACGAATGAGCTGCTCTGCCATTGAGCCACACCAGCATCTGATTCTTTTCGTACTCATCTAAGTCAGCCAATATAGTATACAAAAAAGAAGCGATTTCGTCAAGTAGACAGGCCGAGATTTTCTCGAAAAAAATGAAGGTATTCTCTTTTTGCGAAAAACATTTTTCCTTGTGTTGAAAAAGTGAAAGAAAATCACATAACTATATGTTTAATTCTGGGATAACATATAATTAATACATTAAGCTCCCGAGAAAGAGTGATACTATGTCACTGAGTTCCATTGGTAAAAACTTGCGGATTTTCAGGGAAAAGTGCGGATATACACAGCAGCATCTGGCAAATGTGCTCAATATTGATCGCTCCACGTATTCTTATTATGAATCCGGGAAGACCACGCCGGACATTTCATCCCTCATCATGTTGTCCCAGGTGTTTTCAGTCAGTTTGCCGGAATTGCTGGGACAGGAGGATATTTCCCCCATGTTGAACGACTCTTCTTCCGGAAAATCGGGTTCGAAGCGTGTAACAGATAATAACAGCCACATTTATGATTTGAAAAAGGATGAACTGCAGCTGATTGCATTTTTTCGGGCCTGCACGGCGGGGGAAAAAGAAGAGCTTCTCCGGAAGGCGGCAGAAATTCAGAGTAAAAATAAAAAGAAAGAATTGGATTGAGCCTTTGCGGAAATGCCGGTTTCATGATATACTAAAATTGCATGTACTATTGATCGCCGGAGGTGCCGCATGGAATTTGACGCATTTGCCGCCGGAATTGAGCCGGGCGGCCTAAGAAACACCAAAGAGATCCGAATTTTGATTTGTTACCTTCTGGTCAGCGTGGACTCGCCGTTCCGCAAAGAGGATATTATCGATATTCTGCAGGAAAACGGCCTGGCCAATTACTTTGAAATTACAACTGCGCTTTCTGACTTGATCGACAAGGGCAGCATTCTGATAAAAAACGGCCTTTGCACGCCGGGGGAATCAGCCCGGATGATCGCAAAACAGCTCGACGGCACCATCCCCACCGCTGTTCGCCAGCGCACTTTGACCGCGGCGCTGCAGCTTTTAACCCGCATCAAGCGGGAAGAGGAAAACGCCGTGGAAATTACCCACACCAGCAACGGCATTCAGGTCACCTGCCATATTTCGGGCGGTGACATGGAGCTGATGTCGCTTTCTCTGTATGTACCCGATTTGCAGCAGGCCAACCTGGTGAAGCAGAATTTTCAGCAGGACCCCGACATTATCTACCGCGCCATGCTGGCCGCCGTCACCAAGGACCAGAAAATGATGGCGGAAACGCTCACGGAAATGGGCATGAAAAAACAACCGAAACAATAAACTATTCGCCGTCCATCGCTGCGCGCATGGCGGCGATTTTTTGTGTGTCCGTCTGCCAGATCGTATAGTCCTGCCCGTTCGCCGGCTCCAGCAGCCGGCGTTTTTTTCGGTACTGCATCGAGCTGTCCGCTTTCTTCAGCCAGTTACCCTGATACACCGAAGCCGCCGTTACCCGGCGGAATGCCGCAAACTCATGCGGCTCCATCTCACCGGCCACCGCGATCTCCATCCCGTCGGCATTGAGAAGCAGCCGGGCAATCAGACTGCGGCCGTCGTAGCTGCGGCGGCACTGGCCGGAGGTCACGAGCCCGCCAAAGCCCATCATCTTCGCGCGCTGAAAGGCCTCTTCCGGCTCGCGGCATTCGTCGAACGCGCGCCCCAATACCATCTTCATCTCCTGCGCCTGAACGATCAGCTCGTCCATACGCAAAACATCAAGCGCGCCGTCCGGCGTCAGGATCCCCGTCTGCACCGCGTCCGCGCCCGCGTCGCGGAACAGGGCGATGTCATCCTTCATCATCTCAAACTCCACCGGGGAACAGCAGTAATCCCCGAAATGAGGCTTCACCAGAACAGAAATCGGCAAATCCAGGTGATTGCGCACCTCGTAATAGAAATTGATATTCGGTGTGGTTCCGCCGAGCACCAGCCCCGAGCATAGCACCAGACGATCCGCGCCCGCGCGCTGTGCCTCAAACGCAGAATCCACCGTATCGACACACACTTCCAAAACCGCTTTCATATGTACCCTCCCACAGAAATGTGACAGTTTCCAGAGGCTTTCAGAACACCAGCTGCACCAGCAGCATGTAAAAAATCGTTCCCCCGGCAATGCTCAGCAGTGTATTGCGCTTCCACAGATGCAGAAGCACCACCGTCAGCAGGGCTGCGCCCTCCGGTATCCCGTAGGGAAACGACAGAGGGGTGGCACCGCGCAAACAGTAGACGATCAGCATACCGATCACGGCGGAGGGAAGCATTTGTCCCAGGTATAACACCCAGCCGGGCGTGGGTTTGTCCGCCGGAAACAGCAGAAATGGCGCCAAGCGGATGAGAATGGTAACCGCCGCCACCACACCGATCAAAAGCAAACCGTGAAGCTCTGTCATTGCACACCCCTCCTGCTCCCCAGCCTGCCGCGCAGCAGAAGAAACACCGCAGTGATGGAGAGCATGGCCGGAATCACGAACCCGGAGGGACCAAACGCCAGCAGGCAGATCACCGAAATCACGATGCCCAGAATGGACGCAGTATGATCGGTCTCAACTTTCCAGCGATCGAGAAAAATCACCGTGAATAAGGCCGTCATGACGAAATCGATGCCCTCCGATGGGATGTGCCAGATCGACCCGAACACCGAGCCGACAACACTGCCAAGCACCCAGTACAGCTGATCGAGCAGGGCAATGTAAAGCAGCAGCCGCTTTCTATCCGGCCCGGGCGGCTCCTTCAGCGCGCAGAACAGCGAGAAGGTCTCATCCGTCAGGGAAAAGATCATGTACGGCTTTTTGCGGCCAATCTCGCGGAACTCGTCCAGCATGGCGATTCCGTAAAACAGATGCCGCGCGTTGACCATCAGCGTCATGATCGCCGCGCCGATCAGCGAAGCCGCGCCCGCGAGCAGATCCACCGTGACAAACTGCATCGAACCCGCGTAAATAAATACGCTCATCAATAGGGCCCACGGCCAGCCGTAGCCCTTGCTTTCCAAAAACACCCCAAACGCAAAGCCCAGAAACAGGTAACCGGTCATAACCGGTATGGTATGTACAAATGCTTCGCGCAGAAGATGCCGCTTTTCTTTCAACCGTAACCCTCCAATATGCCCCAAAAGCGACTGTTACCCGCTTGATTCGTTCAGACAATTTTTTGATAATTATACCACAGAATGCAAAAAAATGACAAGGCTGCCAGAGGGAACCCGAATCAATTTTCCATTAAAATCCTGCAAGGCAAATGCAATGCTTACAAATTGAAAAATTGCAATTACAATAAAAATAAAAGAACTCGCTGATGAAAAATTTGTTCCTGCGAAAATTTCTATGTAACTTTCTGCTCGCGGCAGGCTGAGCCTGCACGCACGTCGCGCAATAGCTCGAAGAAAAGCTTTCGCTTCGCGCTTCATTCGTCGCGCGTGCGCTGGTTGTTCTTACGCGGAAACAACCTTCTATTAAATATTTTTTGTCTTTATAGGTTCCCCGTATGAATTCTGCTAACGCAGGCTTGCCCCTCGTGCCGGGGCGGGCTGATTGCCTGTTCCATATGAACTTTTTACCCAAGGGTGAAGAACAAATTTTTAGCGGGTACCCCCGCATGGGATTTCCGCTTACGCGGGCCTGCCCCTCAGGCCGGGGCGGGCACTTACTTTCGTGAAAGGACGAAAGTAAGCAAAGGCCTTCCAAAGGACACCTTTGGAATCCGTGTGGGAAACGACTCCTGACAGTGCGAACGAAAGCTGCCCGTAAGGCGCTCCAATGAAAATGCCCACTCTCCTGGCTGCTGCAAATCAAAAGCTTAGTGCTTTCGTCCGTCGGCGGGCATTTTCAGAGCGCTCTCGTTAGCTCGCAGAAGGGCTGCCTGACGGTAGTTTTGGTTTGCCGGTTTACAGATGGTGTTCTATCGCCCAGCGATTCCCTGTACCTTTTGTGCGCGCTAAAGCTTCTTCTGCACACGCTTCACACGCAGGCCGTGCCTGTGTGTGAAACAGAACCAGAGCGGGAGCCTCTCCCGGTTTCCAAAGGCAGCGCCTTTGGTCGTTGAGAGGGGGTTCCAAGGGGGAGAGAATCGAAACTCTCCCCTTTGGCGAATCTTTCTTTACTTTCTTTTCGTAAAGAAAGTAAATGCCCGCCCCGGCACGAGGGGCAAGCCCGCGCAAGCGGAATCCCACGCGGGGGTACCCGCAGGCAAACTGCGCTTTCACGCACATTACAAAGAACCCCACAGAAAAAGAAGCCTCGTCTGCCCACCTTGCTAAAGAACAAGCAACTCCCCTCCTCGGCATAAGGCCTTCCCTGCGCCAGCAGACAGACTGCGTTTGCATGCACATCATGAAAACAAAAAATTATCATTGACTTTTACTCCCCATTACTATACATAGTATTTGAGGCACATAAGTAAGGAGGTGTTTTCGCTGCCACCAAAGAAAAAGATAGGACGGCCGACCGACAACCCGAAACGCCATGAAATCAAAGCCCGCATCGATGACGAGACCTATAGAATCCTCAACGATTATTGTGAAGAAAAAGGCACGTCAAAGGCGGAAGGAATTCGTGACGGTATCCGGAGGTTAGAGCCCGACATCACAAAAAAATGAAAGGGACGGTGTCGCCACAGCAAGCAACACACCGTCCCCCCAAAACCAACAGATGCCCGAAAGCACATGCGGTGTAAATAGTATAGCATGCGCTGTCAGTCCTTTCAAGGCATCGTTGGAAACAAAGAAAGGATGAATTGTATGACCAGCATTTTAGAAGAATTCGCTTACGGCAACCTATCGCCGGAGGTATGCACGTTCCGCCACAATTCCGAATACGGAGAAGTTCTGCGGGTACTATCCCAAAATGAAGAGCGCCTTCTTGCAAGGCTGAACGAAGAGGACAAAAACATATTTGAAAACTACGTGGGTGCCCAAGGGGTGCTGAACAGGCTCACAGCGGTCGGCAACCTGATTTACGGCTACCGGCTGGGCCTTACCATGACGGCTGAAGCCTTTGTCGGCATGGACGACTTCATTTTCGGCGAATCAAACAGCTAAAAATTAAATCATTTTCAGCAAAGAACAGAAAAAACCGGCGGTCAAAGAAAACTCTTTGACCGCCGATCCTCATTGAAAAATCAGATTCAGCAAAAGCAGCAGCGTGACCCCCGGTACCCCGCCTGCGGCGGAAACGCCGAGGCTGAGCAGACTGACCGGGATACTGACCCCGGTAAAAAATCCAGTCAGGTTGACCGCGGCCAGCGCGCCGACCCCGATAATAATACCGCCCGCCGCGCGCTGCATCGGGCGCTTTGAGCCCAGCAGCGCATGAAGCGCCGCGAGGAGCAAAAAGATCCCTATCGCAACCAGAATCGTCGTCATGCTTGGCACCGGACCGCCTCCTTTTTCTTTGCATTCCTGCCTCCCGCCGGGCCAACGCCCCGCGGGAACAGCAAAACCGGGCGGCGGATTGCCGCCGGATTACACCAGGTTTGAAAAAGGAGAAGCTGAAATTCCCTGCCGCTTTGCTTCCTGCAACAGATGGCGGTACCGTGCCATAAGCTCGATTCGCTGATGGACGCAGGCGTCGATCAGGTCTTCGTTGCACTCCATCTGAAACCATCTTTCATTGCAGGCCATCAGCCTTGAAACTTCCCTCAACTCTTGCAAAGTTCCAGAATCCTGCTTTACCTCCTCCGCAGGCCTTACCGTCTGCTGGATCATCTTGAGTACAGTTTCCATATTAGCTCCGCCTTTCGGTTTATCATATGCTAATATGTTGGACTTTTATACCCAATTTATACCGTTTCTCTGGAATTTATTTCTTGTCCCGCGGGCAGAAAATCGAT
>JAEXDU010000165.1 GCA_023401495.1 Bacillota bacterium
CCGTTTGAGTACAAGCGCCTCACACGCGGCAGCGATCTGTATAATAAGCCGGGAAGACTCGTCATCAAGGGCGTACGCAACGACAAATATATGATCTCGGGACTGGAGTGGAGGCCGCTGCCAAACCGCTCTTTTGGAGCAGCCTTTGATGCGGCCTCAGGCGCAGTAGTTCGTGATAATGTAAGCTATGAAGCAGCCGGCGGTTCAGGTTATGATGCGGCTATCGGCACATCTCCAGATGCCGCCTCCGGTATGCTGCTGGATACGAAAGGGTAGAATCCCCCAAGAGACCGAAGTAAGGCATCTGCCCTGCTCCCATCTCTTTTTTACAGAACGGCCACCGGCACAGTCGGTGGCTGTTTCTTTTTTTATTTTTCCCTGTGTGGCAGTCTTTTGATCAGCAATCATTCCACCCGGCCCTGATATTCAAAGCTCACACCGCGCGGATTCGCACCGCGCATCAGAATCTGGCCATCACGCTCCTCGCGCTGGATCTGCAGCACTTCGCCCTCGCGGCTTTCCATCACATAATGAATCTGGAACTCGCGCAGCGCGCGTCCGTGCATACCGCCCGGCACGTAATCGCAGAAAATATCGCTGTAAACCGAATTGTTCATGTGTCCGTTATAATCCAGATCAGAATATCTCACTTCGCGCTCACCGACAATGGGCATTTCTTTCGGTAAATTCATACGATCCAGCTTCTGCCCGCTGTTTTCACCCGCGCCCACTCCGTAGTCCAGAAAAATTTTCGGGCGCAGCAGCTTATGTTCCTGCGTACTGACAACAACGGAAGCCTGCAGAACCTCTGCCAGATGCTCGTCGCCGCAGTAGAAATCAAAGCTGCGATAGAACTGCACGCCGACTACACCACACGCCCGCGTAACTATAGTGATGGGGTCGTGCTGGCGCGGCCAGCGATGTACCACTCCGCCTGCGCGGGTAAACACAAAGACAATCCCGTCGCCCTGCATCTTTTCGTGCGTCAGCCCGTAGCAGGCCAGGTGCAGCTCGCAAGCCTCCTGGCAATAGCGCAGCATCGCGGACGGACGCAAGGTATTGTTTGCATCCATATCGTATGTCGTCAGCTTTACCTGCTGTGTGTATTCGCTCAATTTCGGATTCAGACCCATCTCTACGCTCCTTTGAAAGAACCGCCCCGGGAACGCTCCCGGGGCGGATTGAAAGTGACTGTTCCGCCCGTTTCTGTTTCGAACGGGGATCGGTTCGTTTTACCGTCGGAATAAGCCGCAACAGCTTATTCAGGGCATTTGATGACATCTACGCCCATAAACGGACGCAGAACCTCTGGAATGGTGATACTGCCGTCCGCATTCTGGTAATTTTCCAAAATCGCCGCAACGGTGCGGCCGACCGCTACACCGGAGCCGTTCAAAGTATGCACCAGCTGCGCTTTGTCGCGCTGGGTCGCCTTAAAGCGGATCTGCGCACGGCGTGCCTGGAAATCCTCGAAATTCGAGCAGGAGGAAATTTCAACATAGCGATTGTAAGAGGGCATCCAGACCTCGATGTCGTAGGTCTTGGCGGAGGAGAAGCCCAGGTCGCCGGTGGAGAGACAAACCACGCGGTACGGCAGGCCCAGAAGCTGCAGGACGCGCTCGGCGTCATTCGTCAGGGATTCCAGCTCCTGATAGGAATTGGCGGGATCTGCGAACTTGACCAGTTCTACCTTATTAAACTGGTGCTGGCGGATCAGACCGCGGGTATCGCGCCCGGCGGAACCGGCCTCCGCACGGAAACAGGCGGAATATGCGCAGTACTTGATCGGCAGGCTGGTGCCTTCCAGAATCTCGCTGCGGTGCATGTTTGTTACCGGCACCTCCGCGGTGGGAATCAGGAAATAATCCTCGGCAGTATCTTTATTGATCACCCTATATGCGTCCATCTCGAACTTCGGCAGCTGTCCGGTGCCCGTCATAGACGCGCGGTTGACCATGAAGGGGGGGAGCACCTCGGTGTACCCATTTTCAATATGTGTGTTCAAGAAGAAGTTGATGATCGCACGCTCCAGCCGTGCACCGAGTCCCTTATAAAAATGGAAGCGTGCGCCCGTGACTTTGGCCGCCGTTTCGGGGTCGAGAATCCCGAGTTCTTTCCCCAAATCCCAGTGCGCCTTCGGTTCAAAATCAAACTGAGTGGGCTCGTGCCAGCGGCGCAGCTCTTTGTTCTCGGTATCGTCCTTACCCAAAGGCACGTCCGCCGCCGGAATATTCGGCAGGGTCAGGAGCAAGTCGCGCTGCTTCTCTTCCAGTTCGCTGAGCTGCGCATCCTTTTCCTTGATCTGGTCGGAAAGCTTCTTGAGCTGAGCCATCAGTTCGGTGGTATCTTTCCCCTCTTTTTTCAAAATCGGAATCTGCTTGGTATCCGCATTCTGCTGGGCCTTCAGAGCTTCCGTTTCTCCAGTGACGCGGCGGCGGTCCACATCGATCTGCAAAATGGATTCGATCACCTGATCCGCATCCATATTTCTGCTTTTCATCGCCGCTTTGACTCGATCCGCATTTTCTCGGATTACTTTAATATCCAACATGTGAGTTCTTCTCCTTTATTTTTAGTGCGGGGACTCTGTACAGGTTCAGTCTGTGTGAAAACGCAGACTGTTGACCAGATTTGCCAAATCCTCTTCGCCATAAAATTCAATTTGCAGGATTCCTTTGCTTTTGCCGCCTTCCACCTTCACCTTGCGGCCCAGATGGGTATTGAGCGCAAGCTCTACCTCTTCAAAATAACGGGGCTTCTTTTTTCTGGGCGAAGCTGGTTCCGTTTCCGTTTCGTGCGACAGGAATTTCTTTACCATTTTTTCCAATTCTCTGACAGAAATACCATGCTTTACCGTCAGCTGCGCCATTTCGAGCATGTCCTGCGCCGATTCGATCGGCAGCAGCGTCCTTGCATGCCCGGCGGAGAGCTTTCCCTCTGCAACCAGCTCACGAACAGCCTGCGGCAGATTCAATAGCCGAAGAGCGTTCGCCACGGCGGGCCGTGATTTGCCGACAATCTTCGCGATTTCCTCCTGCGTCAGCTCGTAGGATTCCATCAGGGTCTGATATCCCTGTGCCTCTTCGAGCGCGGTCAGATCCTCGCGCTGCAAATTTTCGATCAGCGCGAGCTGCATCACCTGCTGGTCGGACATCTCGCGGACTACGGCGGGTACTTCGGTCAGCCCGGCCATCCGCGCCGCACGCCAGCGACGTTCGCCAGCCACAATCTGGTAGCCCCCGCTGACGAGCGGCCTGACCAGAAGCGGCTGTAAAATTCCGTGCTGAGAAATAGAATCCGCCAGCTCGGCCAAAGCGCCCTCGTCAAACTGCTTTCTGGGCTGAGCGCGGTTCGGCTCGATTTCCCGCAGAGGCAGCGTGATGGAGGAATTCTGATTCTCCGTATCGTTTTCTGCAAAGATGGCGTCCAGGCCCTTTCCAAGACCGCCCCTTTTTTTCATTCCGTACGCCCCTCTCCCTGGTTATTTTGAATGATTTCCATCGCCAGCGCTTCATAGGCAGCAGAACCTTTTGATGCGCGGTCGAAATACAGCACCGGTTTGCCAAAGCTTGGCGCTTCGGACAGCCGCACCGTGCGCGGCACAACGGTGGCGAACACCTTGCGGGGGAAATACCGCTTTACCTCATCCACAACCTGTTGGGTCAGGTTCAGGCGCCCGTCGTACATGGTGAGCAGTACACCCTCTATATCGAGCTGCTCGTTATACTGCCGCTTGACGCGCCGCACCGAATTCATCAACTGCGAAAGGCCCTCGAGCGCGTAATATTCGCACTGAACCGGTACCAGCAGCGTGTCTGCAAGGCAAAGCGCGTTCGTCGTGATGATTCCCAGTGAAGGCGGGCAATCCATAATAATGTAATCATACTCTGCGCGCAGAGGTAAAATCGCACGCCGCAGAATGGATTCCCGGTTCTTCAGGTTTACAAGCTCCAGCTCGGCCGCGGCCAAGTCCATGCTGGAAGGAATCAAATCCAGATTTTGAAAGCCTGTGTGAATCAAAACCTCGCTTGGCTTTGCCTCATCCAACAGGATCTCGTAGACAGTATTTTTCAGCTTTCGGCGGTCTACCCCCACACCGCTGGAGGAATTCCCCTGCGGATCGATATCAACCAGGAGTGTTTTCTTTCCCAAACTCCCAAGAGAAGCCGCCAAATTGACTGCGGTGGTTGTCTTCCCCACACCGCCTTTTTGGTTTGCAATCGCAATGATTTTGCCCATACTCTTCGTTCCCCGCTTCTCTTACATGATTTATGAGGTCAACATAAAATCGGCTTCCAGAACCATTGAGATGGCCTGTCCCTATGAAACCGATGATCTATGCTCTCTCCGCCGCCAAAGCTGCACTGTAAAATATTATAGCACTCTTCTTTTATTAGATAAAGCCTTTTTAGGTAAAAAGTGCTTGTTTCACGTGGAACAACAGCTTGTTTGACTGATATTTGAACGTTTTGCAGTTTTCTCACAGGCTTTCCACTCAATTGTGGAAAGTCTGTGAAGGTTGAAAGCTGTTTGCGCATACCATTTTCAACTGCGAAGGTGGAAAATTCTCACCTCTTCCTTTGCAGGAAAGTTTTCAACAGAAGGCTTTGATCGGGTTCTCTGCAACCTTATATCCTTTAACTATGTAAAAGACCGAATTTCTTTATTTAGTTTCTCTGTGTACTTTCCGTTGGTATAAAGTATACGCTCTTCAAGCCGGAATCCAGTTTTTCCTCCGCCCCACGAATATCCTTTGTCCACAAGAAAATAGTTTCTTTTCTCTGCGGGGTTCTCGCGATGTACCACAGGCGCAGCTTACCTGCTGATGCAGACCTTGCGCCTCGTGTCGAGGTGAGCACTTGCTTTCACAAAAGGGCGGCATTAGGCAAAGGGGTTCCAAAGGCAGAGACTTGCACATACGCGACGAATCGAGTACGAAGCGAAAACCTTTCTTCACGCTGCCCCGCAATGTACGTGCGGACTCAGCCTGTTCTGGTCTGAAGAACAAGATACTACTCCAATTGAAATTCCCTCTGTGGTGAAACCACGCAAAGACAATTATAAAATGTAGGCTTACATGGTCTTTCGCAGACACAGTAAAAGGACGGAGCAAACGCTCCGTCCTTTTACTGTGGAAAATAAATAAGGGAATGGGGAAATTCCTTGTAAGCTGAATTGATTCAGGCTGGCCTGCGTTTATTCGCGACTGCCTGTTCCTTTGGGATGCGCACCACATACTCAATAAATTCTTCTGTTTCGCGGTTCTGCTCCACCGCGTCGATCCCAGATTGACGCATGGTATCTACCGCGTGCCGGATTGTATTGAGAAACAGCCGCACATCCTTAATCACAAACGTGCGTTTATTTTTTACGACCTGTGGCTGCGTGTCCCGTTCTATTTCTTCATTCACGAGCTCCTCTGTCTGGCGAACATTCAGATTCTCATTGATTATTTTATTCAACAACCGGGTACGAACCTCTTCACTTTCGATTCTCAGCAGCGCACGCGCATGGCGCTCAGTTAATCCCGCGTGAGAAATCATGGCGCGCTCAGTTTCTGAAAGACGGAGCAGCCGAAGCTTGTTCGCAATTGCGGATTGGCTCTTTCCCAGTCGGGAGGCCGCTTCCTCCTGCGTGACACCCCACTCTTCGATCAACCGGCGGATTCCTTCGGCCTCTTCAAAGATTTGCAGATCCTGCCGTTGAAGATTCTCTAGGATCGCGTAAATCGCAGACTGCTGCTCATCGCAGTCTAGCAGAATGCACGGCGCGGTTTTCATCCCAGCCATAAAACAGGCGCGCAGCCGGCGTTCCCCGGCAATCAGCTCATACCCGCCCGCTACCCTGCGCACCGTCAGCGGCTGCAGCAGACCGTTGGCCCGGATGCTGTCGGAAAGCTCCTGCAGCTCTCGCGGCGCGAAGATGCGGCGCGGCTGTGACGGATTGGGCCGGATTTGATTCAGCGGGATATCATTCACCCGCTTCTTTTCCTGAAAGAATAACAAAGCGCCGCCCCCCCTGCTTGTCTGTTTTTTTCAGAATAGCACAGGAGACGGCGAATGTTCTGTTGAATTATGACTTGTATAAATAATTTTTTGCTTAGATTTATGGCTGTTAAAGGGGAGATTTCGCAATTTTTGAGCCGTGGCGCGGATATTTGTCGGACATGGCCGCTGTTTTGCGACAGATGATCACATTTCGTTCGCTGCCGTCCGGCAGAGTAAAGGACTGCGTACTCTCCGCTCGCGCCCCCAAAAGTGAAATCGCTTTCTTCGCAGCAACCGACTCTTCTGCCGCACCCGGGCCCTTCATTGCCGCAAAGGCACCGCCGCGCCGCACAAACGGCAGGCAGTATTCACACAGAACCGGCAGCGGCGCGACAGCGCGTGCGCACGCCAGATCAAACTGTTCACGCAGTTTCGGCTGACGGCCCCCTTCTTCCGCTCTCGCATGGATCAGCTCAGCGGAAAGTCCCAGTGCATCACACACGGCCTGTAAAAAGTTCAGGCGCTTCTGCAGGCTGTCGAGCAGGGTCAGGCGGATATCCGGCCGGTACAATAATAAAGGGATTCCCGGAAAACCGGCGCCGGTTCCAACGTCGATCACTTTTGCATTCACTGGAATCTCAACGGTCCTCAGGAGCAGCAGACTGTCTAGAAAATGTTTTTCCACTACCTGCTGCGGTTCCGTGATGGCAGTCAGATTCATTTTTTCATTCCATTCCAGCAGCAGTTCCATATAGGTTTGAAAGGCCGCCGCCTGTTGTGCGCTGATAGAAAGACCATACCGCGCAGAAAGTTCGATCAGTTGCTGTTCAATATTCATCACAGAGCAGCTTCCTCCTTCCCCTCCTGACGGGCCAGCCAAATCAGCAGCACCGAAATATCTGCCGGGCTCACGCCAGAAATACGGGAAGCCTGCCCGATACTCGCCGGGCGAATCTTCTGCAGTTTTTCCTGTGCCTCCAGCCGAAGACCGGTAATACCGGTATAGTCAAGGCCTTTCGGGAGCAGGCGCTGCTCCAAGCGGCGCATCTCTGCAATATCGGCTTTTTGGCGGCGAATATATCCTTCATACATGATTTCGATCTCTACATTTTCCAGCACGGCGGCAGGAAGCTGGGGTCGTCCGGAATCTACCGGGGCCAGTACCTCATAATTCAGTTCCGGGCGGCGCAGCAGGTCGATCAGGTGTACGCCGGTAGAAACCGGTGATGTTCCACGTGAAACAAGAATCTGATTCAGCCCCTCTGTGGGAGAAAGCACCGTCTGTTCGGCGCGTTTTCGTTCCTGCGCTTTCATCGCCTGCTTTTCCTGAAAGCGCGCAAAGCGCTCGTCGCTGATTAAACCGAGTTCATGTCCCAGCGGAGTCATACGCTCGTCCGCGTTATCCTGCCGCAGTACCAGGCGGTATTCCGAACGCGAGGTCATCATGCGGTAAGGGTCACTGACCCCCTTGGTGACAAGGTCATCTACCAGCGTGCCGATGTACGAGCCCGCGCGGTCGAGGATGATCTGTTCTTCTCCCTGTGCGTGCCGCGCGGCGTTGATTCCCGCCAAAAGGCCCTGTGCGGCAGCTTCTTCATAGCCGGAGCTGCCGTTGAACTGACCCGCGCCATACAGGCCAGACAAATCCTGAAATTCAAGTGTGGGGTCAAGCTGCAAGGGGTCGACGCAGTCGTACTCGATGGCATAGGCGCAGCGCATGATTTCCACGTGCTCCAGGCCCGCAACCGTGCGGTAAAAGGCAAGCTGCACTTCCTCCGGGAGAGAGGATGACATTCCCTGCAAATACAGCTCTTCGGTATCCATACCGCAGGGCTCAATGAACAACTGATGGCGCTTCTTATCGGTAAAACGCATAATTTTATCTTCAAAGCTGGGGCAATAGCGCGGCCCCACGCCCTCGATCTTCCCCGCATACAGCGGCGAGCGGTGAATGTTCTTCAGAATAATTTCTTTGGTGGCATCGTTCGTCCAGGCAATATGACACACCGTCCGATTCTTTGGGAACTCGGCGGTATCGTAAGAAAACGGCACAACCGGTTCGTCCCCCTCCTGCACCTCTAGGCCGGAAAGATCGATGCTCGAGCGCAGCACGCGCGCGGGAGTTCCCGTTTTAAAGCGGCGCAAACTCACCCCCAGCTTTCGCAGCGGCTCCGATAAAAAAGATGCCGGGAACAGGCCATCCGGCCCGCTCTCATAGGCAACATCGCCCACATAAATTTTACCGCTGAGATAAGTTCCCGTGGCAAGTACAACGCATTTTGCGGTATAGCCCGCGCCCATGCGCGTCACTGCCTGCCAGGAGCCGTCTTCCTTGCGGAACAAGTCCACAATCTCGCCTTGCTTGAGCTGCAGGTTCGGCTGGAGCTCAAGCTTGTGCTTCATGATCTTCGAATATTCGCGTCGGTCGATCTGCGCGCGCAGGGAATGCACCGCCGGGCCCTTACCCAGATTCAGCATTCGGCTTTGGATTGTGCAGGCGTCCGCCGTCTTGCCCATCTCGCCGCCCAGCGCATCGATCTCACGCACAAGATGTCCCTTTGCCGTTCCCCCAATCGAGGGATTACACGGGCAGTTGCCTACCGCGTCGAGATTGATGGTAAAGACCACCGTACGGCAGCCCAGCCGTGCAGAGGCCAAGGCCGCTTCAATTCCGGCGTGGCCCGCGCCGATCACAATTACATCATATTGATCTGCCTGATACATCGTTATTTCTTCCTTTCCGCCCCAGAGGCGGTTTCCTGAAAATTTCCCCATCATTTTTTACGAGCCTGCCCTACTTACAGCAAGTTCATCATCACAACATTTTTATTTACCCACACAGAAATGTGCAAACACCGTGTCAACAATCTCATTGGTCGCGCGTTCCCCTGTCAGCTCCAGCAGAGCGGAAACAGCGCTCTCTACCGAAACAGTCACCGCATCCAGCGTCATGCCCCCGGTTAAAGCATCCATCGCTTCTTCCAGGCGCTCCTTGGCGCGGCGGGCAGTATCGCGCTGGCGTTCGGTGAACAGGATTCCCTCGGAGGGATTTAAATCCGCCGTATGGAGAAGCTGTTCTACCGCCTGCTGCAGCTCAGCAAGACCGTCGCCGCTTCTCGCAGAAATATATACATATTGTTGAAATTTATCTTGAATATACCCAATGTCTATTTTCTGTTCCAAATCACTTTTATTGATCACCGCAACCGCAGGCGTTCCAGACAAACGAGAAATCAGCTCCTGATCCTCCTCCGTCAGCGGTGAAGAGGAATCAAACACCGCCAGCACCAGCTGCGCGGTATTCAGGCGGTCTTTGGCGCGATCGACCCCAATGCTTTCCACCGGATCATCCGTTTCGCGCAGGCCCGCCGTATCGGCCAAACGCAGAGGAACGCCGCCAAGCAGCACTGTTTCCTCCACAATATCGCGCGTGGTGCCGGCATACTCCGTCACGATGGAACGCTCACACCCCGCCAGCAGGTTCATCAGAGTTGATTTGCCGACATTCGGCCGGCCGACGATCACCGTATCGACCCCTTCGCGCAATACCCTCCCTGCATCGAACTGGTCGAGCAGCCGGGTCAGGTCATCCTGTACGCTTTGCAGGGAATCCTTAAGACTAGACTCGTCCAACTGGGGAATATCTTCTTCCGGGTAATCCGCCCATGCGGAAAGATGGGCCGCGATAGTGAGCAGCTGTTCCCGGCTTCCCTGAATCCGGCGGTATAGAGCGCCTTCCCGGCCCGCACGCGCGGTACGAAGCGCCTGGCTGCCCTGCGCACCGATCAGCTGCATCACCGATTCGGCCTGGGTCAGATCCATTTTTCCGTTCAGAAACGCGCGGCGGGTAAATTCGCCCGGACCGGCCGGGGAAGCGCCCGCCGCCAGAACGGAATCAAGCACACGGCGCAGAAGGTACAGCCCGCCGTGACATGAAAGCTCCACGACATCTTCACCAGTGTAGCTGTGGGGCGCAACAAACACGGTGGCCACCGCTTCATCGATTCGCTCTTCCGGCTGACTGCCAAAGCGGCAAACCCATCCATACAAAGCGGTATAGCCGGGTATTTCTTCTATCTTTTGTCCCCTAGCCGAAACAAACACGCGGCCCGCAATCTGCCGTGCACCGGGGCCGGAAATCCGGATGACACCGATTCCGCCCGGAGCCTGCGCAGTCGAAATCGCCGCAATGGCGGAAGCTTTCTGTTCCATGATTCTCTCCTTTTGTACCACAAAAAGCGGCTCGTTTTACGAACCGCTTTTCTTTCGTTCTTATCCTTACGAAAAAGTCAATTCTCCTTTTTCGTTTCAATCTTGCTGTACAGAGGACTGTTGCCCTTTTTCACCGGACGACTGTCTGCAGGCGGCGAATAAGAGTCTCTTTGATCGTGCTGCGCAGGCCGTCTGTCTCTGGAATCGTGTGAAGGGGAACGTCCGCCAAAGTTCTTATTGCCGCCCTGCGGCCGTCCACCGCGATCCTTGTGGAAGTCCCTGCCGCCGCGCGAAGAACGGTCATTCGGCCGGCGGAACGAGGGGCGCTCGCCGCCCTCGGGGCCAATCACCACATGGCGCGCCAGATCCTCTCCCTCGCTCCAGGATTTAACACCCTCAACCTCCTGCACCGCCGTATGAATAATGCGGCGCTCGTAAGGATTCATGGGCTCAAGGGAGCAGTTGCGCTGGGTTTTGAGTGCCTTTGCGGCCATCTTCTTGCCGAGCGCTTCGAGCGTTTCTTTCCGCTTCTCGCGGTAATTTCCAATGTCGAGCGTGATTCTGTAATAAGAATCCTCCACATGATTTGCCACCAGGCCGGAAAGATACTGAAGAGAATCGAGCGTTTCTCCTCTATGGCCGATGATAAAGCCGATGTCGTCGCCGGTGAGGGTCAAAAGGGCGCCATTCTCCTGCTCGGCGATGGTAATCTCTACCGAGGGAATGCCCATCTGCCCCAGAACCTGTTTCAGGTAATCTGCGGCCGCCTCTGCGGGGCCGGATTTGATGAATGCGCGTACTTTCGCGGGTGCGCCGCCAAAAAGGCCGAATTTCTTTTTCTCGGGAAGCTCCAAAATTTCAAATTCCGCTTCGTGTGATTCTACTCCGAGCAGCTTGCAGGCCTCTTCAAACGCCTGCTCCACGGAATCTCCCGTTGCAATCGCTTCTTTAACCACCTTCGCACCTCCAAATATTGAATCAGAAAACCGTTATTTTTTCTTCCCAAGGTAGCTGTCTTGGCCACCTGTGGATTTTCCGCTCTTCTTTTTCTGGCCGGATTCTTTTTTCACCTCAGACTGCTCGTCCTTCCGATTCTCCTGAGGAACAAATTTTTCCACAGGATATTGGCGAAGATGCGATGGCAGCGGCTCCAGTGCCGCTTCTTCCAGCTCCAGCAGCGCAACACGCTGTGCCTCCGCCTTTGCAGTCAGGGACGCCGGGCTGAAAAACGCATGAACCAAAAGCACCTGAATCAGGCTGGTGAGGGTAGAAATAATCCAGTAAAAACCTACCGCTGCGGGAACGGACATGGCAAATATGGCAGAGATCGCCGGCAGGCCGTACAGCATCCACTTCATGCAGCCCTGCTGCTGCTGCATTGCAGGCTGCAGGCGAGTCGTAATTACCTGAGTAACGATAGAAGAAACAAGGCACAAAACGGGAATCAGCCACAGATTTGTTTGAAACATGGATACGAGCTTTCCAAAAAAGCTGGTAACCGAGGTGTCTGTGGGGGTGCCCAAGAGGTTCAGCCCCAAGAAGTTAAAGCCGGAGCTGAGCGACTGTATTTTCGAAAGCTCGTCATCCGTGAACATCGTTAAATAAGGACGAAGTACGGAAAAATGACGAACAATTTCCATTTCATTGTAAAAGCCGTTCTGGTAAGTAAACGAGCCGCTGATGCCGGGAACAGTCTGCAAAATCGAAACTGCCTGAGTTACGGCCTCTTTCCCAAGGTGCAGCGCGTTCGAAAGAGGATTGATCACGGTGTAGTACAAACCGATCATGATCGGGAAAGGAATCAGCATGGGCAGGCAGCCGCTGGCGGGGTTGTACCCCTCTTTCTCATACAGCTTCTGCATTTCGTCGTTCATCTTTACACGGTCGTTGCCGTATTTCTTCTGCAGCTCTTTTTGCTTTGCAGAAAGCTTCGAGTTGGCTGCCATCGATTTTTGCTGATTGATGGAGAACGGGAACATCACAATTTTAAGAACAATGGTAAATAAGATGATCGCTACGCCATAATTCTTAAAAAGCTGATAAAAAATCCACAGCAGATACCCCAGAAAGCTGCCGAAAAAATTGCCTATCCCAACCATATAAAAACCTCTCTGTATCAAATTTCAATCTGCGCTCCCCGTGCGGGAGCGCCACGTGATGGAGCTATACGAAAGGCAAACAGCAAAATCGCACGAAGCACTATTGCAGCACGCCGTTATTTTCTTTTGCTGAAAAGCCTGCCGAGCAGGCTTTCTCCCCGCTCCGGAACGGGATCGTATCCCCCGGGGTGAAACGGATTGCAGCGAAGAATACGCCAAATGGCCAGCAGAGTTCCCCGAATCGCACCAAACCGTTCAATCGCCTGAATCGCGTAGGCGCTGCAGGTGGGAACAAAGCGACAGCTTGGCTGCCTTTTCATTGGGGAAATCCATTTCTGGTACCCCCGTATCATTGCGATAAAAATGCGCTTCATTTTAAAACACCGGACTGAGACAAATGCTTTCGCATATCACAGAGGATGTCCGTACTTTTGACAAAGGGTGTTTTCGCCCGCGCCACAAAAATCAGATCATACCCGCCCGAAAGCTCCGGCATCAGCTGCCGGGCCGCTTCGCGGATGATCCGGCGGGAACGGTTGCGTTTGACCGCGTTTCCCGTTTTTTTGCTGGTGGTAATGCCTACCCGGATGCAGTGCGCGCGATTTTTCAGAACATAGGTGACCAGAATCGGCGACACAAAGGACTTGCCCTTCGCATAAGCACGGCGAAAGCTGCTGTTTTCACAAATCGGGACTATTTCGCTCATTGTGAAACCTCAACCTCCCCATATCCGGCCTTTCTGAAAAACAAAACAAAGAAAGGCCACACTGCGGTGGCCCTTTCAAAGCTTCAGTAAGACAAACGCGCTCTTCCCTTGGCCCTGCGGCGCGCCAAAACTTTGCGGCCGTTTCTATCGGACATTCTCTTTCTGAACCCATGCTCTTTTTTTCTATGGAGCTTCTTAGGCTGATAAGTTCTCAGCATGAAAAACCCTCCTTTCGGGTACAAACCTTGCAATTTAGCATTATAGCCTAATCACAGGCAAACTGTCAATAAAAAAATACAAATCCGCCCGATTCCGCTTTTGCATCATCATACCATACAACAGCCCAAAAAGAAAGCGATTTTGCTATAAATTTTAATGGTATTTTTTTTCTGACAAATCTACTTCATCTATTATGGTTGCTGTCGTCAAAGCATTAACAAAATAATAGGTCACCCTCGTAGCAGTATCGGGACTAGCTTGTCAGGCAAATCAAAGATCAATATAAGAAAATAGTAGAAAAAAAGAAAGAATATATTTCATTTGGTGGCTTTATTCTTAATAGAAATCTTATCCCGTCCATTCTGGATGAAATTTACTATGGTTTTCAAAAACAAAAATATCCACAGTACCCCAACATATTGTGAAAAGTCAGAGTCAGTGCCAATATTTTCGCAAAGTTTTTCACAATCCTGTTGATAAGGTGTTTAAAATGATTTGAAAAATTTTGATCTTTATGCTATTATTATGTTAATTATCCGTGTATAACCGAGTTTGCATTTTGCACGTTGTGTTTGTCTGATCTGTTCAGGCGGCAGCTCGGTTTTTCTTTATTTTTTTTATCTCACCGAAAGGTATGATTGTTTTTATGGAATCCTTTACCGAAGCCTGGGGCCTTGTCTGCGATTTCTGCAAAGCCCGCATCACAGAGGTGGCCTATACCACCTGGATCCACCGGATCCGCCCTGTCAGCCTGGATTTTAACAAGGGAATTGCCGTGCTGGAGGTTCCGAACGAATTTCACCTTCAAACTCTGACCCGGTGCTACACTTCTCTTCTTCAGGAAGCATTCAACGAAATCTTCGGCGAAGGCATTCAGATCCAGCTCTGCACCCCCGAACAGCTGGTGCAGAACAAAAAGCCAGACGCCGTGCCGCTTTCGAAAGACGATTATGAATACACCTTCGATACCTTTATCGTAGGGCCATCCAACAAATTCGCGCATGCGGCCTCGATGGCGGTGGCGACGAAGCCTGCGGTATTGTACAACCCCCTGTTCATTTACGGAAACTCGGGCCTTGGCAAAACGCATTTGCTGTACGCCATCTGCAACGAGATTTCAAAGAATTACCCCCAGATGAACATTATCTATATTAAAGGGGACGAATTTACCAACGAGCTGATCGAAGCGATCCGCCGCGGTACCACCGTCGAGTTCCACCAGCGCTACCGCAAAGCGGACATCCTCCTCGTGGATGATATTCAGTTCATCGCGGGAAAGGATTCGACGCAGGAGGAGTTTTTCCATACCTTTAATACGCTGTACGAAGCGAAAAAACAGATCGTGCTGACATCCGATCGGCCGCCGAAGGATATCGCAACGCTGGAGGAACGGCTGTTGACCCGCTTTGAGTGGGGCCTGACCGCCGACGTGCAGCCGCCGGATTTTGAAACGCGCATCGCGATCATTAAAAGAAAAGCAGAGCTGCTCGAAATTGATCTGCCCGACAACGTGTCCGAGTATATTGCGAACCGACTGAAAAACAACATCCGTCAGCTCGAGGGCGCCGTCAAGAAAATGAAGGCGTACTATCTGCTGGCCGGGGAGGCGTTGAGCATCTCCACCGCGCAGGCGGCAATCAGCGATATCATCAACAATCACCAACCCGCG
>JAEXDU010000197.1 GCA_023401495.1 Bacillota bacterium
CCAGGCATGCACATCTCGGTGCCCTCGGGCAGAGAGATAACGCCGGTAACGTCGGTAGTTCTGAAATAGAACTGGGGACGATAGTTGTTGAAGAACGGAGTATGACGGCCGCCTTCTTCTTTGCTCAGGATCCGACGGCAAGCTGCCAACCGCTGGGAGAGCCTTGAAACTCGAGACAGCTAAACCCCTTGGCTTCTGCCGCTTGTAAAGGCAGAACACCCTTTCTCGTTATAGGCCCTCACGCCGTTACCGGCGGCAAGCCGCCGACAGCTGGGAGAGCCTTGAAACTCGAGACCGATAAAGCCTTTGGCTTTTGTCGCTTTGTAGAGGCAGGATATCTTTTTCCCGTTATAGGAGGATTACCGAATGGCCAGAATCATCGCAGGAAAAGAAATCGTTACATCTATGAATAGCACGCTCAGGCAGGAAACCGCTCTGTTAAAGGAACGAGGCTGCACGCCGACTCTGGCCATTGTGCGCGTCGGGGATCGGCCCGAATCCGCAGCGTATCAGGCAGGGGCGACCAGGCGCTGCGAAAAGATCGGCATTGCCGTTCAATCGCTGATCCTGCCGGAAAACAGTACCCTTAGCGAGGTACTGGGGGTCATCGAAGCGCTGAACCAATCTCCCTCCGTTCACGGGGTACTGCTGCTGCGCCCGTTCCCGGCACATCTGGATGACCGGGCTATCCGCGACGCACTCTGCTGTGAAAAGGATGTAGACGGCGTGACCAGTCTTTCCTTATACGGCGTTTTCACCGGCGTACAGCAGGGGTTCCCGCCCTGCACTGCACAAGCCTGCATCGATATTCTGGATTACTGCGGCGTTTCTTTGCGGGGCAAGCGCGCCGTTGTGGTGGGCGCCAGTCTTGTGATCGGCCGGCCGGTGGCTATGATGCTACTGGCGCGCGGAGCTACCGTCACCCTGTGCCACATCGACACCGTAGACCTGCCCTCGGAATGCCGCCGGGCAGAACTCATCATAGCAGCGGCGGGGGCGCGTGCGCTGCTGAAACAAGACTGCCTTTCACCCGGGCAGGTGATTCTGGATGTCGGCGTTACCGTGGGGCCGGACGGCCGCCTGTACGGCGACGTTGATTTTGAGGCGGCAAACGCGGTCGTGGAAGCGCTCACTCCCGTTCCGGGCGGCGTCGGAACCGTCACCACCACCATTCTTGCCAAGCACGTGATCGAAGCCGCAAAGCGAATCTTCCCTCAATAACTGTGAGAAAGAAACCGATCGGCAGCATAGACCACTGCCGGATTTCGGCAGCTTGTCCCTTCTGCTCGGCAGACCGCTCGCCGGTTTTTTCTGTCAGACGATGACAACGGAATGGCCCGTCTGCTGCTTGCATTGTTTCTTCGCGAGAGCGACTGTTTTCGACAACAGCTCCGTCTGAGAAAAGTCGACCGTGCGGTTCGTAACTGCCGCAATCGAGAGTGTGGCGATCGAAAAATTCTCTGCAAAGCCGTTGCGGTTCTTCGAAATGATGTATCCGCGTTCCCAATCCTCTTTGGAATAGAGCGGCTGCACCTGCTTTGAGAAGGTTGCGATGATATTGCCGCACAGCTCATACAGATGCTCGGTGTCCCGCGTGAGAATGATAAAATCATCTCCGCCGATATGTCCTTTAAAATCTGCGGCAGAACAACATAGATTCATCGTCTGGGCCAAAAGCCGAAGCATGTTGTCCCCGCAGGAAAAACCGTAGGCGTCGTTGTACGCCTTAAAATTGTCCAAATCAAGATAGATGATCGCGCAGTCCCGGTCGTCAGCGATCAGCTCCTCAATCGCGTGCTGAATGGCGTTATTGCCGGGCAGTCCCGTGAGCGGATTCGCGTCCGCCGCATTCTTTACCCGGATATTGATCGCCGCGTTCAGCAGGTCGCGCACAGTGACAATGCCGAGATACTGCCGCCCCTCGGTGATCACCACGGCGTCGTACACATTTTTCGACCCGCGCTCCATCGCCTGAGCGGCGACATCGTCAATGGCCGTACCGGAATCCACCGATAAAAAATCATCCCGAACCAAATCCTTTACCGTTCGTCGATAATACAGGCTGTACCCGAACTGCCCGCTGAAGCACCCCAGCAGATACTGGCGCGTCAAAAGTCCGCAGACGGTACCGTCGTGATTCAAAATGCAAACCTCGGTCATTGAGGGATCGCTGCACATATCCTGATACACCGGGAGCGCAGGAGCATTCTCCGGCAGCGCTCTTTTTTTATGGCAAATCGCACCAACATGTCCAAAAACAGGCCCGCCGCCGCTCAGATTCAACGAGTTGTTCCTAGCTTCTTTGATCAGCAGCTTGATTTCGCCGGGCAAGCGCTGAAATTTCTCGTTCGGCCTGGCAAGGAAAAAGCCCTGTCCGTAATCCACGCCAACCTGAATCAGTGTGGTGAGTTCTTCCTGTGTTTCGATTCCCTCCGCAATCACCTGAATGCCGGCCTCTTTGCAGAATTTTACGATTCCGGTCATTACAGATTTTTTTCTACTGTCCCGGTCAATTTTCCTCACGATCCCCATATCGATTTTGAGGTAGTTCGGCGAAAACGCACAGACCCGCACCAGGCCGGAATAGCCGGAACCAAAATCATCGATCGCGATCTGAAAATTCTGCTTTTGATAATGCTCAATGGAGGAAATAAACACCGGAACGGCGCTGACGCTGCTCTTCTCTGTAATTTCGAAAATCACCTCGTCCGGATTCATTCCGAACTCGCGGAGCATCTGGCTCGTAAAGCCGGAAATAAACTCGGGGTCGTACAGAATATTTGGATCAACATTGAGAAACAACCGTGTGCCGACCGGCTTTGCCACAGCATTTTTCAGGGCCTGTGTGCGGCAAAGACGTTCCAGCTCCCACAGCCGCTGTGTAGAGGTAGCAAGATCAAACAGCTCTTCTATCTCGATTTCACAGCCCGGAAGAGAAATTCTGCTGAGCGCCTCATACCCCAGAATACTGCCGTCCCGCAGAGAGGCGATCGGCTGATACACAGGTTTAATGTATCCCCCTCTTATGATTTCAAGCAAAGAATTTTCAGACTTCATCCATTCTGTCACTCCCCATTGCTCCGTTTCATTGATTATATCACCCGATGATAAAAATATCTATCATTTACAAAAAATCAGCATGTAAATTATACATCTTTTCCATTATGCATGCTCTGGTAACGGATTAAAATCAAATTAAAAATATTCTGGAGAAACAATCAACCCGTCGGATTGCTGCATTAAAAAATCCTCCTCCGCAGAAAAATGCTCTGCAGAGGAGGATTTATGAATATCTGTTGAGAAAGGAAAATCACTAACAGAAAATAAAAGGCATGGACAGAATGACGGTTTGTGCCTCCCGCCTTACGGATCAGAGTACACTGATATCCTTCCAGGCATCGTAGGCCGCGCCGATCTGCTCCGCACCGGAATTGCCGTTTACCGCAATCTGCGCGGTGCAGTCCTTCACGACGGAATTGTTATGAACATATCCGGCGATGCTCCCCACGAATTTGCCGCCGTCGATTTTGCCGGACGCCGTGCAGTTGACCACATCATACACTGTGGGCTCGGGGTAGTATTTGCTGTAAGCATTCAGATAAAAGCCGCCGCCCACAATGCCGCCGATGCGGTTCGCGGTGTCCGCCGCCTGAATGGTGATATTGGTCGCTTTGCAGCCTGTAATCTGCGTTGCGGCGCCGCTCTGTGTGCCGGCATGGCCCGCAAGGCCGCCGATCAGAGAGGATTTTTCCCCGACGGTGATCGTCACGGAATCCGCCGTGCAGTCTTTCGCATATTCGCTGTTGTGGAAGCATCCGGCCAGACCGCCGATGCTGTAGCAGCCGGTTCCCTTAGCCTCAACCGAACCGGAAGCCTCACAGCTTTCCACATTGCAGTCCTCGGCTCCACCGACAATCAGGCCCGCACCCTGCGTATTGTCGCCGCTGAGGATGACGGTCGCGCTGGCCTTGCAGTTTTTCATATCCGCATGGCTGGCGCCGACAACGCCGCCCACCAGAAAATGGCCCGTCACGCTGCTTTCTCCGGTCAGGGTAAGGCCACTGAGTTCCTTGCCGTTGGCGTAGCCCACGATCCCTCCCACATACATCTGAGAGGACGGAACAACGATGTTTTCCACGGTCAGATTCTTCAGTTCGGCGGATTCTCCGCTGATGCAGCCGAACAGGCCTACGCCGTTCTGGTACTTGCTGCTGATCGCCACATTCGAGATTTTATGTCCTGCTCCGTCAAAGGTACCGCTGAACGCAGCTGTGTCGCTCGGCGTTTCTGCATCCTCTTCCTTTTCAGACTTGGGCTCGAAGGTGCCGATGGGATCAAGGCTGCCAAGTGGGGACAAATCGATGTCCGCTGTCAGCACATAATGGCCGGAAAGCTGCTCTCTCACCTGATTCAGCTGTTCTGCCGTCGCCACCTGCCAGGGATCCTCCGCAGTGCCGCTGCCGCCGGCAAAGCCACCGGCCTGTTCAGAAACCGACTGCGCCTGCGAAGAGACCGCGTTGTTTGTCTGCTGGCCCTGACAACCGGTTAACATGGAAATCGAGAGCATCAGCGCACAGGCGAGTGCAAGGTATCTTTTTTTGCCGCGCCGATTCTCCCCCACGCGCAGTTGCATTTTTGTTTGGGTCTGTCCGTTCATATTCTTCCTCCGTTTCTGGTATGGAATCATTTGTGTTTCAGGTTCGGCTGAAGCGCCCGCCCTGCGGCGGAAGGAAAGTTAGCTTTTGCTAACAATCAGCCGAAAAAGCAGCGCTTTCCGGCGCATGCTCTGTCCTGTTTTCAGAAAATGATTATACTCCCGAAGCGGCAGGCGCTTCTACTCCGCACAGACAATTTCGGCTCCATTCAGGCGATGCCTTTTGCGGTATTCCATCGGCGAAAGACCCATCACCTGTCTGAACGCGGACGCAAATTTGCTCGCGTTGACATACCCCAGCTTCCACGCGACGGAAGAAACGCTCTCATTACCCTGGCACAGCAGCACAGCGGCCCGCTGCATGCGGTAAGAACGCATATACGCATAGACAGAGGTTCCGTAGACCCCTTTAAAGCACTGCTTCATGGTGGTCATCGGCAGATCAAAGCGCTCCGACAGCTCCTGCAGTGTAAAGTGGCAGTCCGGGTGGCACACCATATAGTTCTTCATCCGCTTGACACACTCCACCTGATTCTTCTGAAAATAGCGCGGAGCCGCCAAATGCTCGTCGGGATTGATGACACTGAGAAACAGCAGAAGCTCCAGCACCTTGAGCTTGAAGTAGCCGAATTTCACCTGGTCCGGCACTGTGTAAAGCTCCGAGAAAATATGCTGAATGGAATCGGTTGCGCGCATGACAAAGCAGTGGTTGCCTGCGCAGAGCTTTTCCCGCAGCGCATGGAGATCGATTGAGATGTCTTTCAAGACACCTGAAAGGGAATGTTCGGCCCGCGCGAGGTCGATCATAACCGAAACCCCGTTATAATATTCCAGAGGGAAGCAGGGGTTTTTCGTCTGGTTGGCCACCATATTCACCGCAAGGTCGCCTTCTTCCAGATAAACACAGGTACCGTTTAAAAAATCACATTCGAAGCGGCCCATACAGCAGTGGTTAATCTCCATCACATCGGCCGTCGTGCCTTTGCCAGAAACGCAATACGCGGAACGAAAATCGTTATATACCAGCTCGACCCCGTCGAACACCTCAAAGCTGGTCATTGTCCCTTCGCCGCTGATGTTTGCCATGTGGTACACCGTACAATCGGGCTGGTACGTCACCGACAAAGATTCGGGAGAAACCAGATCATATTCCTCCAATGTACGCATACAGTCCCCTCCATTTCTTCCTGTGCAGCAGACGTTTCATTCCCTCGCGCGGCGCGTCAGGAATAGAAACGGCCTGCCCATCTCCAGTTAGTCATTTCTAACAACAAGCGTATCAAATACTGCGTACAATGTCAAGCGCCACAGAGAGGCGTTTGGCTCAAAACCAATCTAGAGGATTCCCCGGATATTTCATGCTTTTTGATATAGGAGGACCGGACCACCGAAAATCATGTTTAACAGGCAGCAAACAAAAGGAAATGTGTTTTATCCATGGCTAAACCTTGCAGGTACTGGGAACACCGGAAGCAAAATGATAAAACCATTTTAAGGCCGTGCAGCTTTCCCGACGGCAAAACGCGGAAAACGAATCGTCTTCCGCGTTTTGCCTGTTAGGATATTGAAATGAAGGGAAAAGCTTTTTTACAGTCGTCGCCAAATTTGATCTGCAGCGCCTGCACTATCAAATCGACGCATTGGTCAATGCTCCACCGGCCGCTGTTCAGCGTCATATCATAGTTAACCGGATTCGTCCAATAGTTGCCGCCGGTATAATATTTATAGTATTCGGCGCGGTATTTATCCGTTTTGGCAATCAGGCTGTGCGCCTCACTCTCTGAAACGTTCATGGTTTTCATCACGCGATCCACACAAAAGACTCTGCGGGCCTCCACATACACGCTCAGCACATTATCAAAATCCTGCAGCACATAATCGGCGCATTTACCCACGATGACGCAGCTTTCGGTACGGGCCAGCTCCTGAATGATTTTCTTCTGAAACTCGAACAGGCGGTCATCGGATTCAAACGGATTGGTGTGCGGCAGCGGGGTCAGCCGCTTTTGCAGCGACATTAATTGCTGGCGCAGGTACCCGTCCCGCAGGCGCTCATCCACCTCTACAAAGTCGTGCTCGTCCCTGCCGCTGTATTGGGACGCAAGCGTCAGAATTCGATTGGCATAGCTGTGGATTCCCAGACGATCCGCAAGCCGCGCGGCGATTTCGCGGCCGCCCGTTCCAAAGCCGCGGGCAATCGTAATCACGATATGTTCCATCGTTTCCACTCCCCCTCTTCCTTCCGATTGATTTTCCGTATGCTGATACCAAAACCGGGAATGATGCCGGTTTTCTTTCCGCCTTTCGCGCGCAAAGAAAACCGTTTTTATTTTTTATCCGCAGATTCCTATCAGCTCATGGTTCTGAGAGGCACCGGATGAATCTCGTCTGGAATCGGAAGATAGGTCTGCCCCTGCAAAGCCAGAGTGTGCTCTTCCTTCGCCTGCTCCAAAAGCTCCGGCTGCTGCATCAGGCGCATGGCGGTCAGCGTGATCACCTTTCCGGCCAGCAGCATCCCCTTGTGCGCGTGGGAGGATTTCCCCTGGGAAACCACCTGCCACGAATGCCCTGGCGTTCCGGGCGCCCAGGTGGCGGCGTACAACTGCGCGGTCGGGCACATCCAGCTGACATCGCCCACATCGGTGGAGCCTGCCTCTACCCGTACCAGGTGCATCGGCTCGTACGGAACGATGAAATCGTAAAGCGGATCGGCCTTTTTCTCAAGCAGGAACCGCTTGTTCTTGGGGTCAAGCCGCTCCTGAACCGCATCCATATAACCGCGGTCAGCGCCTTTCGGTACGGTATCGGCATAGCGCCGCGTCAGCTCATATTCCTCAGGGGTATAGTCCGGCGTGCCGATCTCCGTGAGGGAATCGAACATCGCCTGCTCCAGCACCTGATTTGAGATCATGTTGGCGCAGGACTTGATCAGTTGGTGCTCCACGGTGGTTTCGGTCATGAGAGCCGCCCCCTCCGCGATTTTTTTCACGCGGTTCAAAAGCTCCAGCGCCTGATCCTGCCTGGGTGCGCGAACGAGATAGATCGCTTTGGCCAGATTCTGCACCACGTTCGGGGAATAGCCGCCCGTATTGGTGACTGCATAATGAATGCGGGCCTTTTCGATCATGTGCTCCCGCAGAAAATTCGCGCCGACGTTCATCAGCTCCAATGCATCGAGCGCGCTGCGGCCCATTTCCGGGCTGCCGGCAGCGTGGGCGCTGATACCGTGAAAGGTAAACTGCACCTGAAAGTTCGCAAGCGAGCTGTTCTGGTATACCATATTCAGGCTCGACGGGTGCCAGGTCAATGCACAGTCCAGCTCGGAAAACGCACCTGCCCTTGCCATATAGGCCTTGCCGGAGCCGCCCTCCTCGCCGGGGCAGCCGAAATAAGTAACCGTGCCGGGGAAGCCGTCCTCCAGGTATTTTTTAACCGCCAGCGCCGCCGCGGCGGAACCGACGCCGAGCAGGTTATGTCCGCAGCCGTGGCCGTTCGCTTCGGGGTGATCGGATTCCTTGCGGATGACCCCCGCCTCTTGGTTCAAACCGGAAAGCGCGTCGAATTCGCCCAGAATGCCGATTTTCGGGCTGCCTGACCCAAAGGTGGCGGTAAACGCAGTCTTGATATCGAACGCGCCCCGTTCCACCGTAAAGCCCTCCTTTTCGAGGAAGGTGCAGAGGGCATCCGCCGATTGAAATTCCTCAAACTGCGTTTCGGCATATTCCCATATTTGATCGCTCAGCGCACTGAGCGGCATTGCTTTCTCATCGATTTCCGCAAGATAACGGTGCAGATTCAACTCTTGTTTCATATGTCATCTCCTGGTTCTATAGGAAATAATCCAGCACACTTTCCATCACGACCCGGTACCCGAGCGGCAGGGAATCGATTTCCACATACTCCTCCCGCGTATGCGCTCCGTCGCCGTAGTACGACCCGAAGCACACGCTGGGGATTCCCAGCGACAGGGGAATGTTGCAGTCGGTGGAGGAAGACGCCGTACCCGGGCGTTTTCCCGTCACCTGCTCGATAATATCGGCAGCTCTTTGCACCAGCCGGTCGCGCTCCGCGGCCGCCGCCGCGGAAAGCTGTTCGCTGGGGCGGCTCCCGACTACCTCCACTGTAAGCTCCACTCCTTTTTTCCGGTGTGCGGAGAAAATCCTTTCATATTGCTCCTGCATATACTGCAGGCCGCGGGCATCGTCTGACCGGTATTCGCACAGCATCTCGGCGCTCTGCGCGATGGTGTTGACAGAGGTGCCGCCCGAAATCGTGCCAACGTTGCAAGTGGTTCTCCCGTAGGAGGGAATCCCCACGGCATACAGGTCAGAAACGACCGCGGCCAGCTGCGCGATCGCGTTGGGACGGCCAAAATCCATATAGGAGTGCCCGCCCTGTGTTGTTACGGTGACCCGGAATCGCTGGGACCCCACCGAACGGTTTACCACATGCGTCAGTGTTCCGTCAAAGCTGCAAAACGCTTGAATACGTCCCTCATAACCCTTGCAGAGCTTACGCGACCCCTTCAGGTTTCCCATTCCCTCTTCTCCGGAATTGCAGACGAACAGCACGCCCACACCGTTTTTTGGACGAAGGCCCTCCTGCAGAACGTACTTGGCCGTCATCATCAAAGCGGCCAGGTTTGCCGTATCGTCGCCCACGCCGGGTGCCCAAAGCCGGCCCGAATGCTCCCGCACGGGGAGCGGGTCGGTATCCGGGAACACCACATCAGTGTGGGCGCAGAACACGACGACCGGGTTTTCTTCCGTTACCCCAACCGGGCAGACCACATTCAGCGCGTTGTCGGTATAAACGCCCTTGGCCCCGCAGGATTCCAGCCACTGCCTGCAAAATTCCATCCGACGTTCCTCCTGGTTCGACGGCGATGGGATCGCCGCCATTGTCTTTAACAGTTGATAGGCCTCGTCGCCGTGAGTCTGCAAAAAATCCTGCGCGTTTTGTGTCAGCACTGTTAGTACCCTCCCAGTCATCATTCGTTTTCACCGGAGACTTTCCTCCACCTTCAGGTTTGACCAGACCAGCCTTCCTCATACATCAGGCAGGCCACCCGGTGACCGGGCACAACCTCCTTCAAATGCGGCGTACGCACCGAGCACTGCTCGGTAGCGTATGGGCAGCGTGTGTGGAACACACAGCCGGACGGCAGGTTAATGGGGGACGGAAGATCACCCTTTAATACGATTCTCTCTTTTTTCGTGTGGGGCGAGGGATTCGGAACGGCAGAAAGCAGCGCCTTTGCATACGGATGCAGCGTATTGCGGAACAGCTCTTCCGTTTCGGCCTCCTCCATCATATGCCCCAGATACATGACCCCTACTCTGTCCGACACATATTTTACCACGCTCATATCATGTGCAATGAACAAAAAGGAGATTTGCTCTTTTTCCCGCAGATCCTGCAGCAGATTGATGATCTGCGCCTGAATCGATACGTCCAGCGCTGAAACGGGCTCGTCGCAAATAATGATCTTCGGGTTTAAAATCAGCGCTCTGGCCAGGCCGACCCTCTGCCGCTGGCCGCCGGAAAACTCGTGGGGATAGCGGTAGAAATGCTCGAGCCGCAGGCCCACCTTCTCCATGATCTCCACCGCAGTATCCATGCGGGATTCGCGGGTGCCGATATTGTGGATCTTCAGCGCCTCTGTAAGGATATCGCCTACTCTCTGCTTGGGGTCCAGCGAAGTGTAGGGGTCCTGAAACACCATCTGGATTTTGCGGCGCATTTCGATCAGCTGGTGGCGCTTCATCGCCGTCATATCCTGATCCAGCACCTCAATCGAGCCGCCGGTGGGTTCGGTCAGGTAAGCCAGCGTGCGGCCCAGCGTGCTTTTGCCGCAGCCGGTTTCCCCCACAAGGCCGTAAATCTCACCCTCATACAGAGAAATATCGACACCATCCACCGCTTTTACATTCCTCTTTACTCTATTTAAAACAGAGCTGCGCACGGGAAAATATTTTTTGATCCCTGTTCCGCGCAAAACCACCTTTGCGGTATTTGTCATCTCGTTTCCTCCTAACCGGCCTCATACTGGGGATGCTCCTGAACGAAGCCGCCGTTTCGCTCGTTCCTGTAATGGCAGCGCACACCCTGTGTTTCTGAAACCTGGCTCAGTTCGGGCATTTCCTCGCGGCACAGGTCGGTAGCATAGGGGCAGCGGGGGGCAAACCGGCACCCCACGGGAATCTGGTTTAACAGCGGAACCGTGCCGCTGATCTGGTACAGCCGGGTCGCCTTTGCGGTGTCGAGCTTCGGGATGGAATTCATCAGCCCCATCGTGTACGGGTGCATGGGATGATCAAAAATATCCTCCACCCGTCCCTCTTCCACGATTTGGCCAAGATACATCACGATCAACCGGTTGCACGTTTCGGCCACAACCGCCAGATCGTGCGTGATGAGCATCACCGCCATGCCAAGGCGCTTGTTCATATCCACGATCAAATCCATGATCTGCGCCTGAATCGTCACATCCAGCGCGGTGGTGGGCTCGTCGGCGATCAAAAGCTGCGGGTGGCAGGCCAGCGCCACCGCGATCATCACCCTCTGCCGCATGCCGCCCGAAAGCTCGAACGGATACTGATAAAACCGCCGGGCCGGATCGGGGATGCCGACCAGATTCAGCATTTCGATCGCCTGCTCTTTTGCCTCGGCCTTGGTTCTTTTCTGGTGGATCAGAATCGCTTCCATGATCTGATCGCCCACCGTAAATACCGGATTCAAAGAGCTGAGCGCATCCTGAAATACCATCGAAATCTTGGCGCCGCGCACGCTTTCCATTTGTTTTTCAGAAAGCGCGAGCAGGCTCTCGTCGTGGAACCGGACGTCGCCGGTGTAGCGCACGAATGATTTTTCATCGTACAGCCGCAGAATCGACTGGGAGGTGACGCTTTTCCCGCACCCGGATTCCCCGACGATACCGAGCATTTCGCCTTCGCGCACCTCAAAGCTGACGCCGTCCACCGCTTTGAGCATGCCGCGCTCCGTTTTGAATTCGGTACATAAATTTTCTACCTGCAATACTCTTTCCATGCTGCCGGTCTCTCCTCTCACACGGCTTCTTCAACCAAATAACGAATGGTTCTTTTCTCTTTCCCCACCGGTAGCGGGGAGAGCGCATTTCTTTCCTTTTTCGCCGCGGATTCGTTTCAGTTGCTTTTCGGGTCCATCAAATCGCGCACGCCGTCACCCAGAAGGTTCAACCCCAGCACTGTCAGCGCGGTGAATACGCCGGGGAACAGGATCATCCACCAGGCGGTATAGATCACGTCTTTGCCTTCTTTTAAAATGTTGCCCCAACTCGGTGCAGGGGCCGGAACGCCGGCGCCGAGGAAGCTGAGGGCCGCCTCAGTGATAATGGCGCTCGCAAACACGAAGGTCATCTGAACGATCATCGGCGAGAGGATATTCGGCACGATGTGCGCCCACAAAATCCGTTTTTGAGAAGAACCGAGACACCGCATCGCCTCGATATACGTCTGCTCTTTCACCACCAGCGCCTGGCTGCGGGCCAGACGGGCCATGTTCGGAATATTGACGACGATCAGGCTGATGATCACATTCTTGATGTCCGCACCCAGCACCGCCATCATCGTGATGGCAAGGAGCGTGCTGGGGATCGCCTTAAGACCGTCGCAGACGCGCATCAGGATATTGTCCGCAAGCTGATTGGTGCTGGCATACAGCCCAATCACAAGCCCGAGGAAACCCGAAACAAGGCCGACTGTAAAGCCGACGGTGAGAGAAATCCGAGCGCCGTACAGCACGCGGGCAAATACATCGCGTCCCATATTGTCGGTACCGAACCAGTGCTCGGCGCTGATACCCTTCAGGCGGTCTGCGGTATTCATCGCGAGCGGGTCATGCAAAGCAATCAGCGGGGCAAAAACCGCTAGGACGATCACAAGGGTGACAACCGCCAGACCGAATACCGAAGCCCGGTTATGGGTGAATTTCTTCAGCCGGATTTCGAACTGCTCCTGTGCCAGCTTTTTCTTCTGCAGGCTCAGGTCATTCTGGGCGGCCGTGTAAGTTATGGCGCCCTCCGAACCGTTTGTACCTGGCATCTCATTCACCCTCCTCTCAGGTTGCTCTGACTCTGGGGTCTGCCACGCCGTACAGCAAATCCACCAGCATGTTGATCAGTACATTGAACAGCGCGATCAAAAGTACGATCGCCTGAATCACATAGTAGTCGCGGCGGCCGATGGAATTGACCATCAGCTGCCCAAGGCCCGGAATGGCGAACAGGCTTTCAATGACCGCCGCCCCGGCCAGCATCTGCACCGCGCTCTGGCCGATCATCGTGATGATCGTAACCAAAGAATTGCGCAGCGCATGCTTGGTGGTGATGACAAAATTCCGCACGCCTTTCGCCTTGGCCATTCTGATGTAGTCGCTGCCCAGAACCTCCAGCATCGCGGAGCGGGTCATGCGCATCATCAACGCCGCGTTCATGAATCCCAGCGCGATCGCCGGCAGCGTCAGCGATTTGATGTGCGGCCAAAGCCCCCGGCTGATTTCCACATACCCCGAAACCGGGAAGAAATGCAGCTTCACAGCGAAGATGAGCATCAAAAACAGGCCAAACAAAAAGCTGGGCAGCGAGATGCCCGCCAAGGACAAAACCGTCACGCCGTGGTCTATGCCGGTTCCCTTGTTTTTTGCCGCCAGCATTCCCATCGGAATCGCGATCACACTGGCGATGATGAGCGCGTACAGCGCGAGGGAAATGGTCGGCTTCACGTGGCTGAACACTACACTGGCAACCGGCTCGCCGCCTGCCGTGCTGATCCCGAAATCACCGTGAAACATATTCCCAATCCAGATGAAATACTGTTCCACCAACGGGCGGTTCAGGCCCATTTTTTCTTCCAGCTTTGCAATATCGTCCGCTGTGGCCAAATCGCCCAGCAGGGTAGCCGCCGGGCTGCCGGGCACCATTTTCAGCAGTGTGAAAATGACCACCGACACCACGAACAGAACCGGAATCACAGACAGCAGTCTCCTAACAATGAACTTCTGCATCAGCTTTCCCCCCACAACCAAGAGAATCTAAGAATAAAATCGTTTCACTTTAAAACAGTCTGTTGGTTTCTTCCCCTGCCTTGTGGCAGGGAAAGAAACGGCCAGGTTCCTCACAAAGCTTCTTTCAAAGCAAATCGGCTGTATTTCAGAATCTTATTCCATGTTTCAGACTTAAGACTCCACAATCCCGGCGTTCCAGAATT
Organism: Bacillota bacterium; assembly: GCA_023401495.1. Classification (GTDB taxonomy): domain Bacteria; phylum Bacillota; class Clostridia; order Oscillospirales; family Acutalibacteraceae; genus Faecalispora. Next base: position 13,903 of record JAEXDU010000197.1, read on the forward strand.
TCGGCCCGCCGCTGTACATATTGATGCCGGTCACATTTTTCTGCCATGCGAACATGCCCATGTAGTGGCCGGGGCAGATGATCGGCAGGTACTCCCAGGAATACCCCTGCAGCTCATCCCACTTGGTTTTGGCTTCCTCCAGCGTGGGAGCAGAGGTCATTTCTTTAAATAAAGTCTGCAGCTTTTCATCGTCGGACCAGCCGGGATACGCAGCGCCGTAATATAGCTTGAGCGACGGTACCGGAACCTCCGCAAAGGTGGTGATGTACATATCGAACTTGGTGGGATCCTTGCGGTATTCCGTCAGGGTGGCCCAGTCAACCACAGTGAGCTTTACGGGAATGCCGATCTTCTCAAGCTGCGATTTGATGGCGATGCCCATGTTATCCATTTTGTTTAAAGTTGCGACCAGAATGGTGAAGGGTTCCCCTTTATAGCCATTGTCCGTAAGGATTTTTTTGGCCTTCTCAAGGTCTTTCTGGTTGTAATTTCCCTTTCCGGCCTCAGATGCCCAGAACGGCTGGCCGGCATCCATATAAGAAGAGCCAAGCTCGTAAGCCTTGCCGTAAGAGGCGGTCAGAAGCTCATCATAATCGAGAGCGGTATTGACCGCGGTACGGAAGTACTGATTAGAGGCAATGCCCTGCTTGTGGTTTGGAATCAGCGCGATGGTACCCATCTGCGAACTGACCGTGGTCAGATTCGGGTTGCTTTCCAGCCGGGCGTAGTCATCGTAAGAAACATTGAATACAACATCGTACTGACCGGCTTCCAGACCGGCGGACTCTGTGGCCTGATCTGCAACCAGATCGAATTCGAGAATCTTGGTGGGGGCCGCCTTATAGCCGCTCCAGCCATCCATCTCGGTTCCTTTTGTGCCATAGGGAACATAGTCGTCAAAGCGCTCCAGCTTAATGTACTGATCCTGCTTCCATTCGGAGAATTTATAGGGACCGGTACCGATGTAGTCCTTCAAAAAGCCGTTCGTGTCTTCGTTTTTGCACGCGGCGGCCGTTGTGATGGAGGCCGGCTGTGCGGCGCCCGCGATCATGGCGGGCAGCAGGATCAGCGAAGCTTTGCCGTCGATTTTTACGGTGTAATCATCCACCTTGACGAACCGCGCATCGCCAACCATCGTCCCCGCGGAACTGAAGCCCTCAATCCAACGGTTCATGGAGGCGACGACATCGTCAGCCGTCATCTCGCTGCCATCATGGAATTTTACGCCTTTTCTCAGCGTAAAGGTAAGCGTTTTACCATCGTTTGTCGCTTCATATTTTTCTGCGAGCTCCGGTACCGCTTCTGCCTTGGAATTCAGTGTGACCAGCTTTTCCCAGACGGTACCATCACAAATCTGCCTTGCAATCAGGGAGCTGTTCTTATGCAAATCCAAAGAAGGCGCCTGCTGTGTTACCGCAATGTGCAGCGTTTCCCTGTATGTTGCGTTTTCCGGGACGGAAGCACTGCCGGACTCGGTGGAGCTTTGTGTTCCGGAAAACCCGGAACAGGCTGTCAGCGACATGGCCGCTGACAAAACCAAAGCAAGGAATCGTTTTAGCTTCTTCGATTTCATGTGATAGTACCCTCCTAACAAATGTTTCGATCTTCTTTATCACAAAAAGGGCACACGAATTGTAAAAATTCGCGTGCCCCATTGCAAGCTGTTTAAATAAAATAAATATGTTGTTTTGAATTATACGTCCGTCAAAAAAGATTTGTCAATAGATGCAAGCTTGCTTTTGCAAGTTCGCTTCCGGTAAAAGTCATATCCCTCTTCCTATTTCCTTCCAAAACGCCATTCAAAGACGGCAAATTTCGCGCTAAATATGGGCAACAGCTCTATATTTTATCCATATCACGAATAACTAAAGTCAGTTTTCACAAATTTCAAAAAGAATTCCCTGACTTTAAAACTTGCACAAAGACACACTCTGAAACGTTATCCGCATCTATGCGATTTGAACAGAATGACAAATTACTACAAAATACTTCGTTTTTATCAACAGTGATTTCTGTTTTCAATCCACCTGCTTTAACCGCAGAGCACAGATATCTCCCACAACCCTATCAAAACAGAAAAGACCCCGAAAGCCTGCCGGGCTTCGGGGGTCTTTTCTGTTTACAAGCTTTTTATTGTACCTTTACCGGCGGGCGGTCATCGCACCCGTTGCGGAAGGAAATACAGCAGAACACCGGCTGCAACAAACACAGCTCCTGCCCACCAGTACACGCCGACGAGCGGCGCGGCGGTTCCATAGATGTCAAACACGCCGGTCAGACAGCTGCCCACGGTGAGAGCCGCCAGCCCGGAATGATAAGCGTAGCGCGATGCAGTCCCCGGCAATTTGGGAACCGGCAGCAGATACAGCAGCAGAAACGGCACCGCGCCGCCGAGCAGCGGAAACAGGAACAGATACCCCATAAAAGGGGAGAACACGCCGTGGCTGAACTTCTCGTAAACGAAACCGAACACCCCACAGAACGCGGCGAGCACGGCATACATCCGCACCGTTCTGCCCATTTTTCGCTTATCCGATGTAGACAATGTCGCTCACCTTCCTTTCACTGATCCTGCTCCCGCCGGTGGTGGGCTGGTTGATCACCTTGCCGTTGAACACCATGGTGGCGGAACCGCCGCCGTCGAGATTATACGCCGTTTTCACACCAAGGCTCTTCATAAACTCGGCCATCTGGTACAAAGACAGCCCCGTACTTTCCCCGGTGCGGCCATCAGCCACTACCATCACATAGTGAAGGTCATCGATCTGGCCGATTGCCGTGCGCGGATTGCTGGCCATCGCCTTGCCCACCTCTTCGCCCTGCGTCACAGAAACTTCTCCGTCCTTCACGAGGGCCGGGCCGAACGACAGCACCTGCTGCGCCCCACTCTCCAGCAGCTGAGCCGCAGTGACGGAACCTTCTGTCACAATCTCAAAGGAGCCGTCCTGATAGACCACCAAGTCCTCCTGAGAGGCGTCGGAAGAGGTGTCGCGGTACAGCACGCCGTTGCGGATCACATAGCCGCTGCGCGCACTGTAGTAATCCCCGTTGATGGCCAGAACAGCGTTATTTTCCTCCGCCATATCCGACGTGGTCTGCGTGATGTTCTTGCCGTAGGTATTGTTCGCCAGCGCCGTTTTCAGCGCACTCGCATCCGAAAGTGTGATGTCCGCAACATAGATGGTGGTATCATTCTGCCGGTACTGTTTCAGTTCGATACTGGTCTTCCCGTCGCTGTACGAGGTATCGGTCGTCGTGGCCGACGCCGTGTTCTCTGTATCTTCGCTTTCCACGGTCCGCGCCGTATCGGCAGACGAGGAAGCGCTCATCCCCTGCGTTGTGCCGGGCGTTATTGCATAGCTGCGCGGGATGACAAATGCGTCCAGCAGAACATAAGCGGTAAACACCGTCAAACAAAGGCCGTAGCACAGCGGCCAAAGAAATTTCCCTTGTTTCTTCATGAACTTCTCCTCAATCGTGAGATTTTTCTGCCCTGTCGCAGGCATGCGCGCTCTGCCGCCGAAAGATCCAGAACCTCTGCCCTGCCCAACTCAGGATGAAAAAGGTCAGCTCCGTTACCAGCTTTGCGGCGAACTGGTTTACCCCCAGCGAATTGACGAGGAAGCTGAGCAAAACGGTATTACCGAGCAGGATGCCCGCAGCCAACAGAAAATACTGTGTGCCGGTTTTCAGCGCGCTGTCCGTATTGCCGAACACAAAGCGCTTGTTAATGGCAAAGTTGGCGCTGGCACTTACGGTTCGCGCCGTTATGTTTGCTACCGGAACGCTGATGTCCGTCCCCAGCCCGGCCAAACCCACAGCCAGAACACTATACAAGCCGTAATCGATGCAGAAGGCCAGGAAAGAGGAGGCCGCGAATTGCAGAATGTTTTTATAGATGCGAAACGAATCCCGCAGAGTGTGAAAATGGGAGCCCTTGTTGCCATTCATATAAATTGTCTGGATCGGCTCCTCCAGGATGCGGATGTCCCGACGGGCGCACTGTAAC
>JAEXDU010000212.1 GCA_023401495.1 Bacillota bacterium
TCAGGCCGGGGCGGGCACTTACTTTCTTTGCGAAAAGAAAGTAAGCAAAGATTCGCCAAGGGGGGAGTTTCGATTCTCTCCCCCTTGGAACCCCCACTCAACGACCAAAGGCGCTGCCTTTGGAAACCGGGAGAAGCTCCCGCTCTTGTTCTTACTCACGCACAGGCACGACCTGTGCGTGAAGCAAGTACGCAAGGGAAGTTTTCACGTTCAAAATGCTACGAAAAGCACTCCGCGAGCCAATAAAAAAATGCGGCGAAGCCGCACCCAAAAAACACCGAGCTAACGAGAGCGCTCTGAAAATGCCCGCCGACGGACGAAAGCGCTAAGCTTTTGATTTGCTGTTGCTAGGAGAGTGGGCATTTTCATTGGAGCGCCTTTTCAGTAGCTATTGTTTGCACTTATAAGAACCGTTCCCCAAACGGATTCCAAAGGTGTCCTTTGGAAGGCCTTTGCTTACTTTCGTCCTTTCACGAAAGTAAGTGCCCGCCCCGGCATGAGGGGCAGGCCCTGCGTCAGCAGAATTCATATGGGGAACCCGTAAAGAGAAAAATAGTAATTACATAGAAGGCCATTTCCGCGCGAAAACGCCAGCGCACACGCGACGAATGGAGCGTGAAGCGAAAGCATTTCTGCGAGCTATCCCGCGACGTATGTGCAGATTTAACCTGCCGCAACGTGCGTGCAGGCTCAGCCTGCTGACTGTCATTTTTTCCTTTTTCGCATATCATAGCAATGAGGTGATTACAAATGGAAGATATGATCGGCAGAATTCTGGTGGCGTTTTTCGCGGTGGTCGGCCTTACGGAGCTGTGCCGTTTTGTATTGTTCTGGCTGACCCGCCCCGGCTGGGAAGAGAAGATCACGGTTTTGGTGTGCGTTTCGGGGAACGACAACAGGGTGGAATATCGCCTGCGCGGAGCGCTCGAGCGTCTGCGCTGGCTGCGCCATACCGGGCACAGAGAGCTGATCTGCGTGGACTGCGGAATGGATCGCGAAACAAGGGCGATCTGCGAAACATTTGCCCTGGCGAACCCGAGCGTCCGGCTGTGTATGGCGGCGGATCTGCCGGAAACACTGAACGGAGAATTTGCAAATACATAGAAAAAGAGGTATACTGAAATCAACAGGAAACACAGCCGAGGATGGGAATATGCAGGAAAAACAATTGCTGGAACTGACCGGCACGGTGGAAGAAATCGTCTTTAGCAATGAGAATAACGGGTATAAAATCCTGGAGCTGAAAGCAGGGGAGGAGCTGATCACAGTGGTCGGCACCCTCCCCTGGGTCGGCTGCGGGGAAGAGCTGCGCGTCATCGGCACTTGGATTCATCACCCGAGCTTCGGCCAGCAGTTTAAGGCAGAAGCATTCGAGCGTTCCGCGCCCAAGACGGCGGACGCTATCCTGCGGTATCTGTCCTCCGGTGCGGTCAAGGGAATCGGCCCCGCCACGGCAACGCGTCTGGTGGAAGCGTTCGGCGAGCATACGCTCGAGGTGATGGAACAGGAACCGGAACGTCTTGCCGGCATCAAGGGCCTTACACGCGCCAAGGCGGAAAAAATCGCGCAGGAGTTTCAGCGCATTTATGGCATCCGCGAAATCATGCTGTATCTCGGTGGATTCGGGATCACGCCGGAAGAAGCCCTGCGGGTTTGGAAGCAGTACGGCCCCTCTTCCGCGGAGCTGATCCGCACCGACCCGTTTCTGCTGTGTGCCGATGGTGTCGATATCGATTTTGGGCGCGCCGATCTCATTGCGGAATCCGCGAGCGTGGATCAGGACGACTTTTCGCGCCTACGCGCAGGACTCCACTATGTGCTGCGGCACAACACGAACAACGGCCATACCTGCCTGCCGAAGGACAAGCTGATCCCCGCCGCCGCGCGCATGCTTGGCGTGGAGCCGGAGATGCTTTTCTCCGTCCTCGAAGAATTGAAGGAAGAGCATGTACTGATCCCCCAGCTGCTCGGCGGACGAGAGTTCATCTTTCTGCCGCGCTATTATCAATCCGAATCGTATTGTGCGGGCCGGCTGCTGATGCTGCTTCGCTACCCGGCGCAGTCGCTGCGGAATATCGATGGGCATATCGCGTCGGTAGAGGAACGCCTTGGCATCGAGTATGCCGAGGGGCAGAAGCAGGCCATGCGGCAGGCGCTCGAGCAGGGCCTGCTGATTTTGACCGGCGGCCCCGGCACCGGAAAAACGACGGCGCTTAACGCCATCATCTCCATTCTGGAGGAGCAGGGCGAAAAGGTGCTGCTCGCGGCGCCCACCGGTCGGGCGGCAAAACGGATGTCTGAGGTGACGGGCAAGGAGGCGAAAACCATCCACCGGATGCTTCAGGTGGAATGGAACGACCGCGACGCGCCTACCTTTGCGCGCAACGAAAAAAATCTGCTGGATTGCGACGCGCTGGTGCTGGACGAGCTTTCGATGGTGGACGTTCAGCTGTTCGAAAGCGTGCTGCACGCGCTCCCGCTCGGCTGCCGTCTGATTCTGGTGGGCGACTGCGACCAGCTGCCGTCCGTCGGCGCGGGCAACGTGCTGGGCGATCTGATCCGCTGCGGCAAATTCCCCGTCGTGCAGCTGCAGGAGGTGTTCCGCCAGGCGATGAACAGCCTGATCGTTCGCAACGCACACCGCGTGGTGGCGGGAGAAATGCCGGAGCTGCATGACCGTACCGGGGACTTTTTCTTTCTTCCCATGAGGCAGGCAGACCGCATCGCGGATACGGTTGTAGGGCTGTATACCGAGCGTTTGCCCCGCACCTACGGCTACGACCCCACGGTGGATATTCAGGTGCTCTGCCCCGGCAAGCGCGGCGCTGTGGGGACGGAGGAAATGAACCGCCGCCTGCAGGAGGCGCTGAATCCTCCCGGGCCGCAGAAGCGCGAGATCAACGTGAACGGCGCCGTTCTGCGCACGGGCGACAAGGTGATGCAGGTGCGCAACGATTATAACC
>JAEXDU010000229.1 GCA_023401495.1 Bacillota bacterium
CATCTCCCGGTATACAAAGTCTTTCACAAAGGAATTCATGAATGAGAAAATATATTTTCCTTTCCTGCGGATCGATCGTCGGCGCCATTGCAAGATACCTGATCGAAAAGATTCAAATCCCCGGCTATCACGAAACTCTTCCGCTCAACACACTGTTTATCAATATCACAGGCTCTTTTTTGATCGCCTTCATCCTGACCATCGGCCTTGAAATCCGGAAATTTGATCCCGACGTTCGCCTTGGCCTGACAACCGGCCTGATGGGAGCGTATACCACCTTTTCCACCATGTGCAAGGAAGCCTCCACACTGCTGTTTCAGGGAGAATATACCTCTGCGGTTTCTTACCTGATCGTAAGCGCCGCACTCGGACTGGGAGCTGTTTATTTAGGAGTTACAGCCGCCCGGGCGCTGGGGGTGAGGCTGCTGCAAAACAAGGAAAGTGAAGAAGAATCCGCTTTCCATTACAACGAAAATGAGGTGGATTAGTTGGAGATTGCTCTGATCGCGATCGGCGGACTTTTGGGCGGGCTCTGCAGATTCGAATTGGGACGGTTTATTCTGCAGAAAGCCGACACTCGATTCCCGCTTGGAACCTTTATCATCAACATAACCGGTACGTTCCTGCTTGGTGTGCTGACGGGCTCCGAGCTCCCGGCACAGACCTATGTTCTGCTGGGGGACGGTTTTCTTGGCGCATACACCACCTTCTCCACCTTTATGTATGAAGGCTTCCAGCTGTTTGATAAAAGAGAACGAAACGCTTTTCTTTACATTTTCAGCTCCCTGCTCATCGGCATCATCGGGTATGTATGCGGCTACGCGCTTGCAAAAGCCTTTTAGCCCCTGCATGGCCCATGCCAACGATAAATCTGAAAAGCAACATAACAAAACGCCCCCTAATCGCAGACAAAATGGCGATTGGGGGGCGTTTTAGTTGGATGAAAAATTTGTTGAGATTGTTTCACGAGAACTATTTTGCATTGAGAAAGAGATTTTTCATTGGCCGGAAAGGAGATTGCCCGTTAACAGGCGCAAGATGCTGTCCATTGTCAGCTCCAGATCACTTTCTGAGCGCAGCTTTGCTTCTGAAAATGGAACCGCAACGCGGTTGATGCTCACCACGGCGCGGACCCCCTGCTCATAAACAGGCTCGATCTCATCGCCGATATCGCCTACCACCGCAATCACCGGCACATTCTGACGCTTCGCCCGCCGCGCGACCCCGCTGACAACCTTTCCGCGCAGGGACTGCGTATCAAGCTTTCCCTCGCCGGTGAACACCAGCTGAGCGTCCTGCAGCAGAGTATCGAAATGCACGGTATCCAGCACAGTTTCAATCCCCATCTGCAAATGGCCGTTCAAAAAAGCCACCATACCGCCGCCCATGCCGCCGGCCGCCCCAGCCCCGGGCAGATTCTCAATATCCACATTTAAGTCCCGGAGGATCACCGCCGCGAGGTGCATGAGATTCTGATCCAGCCGCTGAACCATTTCGGGGTCTGCCCCTTTCTGCGGCGCAAATATATGTGCTGCCCCCTGCGTGCCGCAGAGAGGATTATCGATGTCGCACATCACGGTCAAACCCACCGATCCCACCCGGGGATTGATTCGGCTGACATCAATGGAAGAGATATCACATAAGGTTTCCCCTACAGGAAGAAAAGGGGTCCCATCTTTGTCTTTGAACTGAACCCCCAAAGCTGCCGCGGCTCCGACTCCGCCGTCGTTGGTTGCGCTGCCGCCTAAACCTAGAATGATTTTTTTGCAGCCGGTATGAAGCACATGCTCCAAAATCTGGCCAACACCATAAGTGCTGGTCTTTTCCGCATGCTTATTCTCCCCCACCAAGGGGAGTCCCGCCGCCGCGGCCATCTCCACAACGGCTGTACCATCCGGCAGAATCCCGTAAAATGCGGTGACCGGTTCGCCGTAGGGGCCTGTTACCTGCAATTCATGCCGCTTTCCCCCGGCGGCGGCCAGAAACGAATCTACCGTTCCCTCGCCGCCGTCGGCAACGGGAATGGAAACTACCTGTGCCTCTGGCAGATGAGAAGCGATCGTTTTCTTCATGATCTCACAGACACGCGAGGAGGACATCGTTCCTTTGAAGGAATCAGGAATCAACAGAATTTTTTTCATAGAATACTCCTTCCCGCAAGATGCAGCAGCAAAGCCGGGACACCCGGCCCCGGCTTCCCGCAAATCACCCGGATTGTTGCACCTGTCAGCGGATAGTGTCACCGGTCAGTTTCTCGTAGTACTTGGAGATCGCGCTGTGATCTTCCTGCCCTAACCCGTCGGCACGCAGATTGATCAGCATTTCCATGACCGCCGTCGTCAGCGGCAAGGGAGAACCGACCGTGTGGCCCGTTTCGATCGCGTTATTCAAATCCTTAATATGCAGATCGATCTTAAAGCCGGGCTTGTAGTTGCCGGAAAGCATCATGGGCGCTTTTGCGTTCATGACGGTGGAGCCCGCAAGACCTCCGCGAATGGCATCAAACACCAGATTGGGGTCCACGCCGGATTTTTTGGCCAGCATCAGCGCTTCGGAAAGCGCTGCGATATTTGCTGCTACGATCACCTGATTCGCCAGCTTGGTGGTATTGCCCGCGCCGATTTTCCCACAGTAAACCGCGCTGGATCCCATCGTCAGAAGGATGTCCTTTACGCTTTCAAACAGCTGCTGGTCGCCGCCCGCCATAATGGACAGCGTGCCGTCCATCGCCTTCGGTTCCCCGCCGGATACCGGAGCATCGAGCATTTTCACACCCTTCTCCGCGCAGTCTTTTTCCACTTCCTGAGAGGCCTGTGGAGCGATCGAACTCATGTCAATCAGAATAGTGCCTGCCTTTGCACCCTCCAGAACACCGTTTTCTCCCATTACAACGGTTTTCACATGGGGTGAATTCGGCAGCATGGTAATGATCAGGCCGCATTCCTTCGCTACCTCCGCCGGGGAATGCGCCGCTTTGGCACCGGATGCCACAACATCCTCCACATTGCTCTGGATAATGTCAAAAGCGAGAATCTCATGCCCGGCCTTCAGCAGGTTTTTCACCATTGGTTTGCCCATAATGCCCAGTCCGATAAATCCGATTTTCATCTTTCATTCCTCCGTCTCTTTTTCATAAAAAGAATGCCATTTAAAAAAGCTGTTGATTTCTTCCCCTGCCGAAAACAAGGGAAGAAACCGCTGCATTTGATAAAGTCTTTTTCAGCAGATTGACTCTATCGGTCAAATTTCCTTACTTCAACAGAGCCTCTGCCTTTTGAATGATATGTTCTTTTGTCAGGCCGTAATATTCCATCAGCTCCTGCGCACTGTGGGCCGACTGGCCAAAATGATCTTCCACCGCCACATAATCCATCGGAATACTCGATTCGCGCAGCGCCAGCGCCATCTGGGATGCGAGGCCGCCCAAATAATTATGTTCCTCCGCCGTGATCACTGCTTTTGCTCCCTGAGCCAATCGCAGCGCGCCTTCAAAATCAAACGGCTTCATGGTGGAAACATTGACGACTTTTACGCTGACATTCTGTTTTTCAAGTTCCTGCGCGGCCTTCATCGAAATATCCACCATGCTGCCATAGGCGAACAGCACCAGATCAGAGCCTTCGCACAGCACGTGCAGCTTGCCGATCTCCATTTCTCCTTCGGGGATATAATCCGGCAGATCGCTGCGCACCACGCGGATATAGACCGGGCCCTGATGCTTTGCCGCGGCCCGCACTGCCTGACGGGTTTCTTCCGCGTCGCAGGGAGTGAGCACCGTCATGTTCGGAATGGCGCTCATAATGGCCACGTCTTCAATGGACTGATGCGTGGAACCGTCGCCAAAGTCCGAAAGACCGGCGGACGAGCCGCAAATTTTTACATTCAGCTTGCCGATGCAGATCGTCTGGCGAATCTGATCGTAGGCGCGGCCGGACGCAAACACGGCAAAGGTGCTGGCAAACGCAATTTTTCCGCTGACCGCAAGGCCCGCGGCTGTGGAAAGCATGTTCTGCTCGGCGATGCCCATTTCAAAATACCGCTCGGGGAACGCCTTTTGGAACAGATGCGACATAGTGGATTCTCCCAGATCCGCCTCCAGAGCGACCACATTCGGATTCTGCTTCCCAAGCTCAACCAATTCTTCTCCATACGCAACGCGCTGGCTTTGTGTTTTACTCATTCCTGTCACCTCACTGTTCCGTTTCCTGCAGCGAATCGATTACCGTCTGAATTTCTTTCAGAGCAGTCTGATACTGTTCTCTGGTCAGCGCGCCATTGTGAAAGCTGACGTTATTTTCCGCAAAGGAAACTCCCTTTCCCTTGACTGTTTGCGCTAGAATCACAGTAGGCTGCCCTTTGACCGTATCTGCTTCTTCCAGGGCCGCCACAATTTCACCGATGTTGTGGCCATCGATCACAATGACATGCCAGCCGAAGCTCTCCCACTTTTCTTTTAAGGGATTGGTATTAAAACGCTCTGAAATGGAACCGGTTGCCTGCAGCCGGTTCTGATCCACAATACCGACAATATGATCGATTTTAAAGTTGCTGCCGGCCATGGCGGCTTCCCAAATCTGGCCTTCTGCCATTTCGCCGTCTCCCATAATACAATAAACCTTGCTGTCCTTATGGTCAAGACGCAGCGCCAGCGCGATTCCGTTCGCGATGGAAAGGCCCTGACCCAGCGAACCGGTATTGGCCTCCACCCCGGGAGTTTTTGTGATATCTGGGTGCCCCTGCAGCATGGAGCCCAGAGCCTTGAGTGTCAGCAGCTGTTCCGTTGGGAAAAATCCCAGCTCTGCCAAGGCCGCGTATTGCGCGATGCAGGCGTGACCCTTGCTGTACAAAAATCTGTCGCGGTCCTCCCATTTGGGATTTTTCGGATCCATCTTCATCCGGTAGCCGTAAAGGGCCGCTACAATATCTGCACTGGAGCAGGAGCCGCCCAGGTGGCCCACATGGCCCTGATCCCCGATCATAAGAACTACATCCTTGCGGATTTGCGCGGCAAGGCGTTTGATTTTGAGTTCCGTTTCCTGGTTGATCATTCGTTATCCCTCCATTTTTGCCAGGCTGTCTTTTAAAAACTTCAGAGCAAGCGGCGCGCAGCGGTCAAAGTCCTGCGTATAGGCCTCCACGCTGACGCGGGCATCGTATCCAATTGCTTTGAGCACGTCAAGGAACGGCTGATAATTATCCTCATCTGCCCGCTCCGGATAACGCCGGCCATGGCTGCACGCAAAATGCACATGGCGAAGGTACTCTTTCCCCTGGCGCAACAGATGCTCCACAGGCTCTTTTTCTTCAGAGAAATGATAGAAATCCACAAGCACGCGGATATTCCCGTACTCACTGCCCACATCCTCCGCAAGCCGGCAGCCCTCGGCAAAGGTATTGATCAGATTGCATTCCGCCTTTCTCAGCGGCTCAATCACGATGGTGATATGATGCTTTTGGGCGATCGGTGAAAGGCGGCGCAGCAACGCAACCACCTGCCGGTAGCCCTCCTCCATCGGGAATCCCTGGGGCACATTTTTCGCGCCGCCGCTGCCGAACACAACGATGCTGACCCCCAAAGCTTCCGCGCGGATGAAAGCGCGCTCTGCATAGTCTAAAACCACCGGCAAATCCACATCCGCACCGGTCAGGCGCACGGTTTTGGGGAAAAAATTGTTGCAGGTCTCGCAGGGAATCCCGCTTTGTTTCAGGCTCTGTGAAAGAACCTGAAACTCCTCTTCCGACAGAGCCATCATTTCCGCCAGGGGAAGCTCCACGTAATCATACCCAAACCGGGACAGACGCTCCACAAATTCAATTCCGGTACCGTCCGGCTGAGTGGCGACCATATTGACACAGCATCCGATTTTCATATGTTCTCCCCTCCTCTGGCCGGTTCGTCCGCCTTCATGGTGGGGTCCAGAAGGATTTTGATGTATTGGTCGGGATGCTGAATTAGGCGCTGGATGGCCTGGGGGCCGTCCTCCAGCGGCACGATCTGAGAAATCAGAGCGGCCGATTCCATTTTCCCCGTTCCCATCAGCTGCACCACTTCGCCGAATTCCTCGTGCGTATAGTTGAACGAGCCGATCACGCGCCGGGCAGAGCAGACAATGTCCTGCATATTGATCTGCATTTCCTTTTGAGACATGCCCACCCAAATGGCGGTTCCGCCAATTTTCAGCGCGCGGACGGACTGGTTGGCGGTGGCTTCTACGCCCACCGCTTCAAAGGAGGTATCGATCATCTCCCCGTCGGTGAAATCGGAAACCGCCTGTAAGTACTCTTCCCTGCCGGGATTGATCGTCACATCGGCGCCCAGGCGTTCGGCAGTTTTCAGCCTGGCATCGCTGAGATCGCAGACAATGATCTTCTTTGGCTGCTGCAGACGCACAATCTGCAAAATGCATAGCCCGATGGTTCCCGCGCCGACGATCAGAACATTTTGCCCTTTGAGCTCCCCCGCCTTTTTCACGGAGCCATATGCCACCGCGTAAGGCTCCGTAAGAGCCCCCACCTCGTAGGACAGGGTCGGCGGAAGCGGGTACAACAGCTTTTCCGGCACCGCAACGTATTCCGTCATAGCACCGTCTACCGTGAGAACACCGAAAAAGCGCTTGTTCAGGCACATGTTGGTCAAACCCTGACGGCAGTTGGCGCAGGTACCGCAGAAATGGATCGGCTGTACAATGACTCCGTCGCCGACCCGCACGGAGGTAACGGAGTCTCCGAGTTCCGCTACCTCGGCAGAAAATTCGTGTCCCATAGTCATCGGCGGAATTCTTCTGCCGGTCACACCGAGGGACCCGTGCACATCACTGCCGCATATGCCGCAGGCGCGCACCTTTAATAACACTTCGTTGGCTTGGGGTTTGGGGGTTGGCTGCTCCTGTACCTGCATGGTACCGGGGCCGAGATAACGCAGAGCCCTCATAAAACCCCTCCTTTCTCCGGATATTTTGTGCTGACGCATCAGTTTGTTTGTAGGATGATAGATGTCATACAGCGTAACTTCAAATTTTGCGCATTATCGTTACGATAATGCGCCGTGTTCCTGAAAACTCTTAAGGGAAATTTCCACATGCTCTCTCATAATGGTTTTTGCCATGTCGTAGTTGTGGATTTTGATCGCTTCTAAAATCAGGTTGTGATATTTCATGCCGCTGTCGACCCCAATCGTTCTGGTCACGTCCTGAATGGCGCCCTCCAAAACATCGGTAAGCAGGCCCATGAGATGAATCACAAGGGAATTGCCTGTAATCTCAGCCAATATCATATGAAAATGGAAATCCTCTTTGGTATAGGTTTGCATATCGCCCCGGGTTTCAGACATTCTTTTCAGACTTTCTGAAAGCCGTTCAATGTCCGCGTCCGTTGCCTTTCTGGCCGCGATTCCGGCAACCTCGACCTCCATGATCAAGCGGAATTCAAAGATTTCTTCCACAGAAGAGGCTCCCAAATACATAGCCGGGATCATCTCGTTCATGTAATGGCCGGGTGTGAATTCGCGCACAAAGGAGCCTTCCCCCAGCCGCGTTTCGAGCAGCCCCAGAACCGTCAGCTTCTGCAGAGCCTGCCGCACTGTGATTCGGCTGACACCAAACGCCGTGCACAATTCGTTTTCAGAAGGCAGCTTTTGTCCTGGAGTCCACGTGCCGTCCAGCAGCTGTTGCTTGAGCTGATTAAACACCTGTTCGCTGATATTGGTCTTTTTGATCGCTTGTAAAGCCAAACCTGTCACCCCTATTATTGATTGCTTTATGAAGCAATTATGCTTTGAAAAGATTGTGATTCAGTTGTCATACAATTATACAGCCAAACTGATCGTAAGTCAATATATACCAAGTATGGGGTGAACCGTGCGGCAGCCATTCATCAGTACTTGGTGTCGTAGTGCCAGGGCTTGCCGCCGGCCAGGCAGCCGCCGTCCACCACATACATCTGGCCGCTCATATAGCGCGACGCATCGGAGGCCAGCAAAATGACCATGCCAAGCAAATCCTGAGGGGTTCCAGCGCGCTCCATGGCAATTCTCTCGAGAAGGAAGGAGGAACGCTCCGGGTCGTTCCACAGCGGAGCCGTGAGCGGAGTGCTGATGTGCCCGGGAGCCAGCGCGTTGGAGCGAATGCCATACCGCGCCCATTCAATGGCCTGCGCGCGCGTCATTGCCGCTACGCCGCTTTTGGATGCGCCGTAAACCCCACAGCCGCCCAGCATCATCACCGCGTTATACGACGCTACATTGATAATACTGCCTGTTCTGGCAGCGAGCATGTGCTTGGCAACCTCCTGACTCAGAAAAAACGCGCCCTTTAAATTAACTCCCATAATCCGATCATAGGTTTCCTCATCCACATCCAGGCTACCGTCTCTTTTGTTGATTCCCGCACAATTGATCAGAACATCAATCTTGCCGAACCGTTCTACGACAGCCTGCACACACTGCCTGATCGAACTCATATTCAGCAGGTCGAGTTCAAAAAGCTCCACCGAATTCCCCTGCGCGACGATTTCCGCCTTGACCTCTTCCAGGCCTTTTTCATCCCGATCGCATAAAGCCATATCCGCGCCGATCTCCGCCAGCTCTTTTGCGAGCTCACTGCCGATTCCCCCGGCCGCACCCGTCAGCAGAACTGCCTTCCCCTCAAGCGAAAACAGCTCCGACAGCTTATCCTTCACCTTTTGAGACATATTCACACCCCTTCTCTGCTTTCTGCATTATCGATATGATGTATGATGTATTACAGATTACAAGTGCATTATACAAATATCACATCTAACTGTCAATAGAAAATGAAAATTTTAAGCAAATATTATATTTCTTTCAAAGTGATAAAAAATATAATATTTATCGAAAAGATAGATAAAATTGATATCGATTTCTCATGTCCATTGGGGTAACGGACAACTCCGCAAGAAGGGCTTTGAAGAGGGGATCGCCTCGAAAAAGCTGGTACAGGTTGACTTTAAACAGATGGAAAAAGTAAACCGACAGGAGGGCGAAACCTTTGCCCAGGATTTGATTACCGCAACCCCCGACCTGAAAGGATTGTTTGTGCACGCGGAAGACCCCACCATGGGCGCTGTAACCGCGGCGACTTCCGCAAACCGTACCGATCTGAAGATCGTTGGCTTTGACTGCTCCCCCGAAATGCTTAAGGGCATTGAAGCCGGCACCGTAGCGGCTACCTCCGCACAGCAACCGATCCTCATGGGCAAGACCTCCGTTGAGCAGGTCATCAAAATCCTGAATGGTGAAACTCCTGAAAAGGAAACCAAGATGGATACCCTTTTGATTACAAAGGACAACATCAAAGAGCTGGAAAGCGGCACCCTATATGAAACCGTTTTGACCAAAGACTAATTTTTCTGCGGTCAGCTCTCTTTCACGCGGAAAGGAGGAATCTTCTTTTGCTGGCAATCAAAAAGGTTTTTGATTTGTCCCAACCAATCTACGACAAATGCCCCGGCTGGGAAACGTACGAAATGACCAGCATGCGATACGAAGCCATTTATCCCAAAGACCGCTTCAATGCGGAGCGGATCAGCATGAACGTCCACACCGGCACCCATCTGGATGCTCCGTTCCACTTTGACCCTGAGGGGATCACCATCGATCAAATCCCTGTTGAGCGTTTTCAGGGCCAGGCTGTTTTGGTTAATCTGGACGGAATCGTACAGGACAAAGAGGGAATCTGCGTAAAGCATCTGGAACCCTATCAGGAGTTCATTCAAAAGGATTCGATCGTAGTCCTGCACACCGGCTGGTGCCGCTTGTGCGGATTCACCGAACGGTATTATCACGACTGGCCGTATTTGTCTCAGGAAGGAGCCGAATGGCTGCGGGACAAACAGGTAAAAGGTGTAGGGATTGATACGCTAAGCATGGGAGGCTGGTACGAAGGTACCGGCAGACCCTGCCACGAAACCCTTCTGCCGGCCGGCATCTGGCTTTTGGAAGAACTCGATATTCCTTTGGAGCTTCTGCAATACAAAAGCTTCTATCTGAGCGCATACCCCATAAAGCTGCGTGGATTTTCCGGCGCGCCGGCCCGCGCGGTGGGTATGATACTGGAATAATGGTACCCCGGGAGCGGTGCTTACTCCGGAACCAGTGGAATCGGTGAACGGCCTCCCCCTTTCATCATTTCTTACCTTGTCTTCGCTTTACAGTAAAGTTTCTGAAAGCATCCAATAAACAAAGCGCCGCTCTTGTTTTACCGGCAGCCCCGCTTTTGCCAGGCGCGGCTGCATGAGCATAGCAAAGCACCCCAACAGCTTGTGTTGGGGTGCTTTGCATTTTTACACTAAGATTTTACAAAAATATCCTGATAGGACGGATACCCGCCAAGAGAAGCCGCCTTCTTCACCGCCTGCAGAATTGCCTGCTCTACGGCATAGGCGGACAGAATTCCGACCGCATCAAAATTGGCTGCTACCTCACCCGAACACAGGGTAAACAGGGTATCGCCGTCAAAAACGGAGTGAGCGGGACGAACGGCTCTTGCAATTCCATTGTGGCTGACGGACGCCAGTTTTTTGGCCTGTGCCTTTTCCAGCTTTGCGTTGGTAATCACACAGCCGATCACCGTGTTCCCGCTGAAAAAATCCGCCGTACTCTGATAGGAGGATATGATGATCTCCTCAGAACCACCGGGAAAGGAATGTCCGTCCTGCAAAACACCCGCCAAAATCTTCCCGGTTTCGCGATCACAGATATCCCCCACGCAATTCACGGCGATCACTGCGCCGACCATCAGGTCTCCCTGACGAAAGGCACAGGTTCCTATGCCCCCTTTCATGGCGTGGGTCTTCCCCAGGGTTTTCCCGACGGTACAGCCCGTACCGGCACCGACACTGCCCTCCTGCAGAGGAAGCACACCGGCATTTTGGCAGGCCAGATACCCCATTTCAGCGTCCGGGCGCACCATGGCATTGCCGCATTTCAGATCGAACAGAATCGCGCCGCTGACGTTCGGGACACACGTTACTTCCACATCACGGCCAATACGGTGTTCTTCCAAGTAACGCATCACACCTCCGGCGGCATCCAGCCCGAAGGCGCTTCCGCCTGCGAGCAGAACTGCATGAACCTCTTTTCTGTTATTGACCGGGTCGAGTGCGTCGGTTTCACGCGTACCGGGGGAACCGCCGCGCACATCCACACCGGCCACGGCGCCCTTTTCACAAATAACCACCGTACATCCGGTCGCTGCCTCCAGGTTCTGAGCATGTCCTATCTGAAATCCCGGTATTTGTGTAACACTGATTATTTCCATAACAGCCTTAAGCTTCCTTTTCTTTCAGATACCGCAAAACCGTTTCCGTAATGGTTTCTACCTCTGCGAGAGCGCCGCGACCCAGGTCGCCGCAGGCGAGAAGTCCTTCCTTCGGCTCAACGAAAAGAACACCGTGCTGTTTCAGCCGGCTGATATTTTCCTGAACGATCTCATTTTCATACATTGCGGTATTCATTGCAGGGCAAAGAATCACCGGTGTTCCCCGCACCGCTGTGAGAACCGTCGTCAGCATATCGTCCGCAATGCCACAGGCGAGCTTTCCGATCAGATTTGCGGTTGCGGGAGCAACCACACACACATCCGCGCGCTTTGCAAGAGAAATATGCTCCACCTCGTTCACAAGAATCTCATCAAACATTTTGGTGTATACTTTTCGTTTGGTCAGAGTCTGAAAGGTAAGCGGCGTGATGAATTGCTGTGCGCTCTTCGTCAGGATCACATCGACCTCGCACCCCTGCTTTGTGAGGATGTTGGCGATTTCCGCCGCCTTATACGCGGCAATGCTCCCTGTAACACCAAGTAAAACGTGCTTCAACGGATTCCCTCCTGTTCTGAAAGTTTTTCGCAGATGCTGCACGCAATCGTTTCCGCGATGCTGCTGCGGCCATCCAATTCCCGGTACGAACCATCCGGGCGAATCAGATACCCGTGGTGCCGGG
The DNA here is from genome assembly GCA_023401495.1 of Bacillota bacterium. Lineage (GTDB taxonomy): Bacteria > Bacillota > Clostridia > Oscillospirales > Acutalibacteraceae > Faecalispora. The sequence continues at coordinate 11,957 of JAEXDU010000229.1, forward strand.
TTTGCGTTACCTCTGTTTTGTCGTTGGCCAGCACAAAGTCACATCCGCTGCGTTCGATCAGGTGAATCCCCGCCGCAATCAGCTCCTGAAGCGGAACATGGTTGAGAAGCTTAAACCCAACAAGAAGTGTCTGCGGCTGCACTTTTTTAATGAGATCAATGATCTTCGGCGTCCTTTTCAGAACAAGAACCAAGTCATCCTCATCCGAGCTGATTTTTCCGCTTCCCGCCATCTGATTTTGCTCATTGAGGGCCTGCCGCAGAATGCCTCGCACAGCTTCCGCCGATAAATCCGCCCCGGAAAGCGCTTGCACCGCCCGATCTGCTGCCAAACTGGTCGAGGTCACATTGGAAACCGTATAGTCGCTGACCGCCATACAGTGTACCACTGCATCGATTTTTTCGCGCATCAGAATTTGGGTCAGCGTATCCTGCAGATCAGCAACCCCCGCAATGCGCACGATCCGCACTTTAGATGCCTCCTCCGGCGCGGCGGCTGTTTGCCCGCAGACATAAATGATCTCTTCCGTAGAGGGAATCGACAAAAAAGCCTGCGCAATGGCCTTTCCCATAGAACCGGTTGAATGATTGGTAATGCACCGTACCTCATCAATTTTCTCGGAGGTACCGCCTGCTGTAATTAGTATTTTCATAAGAACCCACATTTCTATCTTTTGATACCTATAAGATTACAATTTTTTCGTCCGGTACACAACCCTTGGAAAAAACATTTTTTCAGCAGAAAAAAGGCGCCGCCGGTTAGCGACGCCTTTTCGGCTCTTGAAAGGATTACTCAGAAAACAGCGGAGTAGAGAGATACCGCTCTCCGGTATCCGGCAGAATGGCAACGATCACCTTGCCTGCATTTTCCGGGCGTTTGGCCAGCTCTGTCGCCGCCCAAATAGCTGCGCCGGAAGAAATCCCCACCAAAAGGCCCTCTTCTTTGGACAGCTCTTTGCCGGTAGCAAACGCATCCTCGTTCTTCACGCGGATGATTTCATCATAAATGGAGGTGTTGAGCACCTTCGGCACAAAACCCGCTCCGATTCCCTGAATCTTGTGGGGGCCGGACTTGCCTTCCGACAATACCGGGGAAGCATCGGGCTCTACGGCAATCACTTTCACATTCGGGTTCTTTGATTTGAGGAACTCACCCGCACCGGTGAGCGTTCCGCCCGTACCAACGCCGGCTACAAGAATGTCTACCTTGCCGTCAGTGTCCTCCCAAATTTCAGGGCCGGTTGTTTTTCTGTGAACATCCGGGTTCGCGGGGTTTACAAACTGGCCGGGAATAAAGGAATGGGGAATTTCCTGGGCCAGCTCCTCGGCTCTTGCAATCGCGCCGGACATTCCCTTTGCGCCTTCGGTTAGAACAAGCTCCGCGCCGTATGCCTTCAGCAGATTTCTGCGTTCAACGCTCATGGTTTCCGGCATCGTCAGAATAATGCGATAGCCGTGCGCGGCCGCCACAGAAGCAAGGCCGATGCCGGTGTTTCCGCTGGTAGGCTCAATGATGACGGACTCGGGATTCAGCAAGCCCTTTTCCTCGGCGTCTTCGATCATCGCCTTGGCAATTCTGTCCTTTACGCTTCCGGCTGGATTAAAATATTCCAGCTTACCAATCACAGTTGCCTGCAGCTCGTGTTTCTTTTCATAATTGGAAAGTTCCAAAAGAGGGGTTTTTCCGATCAGATCCGTCAGATTCTTAAAAACCTTTGCCATAAGACGACCTCCTAAAATCATTTAATCATATATGCTATATATGTTTTATTGCTATTATAATACAGCGATTTTTGGAAAATGTCAACCATTAAACCCATATTATTTTTATTCATTGGAGCAGTCCTAAAAATGAGGCATTTTCAGCTTTTATTCACAGTTATCTGCGATTGTAAAATGGAAATCCGTACGACCCGACTTGCATTGGCTATTGACAAACGCAGTTTTTTCTCTTATCATTTATTACATATAATACATATCATTTTTATATGAAACAGGTGATTCTATGAAGGTATCCACAAAGGGCCGTTACGCTTTGGCTGCTGCGATTCATATGGCGCGGTATTATCGATGTGGTGAATATATTACGGTCTCCAGCATTGCGGAAAACCTGGGGATCTCTAAGATTTATTTGGAGCAGGTCTTTTCCATGCTCAAGCAGGCCGGGATCATTTTTTCTGTGAAAGGAGCCCAGGGAGGCTATCAGCTTGCGCGAGCGCCCGTTCAAATCACCGCACTGGATATTCTGGCCTGCGTAGAGCTTTCTTTATTCAAGAATACACAGGAAACCGTTGCTCAGCGCGCCCCGGATATTGAAAAGGCCCTGCGGGCATCCGCCTTTGATCTGCTGGATCAGGTGGTGCGCGGCACCCTGAGCGAAATCACGCTGGCTGACCTTGCCACAGAGGTGGAAAAGAATGAGAGTGAACATACCATCATGTTCTATATTTAGATGAATCAAATAAAGGTCTGTCTGCCCGAAGGCGCAGCGGCGGCATCTTTTTGCATCCATCGATTCAGCAAATACGGGCTTTGTCTTATCGGAAACGTCTGAATATTCTGAATTTATTTTCAATCCAAAGCTACTTTATAAGAGGAAAGCACATTTCAGGTGCTCTCCTCTTTTTTTATTTTACAAGATAAAATC
>JAEXDU010000168.1 GCA_023401495.1 Bacillota bacterium
ACAGAAAGGAGCCGATCCCCGTGAGAACCAGAAGAAACCATCCGGTAGCTGTTTCAGCCGTTATGCTGGCAGCGGCAGCTTCCCTGCTGTTTACCGCCTGCTCTGCCGGCAGCGCCAGCCCTAAGACTGCTGCCGCTCAGAACATGGACTCGGTGGCCTCATCGGTCACAACCGCCGCGAAGTCACAGGAGAATGGCGGCGTGGCCGGCAGCGGAACTGATACCAGCGCCGCGCAGAAGGCGCTTTCCAACCAGAAGATCATAGAGCGGCTGAGTTACCGTATCGAAACGCTGGAGTTTGACCAATCGATTGAAACGCTGCAAGCGCTCACCGAGCAGCTTGGCGGTTACATTCAGGAATCCGGTGTGGACGGCGACGGCGCGCTGCAAAAAAATGACAGCCGCACGGCACATTATGTACTGCGTATTCCACAGGAAAAGCTGAAGGTGTGGAAAGAAAAGTCCGACACGATCGGTTCGGTGCTGAACGTTTCCAGCAGCAGCGAAAATATTACGGAAAGCTACTACGACACCGAGGCGCATTTGAGCGCTCTGAATACCCAGAGGGACCGCCTTCTGGAGCTGATGAAGAAGGCCGATAAAATGGCCGATATTGTGGAGCTGGAAAAGGCTTTGGCCGATGTGACCTACCAGATCGAACAGCTCACCGGCACCCTGCGCCAGTATGATTCGCTGGTGAATTACAGCACCGTCACGGTCGATTTGTTTGAAGTGAGCAAGGCGACGATTATTGACAAAACACCCGTAACGCTCGGCGAAAAGATCTCGTACCAGTTCCGGCAGTCTCTGCGCTGGATGGGTGACGCGGGCGAGGGTGCGCTCGTTGTTGTGATCGGCGGTCTGCCGATTCTGCTGTTGCTTGCCGTCGTGGGCGGTATTGTCTGGCTGGTCGCGCGCCGGAAAAAGCGCCGTGCAAAACGGTCCGTTCCGGCGAACGGCGGGGATGAGACCGGCAATCCTCCGCAGCTTCCGCCGCAGGAATAAAAAGAAATGACAACGGGACTTACAGCCTCCATCCAAAACGGATGGGAGCGGTAAGTCCCGTTTTTATTCGTGCAATTCGGCGGCTACTGCGTCAGCACGCCGTTGTCTGAGAACAGCAGGATCAGAATATCGCGTTCAAATCCCTTGTCGGCGTCAATATAGACCAGTACCTGCTCCTTCTTTTCATCCTTGCTTTCACATAAAAATTCGTAGGTGGTCACTTCGTTGTTTCCGGGAGTCGGGATAATGGCCAGCCTGCCCTCTTTTACCGTGAGGTAAGGGCTGACGTTTTTCTGCGCCTCGGCCATGGCCAGCGCTACCTTGGGCACCGCGCGGTTGGTATGGTTCATCACGTAGCCGGTCGCATCTACCTCAACAATTTCGCCGTTGTCCATCGCGACGGATACTTTGATCAGGTCGGGATAATAGACAGTACCTTCTATGGCATACGCAAAGTTGATGGTGCATTTTCCGTCGTGCATGAAGTAATAGCTTTCTTTCATGCCGGTATAGCCGCGGGAATCCAGAAATTCCTTGGCCTTTTTCAGCGCCGCTTCATAATTCAGGTTGTCGGTGCCGATGTCACGCGGATTCATCAGCCGCACAGGCACGCCGCCTGCTTTTGTGATGGATACGCGGATATCGCCGTATAAAAAGTTGTACGCGGGCAGGCCGCCCTCGTTGTCTGTGGTGTGGGTCAGTTTCGACTGATCTACATTCAGGAATTTGGCCGCCAGTACCTGCGCGTTGCCCTGCGGCACCTCGGCCTTCCCTTCGATCAGCTTTGGCTTCTGCTGACCGATATGGTCGGAGAACGGGCCATCATAAATCAACTGGGGGTAATCCTCGAAATCCTTGGCGACGGATTCCAGCTTATCGCTGAACACCGGCTGCGATGCTCTCAGACCCTTCACAAGAGATTCTGTTTCGCCGATCTTCAGGTCGCCGGCAGAAAGCTCATCCTCTACCTGAGAAAGCCCCTGACGCAGCTTGGTTGCATATCCGCCAAGGCTTTGAATCTGTTCGTATTCATCCGTGCTGATTTTTTGCCCGGCGCTGATTTTGGCGGAAAGGGAGGTGGAGAAATCCCCTACCTGCGCCAGAAATTTGCTCATGTTGTCAAATTCGTCGCCCTTTAAAGGCAGGGCCGAAAGAGCGGCCTTCGCGCCGCTGGAATCGCGCATCAAACGCGCGGCCACGCCGTTCTGCTGCGTAGAAGTATTGGCATAAACCGCCTTGGTGAGCGTTGTTTCCAGGCTCGACACATAATCGCCCAAATCGCTGAGCGAACGACGGTAGCTGTATTCCAGGTCCGTGCGGTACCGGTTTGCAGTCCACCAGCCGCCAATGGCGGTGCCGGTCAGCAGCAGTACCAGCGCGGCGGCCACGCTGCCGATTTGTATTTTTCTTCTGCGGGTCATTTTCGTTCCCTCCGTTTCGGTATTTATTTTGAGCGAAGCGGCCCCAAATATGCGGACTTTGTGAAAGGTTTCGATAAGGCTCGCAGATAACAACCGATTTTGACAAATTGTAAACTTTTTTTATAAAAATGAGTTGACATAGAAAGCGCGTTTGCTATACTGAATAGGAATTCATTTCACCGGGGGCAAGCCTGTTTTTCTTGTGCCGCAAAATGTGCCGCCGCATGCCGAACTACTTTTCACAGGTATGATTTTATGGTATAATTAAAAACTGAATACTATCAGGGGATACAACGAAACAGAGCGGAGCGGTGAAATGGTAATCATGGGCATAGACCCGGGGTATGCGATCGTGGGATACGGCGTGGTAAGCGCGCGTTCGGGCAAATACCGCCCGATGGAATACGGCGCGATCACAACGCAGGCGGGCGAGGTGTTTGAAGACCGCCTGGTGTCGATCTACGATTCGTTGTGCGCGGTTCTGGCGCACAACCGGCCGGATGCAGTCTCCATAGAAAAGCTGTATTTTACGAACAATAAAACAACCGCGATCGGCGTTGCGGAGGCCCGCGGAGTGATTCTGCTGGCGGTGCGCAAGGCCGAAGTACCGGTATTTGAATATACGCCGCTTCAGGTTAAGCAGGCGGTGACAGGCTACGGACAGGCGAAAAAACCGCAGGTGATGGAAATGACGCGAAAGCTTTTGTGCCTGACGGAGCTGCCGAAGCCGGACGACACCGCGGATGCGCTTGCAATGGCGATCTGCCATGGACAGGCGGCAGGCTCGCCTTTGCGCCGTGCCATGCTGTCGGGAGGAATCAGATAAATGTTTTACAGTGTATCGGGCATCTTAATTCATGCAGAACCAAACCTTGCCGTGGTAGAATGCGGCGGCGTGGGCTTTAAGTGTTTTACCTCCATGAACA
>JAEXDU010000169.1 GCA_023401495.1 Bacillota bacterium
TACGGTTTCCGAATCCGTTGTGGATGAAGACGGTGGCCCCGTATTACTACAGAAAGAGTGGGGAATGCTCTTTCTTGTTCTTGTACCGAGCTTTGTTGGGAATTTTGCTTCCAGATTATACCATATCATTCTGTTCGCCTGCAATAGATTCGATCACTTTTTTCTCATTTAATGAGAAATCCACAGAAAAAGTGTGACTGCACAGTGCGTAATGGAGGGGAACTTGTAATTATTGATAATTCTGTGACGAAATATTTGTGAAAGAATTACTAATCCCATGATTTCGGGCTTTTTCAGCGATCAAACGAGGAAGAATCTTCATAAAAAATTATTATATTATATGTAAAATAGGATGGATTTTTAATGATGATTTTGATATAATCCACAATAGATGTCCAATCGTTTATCCTAACAAAGGATAACTGGTTCAATAGATTCCTTAAAATTATAGGAGGTAGAAGAATGAGTCATAAGTATGTGTACCTGTTTTCGGAAGGAAACGGCAGCATGAAAAACCTGCTGGGCGGCAAAGGAGCCAACCTGGCAGAAATGACGGTACTGGGTATGCCCGTACCGCAGGGTTTTACGATTACAACGGAAGCCTGCACCCAGTATTATAATGACGGAAGACAGATCAATGAGGAAATTCAGGGGCAGATTTCTGAATATTTGGCCAAGATGGAAGAGATCTGCGGCAAAAAATTCGGCGATGTCAAAAACCCGCTGCTGGTTTCCGTGCGTTCCGGCGCCCGTGCTTCCATGCCCGGCATGATGGACACCATTCTCAACCTGGGTCTCAACGATACCGTAGTGGAGGGTCTGGCCGCACTGACCAGCAATCCCCGCTTCGCTTACGACTCCTACCGCCGATTCATCCAGATGTTCTCCGACGTTGTAATGGAGATTCCGAAGAGCGACTTTGAGCGCGTGATCGATGCGAAGAAGGAAGAGAAGGGTGTCAAGCAGGACACCGAGCTCGATACCGAGGACATGAAGGACCTGGTCGTTCGCTTTAAGGCTTTGTACCGCGAGAGAAAGGGAACCGATTTCCCCACCGAGCCCCGCGTACAGCTGATGGAAGCCGTAAAGGCCGTGTTCCGTTCCTGGGACAACCCCCGTGCGAACGTATATCGCCGCATCAACGAAATCCCTTATGACTGGGGCACCGCGGTCAACGTGCAGTCTATGGTGTTCGGCAACATGGGCAACACTTCCGGTACCGGCGTTGCGTTCACCCGCAATCCTGCTACCGGCGAGCGCAAGCTGTTCGGCGAGTACCTGATCAACGCACAGGGCGAAGACGTTGTGGCCGGTATCCGTACTCCCGAGCCGATCGACCACCTGAAGGATACTCTGCCCGAGGTTTACACCCAGTTTGCAGAGACCGCTCAGCGCTTGGAAGATCACTACACCGACATGCAGGACATGGAGTTCACCATTGAAAACGGCAAGCTGTATATGCTGCAGACCAGAAACGGCAAGCGCACCGCGGCCGCCGCTCTGAAAATCGCCGTAGACCTGGTGGAAGAGGGCAAGATCAGCACCGAAGAAGCGGTTCTGCGCGTAGAGCCCAAGCAGCTCGATTCGCTGCTGCATCCCCAGTTTGACCCCGCCGAGCTGAAGAAGGCTCAGGCGATCGGCAAGGGCCTGGCAGCATCCCCCGGAGCGGCCTGCGGCCGTGTGGTATTCAGCGCCGAAGACGCCAAGGCGTGGAGCGACAAGGGCGAGAAGGTTGTTCTCGTTCGTCTGGAAACCTCCCCTGAGGATATTGAGGGTATGGCAGTTGCGCAGGGCATTCTGACCGTTCGCGGCGGCATGACCTCTCACGCGGCGGTTGTTGCGCGCGGCATGGGAACCTGCTGCGTATCCGGCTGCGGCGAAATCGCCATGCACGAGAAAGAGAAATACTTCACCTTGGGCGGCCAGACCATCCGCGAGGGCGACTATATTTCCATCGACGGCAGCACCGGCAGCATCTACGGCCAGGCGATGCCCACCGTGGAAGCCTCCATCTCCGGCGACTTTGACAAATATATGCACTGGGCGGATCAGGTACGCCGCCTGCAGGTCTACACCAATGCCGATACACCCCACGACGCGGCTCAGGGCAAGTCATTCGGCGCGCAGGGCATCGGCCTGTGCCGTACCGAGCACATGTTCTTTGAAGGCGACCGCATCAAGGCAATGCGCGAGATGATCGTTGCCAAAACGACGGATGCCCGCCGCAAGGCGCTGGCAAAGCTTCTGCCCTACCAGCAGAGCGACTTTGAGGGCATTTTCGACGTGATGGAAGAGCTGCCGGTCGTCATCCGCTTTATCGATCCGCCTCTGCATGAGTTCCTGCCCACCAAGGAAGAGGACATCAAAGAGATTTCCGAGGAGCTTGGCCTGACTGTGGAAGAGCTCAAAGAGGTCATCGCGAGCCTGCACGAGTTCAACCCGATGATGGGCCACCGCGGATGCCGCCTGACGGTTTCCTATCCGGAAATTGCAGAGATGCAGACCACCGCTGTGATCACCGCGGCGATCAATATTTCCCGCAAGAAGAACATCAACATCGTTCCCGAAATCATGATCCCGCTCGTCGGCGAGGTCAAAGAGCTCAAGTTCGTCAAGGATGTCGTTACCTCCACTGCGGATAAGCTCATCGCTGAGTCCGGCATTTCGATGAAGTATGAGGTCGGCACCATGATCGAGATTCCCCGTGCCGCTCTGACTGCGGACGAGATCGCGAAGGAAGCGGACTTCTTCAGCTTCGGTACGAACGATCTGACCCAGATGACCTTCGGCTTCAGCCGTGACGACGCCGGTAAGTTCCTCGATTACTACTACGAGAATAAGATTTACGAGTCCGATCCCTTTGCTCATATTGACCAGAAGGGCGTTGGCAAGCTCGTAGAAATGGCGACCGAGAAGGGCCGCGCGGCAAACCCGCACCTGCATGTCGGCATTTGCGGCGAGCACGGCGGCGATCCCACGTCTGTGGAATTCTGCCACCGCACCGGTCTCGACTATGTTTCCTGCTCTCCCTTCCGCGTTCCGATCGCTCGCCTGGCTGCTGCTCAGGCTGCGATCAAGGAAAAGAGAGCCGCTGCAAAATAAAAATAAATAAATGCAGTCAGCGGCACCTTTGCGGTGCCAATGACTTGCATTGCTTTGCATCCGTAATATCAATAAACAGGGCGTGTGTCTCAGAAGCTTCGGCTTTCAGGGTACGCGCCCTGTTTTTTCCTTTGCGCAGAACCGAAAATCAGCGGCAAAAAGGGCAGGATACGTGAAGGCGTCAAATGTGCTTTTCGGAATAAAATGGGGAAACGCCATCCTTTTCCAAGTGCTTACCCGCGAATTGCCAGAATGATTACAGTTCCGTTATTCTCATTGACTTTTCATTTTTGTTCCCGTAATATATCGTCATATTATACAAGCAGCTTTGTTAATACCGGGAAGAAGGTGTTCAGATATGACGAATATCCGTCGTTGTTTTGCTGTAACACTTGTCGCATTTTGCACTTTCGTGTCAATGGCGGCAGGCTGTTCTCCGAATCAAAAATCAGTAGGGGTGACCGAGGTTTCTAATGCGCAGGAAGCCCCGCAGACCGTGGCAAAGCCGGCCGGTCAAAGCATAGGGAAGCGCTTTGCCGCAAAGCCCGCAAAAAAGCCCTTGGCAGATCGCGGAAGCTTCAGCACTTCTTTTTTGACGCTGCAAAGAATGTACGATCTTGCCGCTGTTCCCACGTATGACGGATATAATCAGGCCACGCATCCCAAGATTCTGTATTTCCCCAAGCGCTGGAACGGGTATGAATACTGGATGTCTGTTACACCGTACCCGTTTGGAAATGATGATTATGAAAATCCCTGCATTGTCACTTCAAACGACGGGAAAACTTGGGTAACGCCCGCCGGGCTGAAAAATCCGATCACAGGAGTTCCCTCCGATGTGAAGATCGGCGCGCACTATTCCGATTCCCACCTGGTGATGTGCGGCAATAAAATGGAGATGTGGTATCGCTATAATAAGGGAAACCCAAAGACGAATCGTGCCGATTCCAGCACGGATTATTATTACCGCACTGTCAGCAAAGACGGGCTGAACTGGTCCGTGCCGCAGCTGATGCAGAAATCGAACAAGGGCCTGATCAGCCTTGCCGTCAACTATGAGGATAAGAAGTATGAGTTCTGGTATACCACGGCTCAAAAGCGGCTGATGCACGCGGAAAGCGTCGACGGGGCGACCTGGAGCGAGGCGCAGCAGTGCTCCATCGAGCTGCCGGAAGGATATCTGCCGTGGCATCAGGATATGATCCACTACCAGAGCGTTTATTATCTGCTCCAGACCGGCATCCGGCAAAGGGATTATTCCTTTGCGCTGTTCTTGTCCAAATCCACCGATGGAATCCACTTTACAAAGGGCGTGCCGTTCTACCCGAGCGACAACCCGGTGATCCTGCATAAAACCTGGCTGTACCGCAGCACCGTATACGCGGACGGTGACACGCTGCGCATGATGATTTCGTACCGTCTGCCGCAGAAAAAATGGTACATGGCCGCAGCCTCTGTTTCCGTTCAGCAGTGGAACGATGCGTGCGATTCGCAGAAGCCCCTGATTCTGCCGGACCCCACAGTCAAAGCCCCCGTGCAGAAAAAAGAGGAAGAAAAGACTCCGCAGAAGATCGTTCCAAGCCTGGCCGCACAGATGGAGTCGAAAAAAATTCCTGCATGAATTCTTCCCCGCCCGGAATGTCGGAACATTTTATTGTTTCGGCGTCCCGGGCGGGGATTTCTTTTCTGCCTACCTTATGGTATAATTTAGTAAATTCCGCGGAAAATGTCGAATTACCGCGAATGTGTTGAGCGAAAGGGGAGTTACCATGCTCTGGAAAGAAAAATATATGCTTGGGGTTCCGCTGATCGATGAGCAGCATCAGGAGCTGTTTCGGCGTGTGACCGATTTTGTCGAGATCGTCAGAAAGCCGGTTCCATGGGAGCAAAAGACCGAACAGGTCAATCAGACACTGGATTTTATGAAGGATTATGTGGTTACACATTTTCGCGATGAGGAAAACCTGCAGCGCGAGCTGGGGTATCCCGAGCTGCCGTCGCACAGAAAGCTGCATCAGGAGATGGTGGCCTATGTGTTGGACGTTTCGCGCCAATATGAGGAAAACGGCTATCAGGAGCAGCTGATGCAGCAGTTCGCGGGGCGCCTGTTGGCCTGGCTGATCAACCACGTGGCCTCTGAGGATCAGAAGATCGCGGATTTTGCCAAAAGGAAGGAGCAGGAAGCTCATGAATAACACACTGCACCTTTCTTTTTTTGAAGCAACCCGCGAGGTGTTCGAGCTGATGCTCGATCTGCAGAAGATTTCGGAAAGCGCCATCACCCCCGGGGAGGATGCCTGCGGTAACCTGTCTATTTCCATCGGCGTGACCGGCGATTTAACGGGGGATATTCTGTACACGTTCCCGAAAGAAACGATGCTTGAAATGGTGCGCATCATGACCGGCGGGATGGAAGTGAACGAGGTGGACGACTTTGTCACCTCTGCGATCGGTGAGATTTCCAATATCATCAGCGGCAAGGCGATGATCGCCTTGTCGGAAAAGAATGTCGCCTGCGACATTCTTCCGCCGAAGGTGATGGAAAGCGAAGAGGGCGTATGCGTTTATCCGGTGGATTCCAACACGAAGATCAATACCGAGATTGGCAGCGTCGGCCTTGAGGTTCGCCTGCAGAGCAAATAAACAACATATACAAAAGAAAGCACCCTGAACCGGGAATATGAACCGGCTCAGGGTGCTGTTTTTTATGTTATTCGGATGTGTCCGGCTTCTCCTGGTCTTCCTGTGACGCAATAGAAGGAATATGAATGTTGAAGTATAAACTCAGCATCCGGATGCTCACCGTAAGGAGTACACTGAGCAGCACGGCGACAGACTGCGGGATCTGCGTACGGGCCAGGTAATACAGCAGTCCGCCCGCCACAGAGGCCAGAGCATAGATTTCGCGCCGCAGGATTACGGGAATCCGCTGTACCAGAATATCGCGGATCATGCCGCCGCCCACACCGGTGAGCATAGCGACAAAGATGCATAGAAAAGCTTCTTTTTCATACCCGGCAAAAACCGCCGCGTCCAGGCCGACTACGGTGAATACCGCCAGGCCCAGGGCGTCGGAGATATAGTAGCTCCACGTGTAAATGGGGCTTCCGCCGCTCACAAATCGCCGGAAGCGGCCGAGCGCCAGCAAAAGGAATGTAGTGATCGATGCAACGATTAAGTAAATGGGGTTCACCAGTCCGACGGGGGGAGACACCCCTAGAATGATATCGCGCAAAACGCCGCCGCCGATCGAAGTGGTGACGGCCAGCAAAAAAATCCCGAAATAATCCAGCTTGTGCTGCATGGCAATAATGGCGCCCGAAATCGCGAAAGCCACTGTGCCAATGACTTCAAACACAAGCAAAAGAGCGGTTGGCATATCGTTTCCCCCTCAGCGCAGGCGGCGCACCCGTCTGATCGCTATGTTATGCGTTGATTGAAAGCGGTGTTCCTTCCCCAGACGTCAGGAAAGCCGCGCAGCCGCAAAATCGTTTGATTCGCGGGACGCGTACTTTGGTCAGATCAGGCCCAAATGCCGCAGGCCTTTTTCAATTCCGCCGCAGAGCATGGAATCCGTTATATAATCGGCAACGGCTTTGGCTTCGGGCACACCGTTTTCCATGGCCACGCCGACTCCTACGGTTTTCAGCATGGTCACGTCGTTCGTGCCGTCGCCGAAGGCCACTGTATCTTTCAGTTCAATTCCGGTGTGCTGGCAGAAAAAGCGGATGGCCTCGGCCTTGTCCTGATTCGGGAAGGACAGATCACCCGAGTGGCCGCCCGGGTGCAGATTCAGCACCATCGAACCGGTGAATGCGGGGCGGCATCTCTCATAATGACCCTGATCGGTAAAGATGCAGTCCACAGCGCCGGCCTGTACCTGCTCCGGTTCCCAGTCGGTGACAATGTAATCCCCCAGATTGTAAACCCGGTTCAAAAGCGCAGTCATTTCCGGGGTTAAATTCCGGCCCCAGCCGTGGCGCATGCCGACAAAATTATAGGAAACGCCGAATGAATCGAAATGCTCCATGATTTCAAGTACGCGCTCGGGTGGGAAAAATTTTTGCAGAATCGTTTCTCCCTCGTATACCACATGGGTGCCGTTCATCGCAATGTAGCTTGTAAAAAAGTTCCCGAACATCTTTCGGATGAACGGTTCCTGCCTGCCGGAGCAGATGGCTACCCCGTGCCCGTTTTGCTTTGCAAGCTCAATGGCCTGCAGCGTGCCGTCCGGCACAAAATATCCCTCTTTGCCGGAGGCAAGCAGGGTTCCGTCTATGTCAAAAAAGATCATTTTTTTCAGTGGAATCACTCCTTACGGTGAATGTTATCGCACTGCTATCATGATACAGCCAGAGAAACAGCATCGATTGTTCTCCGCAGAAAAGGCGGGAAGAAAACGCTGCTTTCGGCAGAGGGCTTGTTCGGTAGCTTTGCGATACATAATTGCAGGGCGCGGCGGAAACAATAGACCTTGAAAAATCGGAAAGGATCTGAATCCATGGAATATATCAAGGCTTTTGTGGTAGGCGGTCTGATCTGCGTGGTCGGTCAGATATTGATCGACAGAACAAAGCTGACCCCCGCCCGGATTTTGGTGATGTTCGTCACGCTCGGCGTCATTTTAACGGCGGTTGGCTTGTACGAGCCGCTGGTGCAGTTCGCCGGTGCCGGGGCCACAGTGCCGCTGTCCGGGTTTGGCTACGCGATGGCCAAGGGGACGGAAGAAGCGGTGCGCGAGCATGGCCTGCTTGGCGCGCTGATGGGCGGCGTTGCCTCCAGCGCTGCGGGAATCGCGGCCGCGGTGTTCTTCGGCTACCTTGCGGCGCTCATTGCAAAGCCGGGCGATAAGTCGTAACAAAACAAAACGGGCAGGAACGGGAACAAAAGCTCCTGTTACCCTGCCCGATTTTTTGCTTTCACTTACTGGATGGAGTAATCCAAATAATGCTCCAGCTCTTCTTCGTCCTTTTTCTTCTTTTCAAGGAACAGAAGCGTGGTCGTGACGATAGCAGCTACCGCAACGGCAGCGGAAACAATTCCAAGGATCAGTGCCAACGTATTGTTTTTCCTCATTACAAAACGCCTCCAAAAACAAATTAAGCTTCCCTGTCTTCATTCAATTCATCCGTTTGTCTTTATGATACCCAAAAATCACGCAAAAGTCAATTCACACGCAATCTGTAATGAAAAAGTAAAAAATACCTTTCTTTTCCCGCCGAAGCAGGAAAAAATCCCATCATCCTTCACAGTTTATGATGGATTCGAATTACAAGGGAAGCGGACGAATGCGAAAAGCGATATTCTGAACGTAAAAAAAGCAGAGCACAAAGCTCTGCTTTTCAATACAAAGATTTAGAAAACAACCTGCATCAGGACGCACTGGTTGTGTTCAGCTTGCGGGCAAGGGCAGACTTCCTTCTGGCGGCGGTTTTTTTGTGAAGGATTCCTTTAGCAGCAGCTTGGTCAATCTTCTTTATCGCAATACGAACAGCCTCCGCCTTGTCCTCAGCCTGAGCCTCAAGAGCAAGGTTGGCCTTCTTAATCTCTGTTTTCAAAGCAGAATTGATCGCTTTGTTCTGAAGAGTCTTAGTCGCGATTACCTTAACGCGCTTCTTGGCTGATTTAATATTCGGCATAGTCACACCTCCTTTGTCGCATCTGTCATGTAACAGAAATCTTAGCATAAAAAAAGAAAAAATGCAAGAATTTTTTCTTACTTTTCGCAAAGCCTTAATAACTTAATGAGTATATCACAAGAGAGGAGAAAATGCAATGATTTTTCGCACGGATTTGGCGATTGAAGCCACCGAAACGATTACGCATCCGTTCCCGGATATTTCTCAGACCGAGGAGCAGCACGGCAGCTGTAAAATTACGCGCATCCGCGTAGAGGGGCCGGAGGGAGCGAAGCAGCTAAATAAGGAAATGGGAAATTATGTTACGCTCGAAATGCCCCCGATTTCGGATACGGTAGATCTGGAGGATGAGTGTCAGGAGCTTTTGCGCAAGGAAATCTCGGCTCTGCTGCCGGAGGAGGGACTTGTACTGGTGGCGGGGCTTGGTAACCGGCAGATTACGCCGGACGCGCTCGGCCCGCAGACGACGGGGCGGGTACTTGCCACACGGCATATTAAAGGTGAGCTTGCGCGGGTGACGGGGCTGACCGGCCTGCGCGGCGCGGCGGTGATCACTCCCGGCGTGCTGGGCGATACCGGCCTTGAAACGGTGGAGTTTCTGCAGGGAATCTGCAAGCAGCTGCATCCGAGTGCAGTCGTGGTGATCGATGCTCTCGCCGCGCGCAGTCTGGCCAGGCTTGGCTGTACCGTGCAGCTGAGCGATACCGGTATTTCCCCCGGTGAGGGAGTGGGCAACCTTCGCCCGCGCATCGACCAGCACACGATGGGCGTGCCGGTGATCGGCATCGGCGTTCCCACCGTGGTGGATGTGGAAACACTGGCGCTCGATTTGTTTGGGGGCGACCGCATCCGCACAGAGCGGAGCGAAGAAAAGCTGACGCCGCGCGGCGCGCGTATGGTGGTCACGCCCAGAGAGATCGATCTGCTGGTATCCAGAGCCGCCCAAATGCTGGCCATGGGAATCAACCGCGCGCTGAATCCAAGCCTTTCTGTAGAGGATCTGACAATGCTGACCGCACCGTAAGCGAAAGGTATATCCCCAAGCGTTGACGCATACCAATAGATAGAGTCTGTTTGGGGAGAAGCATATGAAGATTATCAATTTCAAAAAGAAAAAAAGAGGCGGAAGCTCACCGCTGCGCAATGCGGCGGCTCTGGTGGTTGCCGTGATTTCCGTCGCCTGTTTTATCTCACGCCTTGGGCCGCAGGTGCTGGCCCAAAGAGAAGCGGCGGCGCTGGCTGCCGCCGGATTCATTATGCCCGACGGCGCGACGGCGCTTTTGCGTACAGGCCTTACGGAAGAGGATATCGATCAAAATCCTGAAACGGAGCACAACCAGCCGGAGGAATCCTCCGAAGCGGTGCGCGATCCGGCAGAGGTTCAGAGCTCTTCCCCTTCCTCCTCCGCGCAGGAAGGCAGCTCGCAGACCTCATCGGCGCAAAGCCAGGCTCCTGCGGCCAGCGGTTCCGGCGCACAGATCCAAGAGCTGGCGATTCAGAACTCCGGCGTGCAGTATGAGAATATTTTTGTAAAAAATACCAACCAAAATCACAAAATTGACATTAAAGCTGAATTAGAAAAACAACCTGCGGTCAAAATACAAACAGACAGCAAGCCGCAGGTGCTGATTTATCACACGCACACGACGGAGGCCTATTTGCTGCAGGAGGCCGCTTCGGTTCCGGCCGGTTCGGAAAGCAGAAGCACAGACGGCACCCGGAGCGTGGTGATGGTGGGCAACGCGATCGCGGCACAGCTCAAGGCGGTGGGGATCGGCGTGGTGCACGATACGACCATCCACGATTCCCCGGCGTACAATGGCTCCTACAACCGTTCGAAGCAGACCATGGCCAAAAATTTGAAGCAGTACCCCAGCATTCAGGTCACTCTGGATATTCATCGCGATTCCATGACGGCCTCGAATGGAACGCGGTATAAACCCACGGCAGTGATCAACGGAAAAAAAGCGGCGCAGGTCATGATTTTATCGGGCTGCGACGACGACGGTACCCTCGGGTTCCCGGATTGGGAGTATAATCTGCGCCTGGGTGTGCGGGTTCAGAAGCAGCTGTCGGATTTGTACCCCGGGTTGGCGCGGCCCCTCAATTTCTGTCCGCGTCAATACAATCTGAATATGACAAAAGGGTCTTTGCTGGTCGAAGTCGGTACCGAGGTTAACACGCTGGACGAAGCGGTGTATTCCGGTGAGCTGTTCGGCGCGGCCCTTGCGAAAACGCTTTTGGGGCTGAAGTAAATCCTCTGTCTTATATTGTATAACCGGTCATTTCTTCCCCTTCTTCGGCAGGGGAAGAAATGATGTCTTTTCAAGAGGTATTTCGAAGTAAAAGGAGAAACAATCGTGAAAGACGTGAAAGAAAGGCGCTACTTTTGGGCGTCGTTTTTTACAACACTCTGCCTGATTATGCTGGCATGCGGAATTATTACCGTAGATTACCAGAGCGCGCGGGTCGGCTTTGGGCAGAGCCAGCCGCTGATTCAGATATTGGTGAGCGAAGAGAAAACCAGCCTGAGCATCCATGTTCTGGGGGCGGGCGGAGAATGGGATATTACCGCGCTGGACCAGTGGGTTCAGAACGCGGAAAACGTGGTGATAACGGCTGTGGAAGAGGGTCAGAAGCTCCTGGAACAGATTCCGTTACAAAAAGCTTACAAATAAGTTCAAAGATTGCTTTTTACGACGATTTTTGCTATACTGATTCGTGTGAAAAAGACAGCAGGCTTTGGAATACAGGACCAGTGTAGGAATAATCGATGGAGGAATCGCGCATGTTCAGAAGAAAACAGGTAATGGTGTCTATGCTGACGCTGATACTGGGCTTTTCCCTCATTTGTACACCGGTTCTGGCGACCTCAACGGAGCCGGCCACAAGTGGACAAGGTCAGTCCCAGCCAAACCCGGGGGATACAGTCTCCGTACCGGGCAGCACGCCGGGGCAGCAAACCTCTTCGGCACCGGCCAGCAGCGCGCCGCCAGCTCAGGAATCTTCTTCCGCTGTAAGCAAACCGGCAAGCTCATCTTCCTCTTCGGCGTCCTCCAAGACGACGTCGTCCCGCAGTACTTCCTCCAAATCGACCACAAAGAAAAAGGTCGTGTCGTCGCAGGCTTCTTCCTCTGAGATTTCCAGCAGTGAGATCGGGGAGTTCTGGGGCGTTTCGGAGGTTTCTTCTTCCGGCATTTCTCTGCCGCCGGCCGGTTCAGTCAGCGAGGTAGATAATTTGATCGCCTCGGGTGTGGAGGTTCAAACGCCGAAAACCATGAACTGGTGGGGGGTTCTCTCCTGGGCACTGATCGGCCTTGGGATTCTGATCGTCGTGATCGTATTGCTCAGCACTCTTCGCAGACCGCCTCCGGGTGGGCCGGGCCGCAAGCGCTA
>JAEXDU010000253.1 GCA_023401495.1 Bacillota bacterium
CGGGAACCAACGGTCGTTTGCTGCTTGTCAACACAGGAGCAGTTCCCGATAAGGCTACCCGCACCACGCAGGGCGTTTTCGTCATGACGTTCACCGCGGCAAAGCACCACCTGCAAAACGCCGAGCCATATGAAGATGGAATGCTCGAAACGCCGGACCGCTACCGCAAGAACGTGCCGTCGCCCGGCGCGGTGCCCAGCCAGGCCGATGCCATGCGCGGCCAGCTGTCGCTCACTTAAGTCGATTGAGCCGGCGGAATTGAATTTGCACATCGCCAATTTTTCAAGACAAAGAACACCATGTATTTTCCATTGTTTTGATCAAAATCGAAGGAGGATGACAGCCCTCTTTCGGTTTTGTTATGTGAAGCCCACTGCTTGAAAAAGATGGCCTTGTGCTTTTGATCAAAAACAAACCGCCGCACGGAAAGCCAATAGCAATCCGGCGGCGGTTCCGGCAATTGAAAATGCAAACGCACGCGAAACTTTCAATTGCTGATCTTACTATGTCCGGTTTTGCCGCCGGATATGTGCGGATTTTTTTGGAAGAGGGCTGTCCAATAATTTTTTGAAAAAAGATTGCTAAAATACGGGCTTTGTGGTATCATAATCACAAGTATTTATTGTACGTTTTGGATGTTCGGAGGTACGTTATGAGTGGACTCGAGATTTTCTTTGGAGTAGTTTTGCTGCTATTCTCCATCGCGATTGTGGTGATTATCCTTCTTCAGGAAGGCCAGCAGCAGAATTTAGGCGCAATTACCGGCGGCGCAGATACATTTTTGTCTAAGAATAAAGCACGTTCCATCGACGCATTTCTATCGCGTTGGACAAAAGTGATAGCGGTAGGCTTTTTCGTAATGGTGATTGCCATTAACGCCGTTATGTTTTTCACCGGGAAATAAGAATGCAGCCGAAAAGCTCCGCTGAAAAGCGGAGCTTTTTTTCAAAAGGAAAAGGGTGAATTAATGATTAAAAAGAAAGAAAATACACCGGCAGAAGCCATTTTAAAGGCACTTTCCAAGCTGCGCCATGCGATTTCTTCGAAAGAGCTGCTCAAAAAATCAGGAATCAAAGACAAATCGGTCTTTTATGATACGCTGCATCAGATGCAGGTGCGCGGCGACGTGTATGTGAATAAACGCCACCAGGTGTTCGGCAAGGCCGGCCAGACCCGTGTGACCGCGACGGTTTATTCCCTGTCGGAGGGGTTTGCATTTGTGCGCCCTGAAAACGGCGGAGACGATCTGTACGTTTCGAGCGACCGCCTGAAGGGCGCGATTGTGGGCGACACGGTTTTGCTGAAAAATATTACGGAAACACCCCGCGGAAAAAAGGCGGAGGTTGCCTCGATCACGAAGCGCCGGCAGTGGGTGACCACCGGTACCGTGCGTAAATCGTACAGCGGTTTTGAGATCGTGCCGGATATCGCCATCCGCTATAATCTGCCGATCCCCAAAAGCGACCTGATGGGCGCCCGGCCGGGCGACAAGGTACAGGCGGAGCTGGTGCGGGTGCCGCGCCGCGAAAAGCTTTCTGCCCGTGTGGTAAAGATTTACGGCACCGCCGAAAGTGCCAAAATCTGTGCCGATGCGATCATCGACCAGAACGGCATTCCCACGGTATTTTCCGAAGCGGTAATGGCTGAGGCGGCCCGCGCCGCACAGGAGCCGATCACGCAGGAAGAGCTTAGCGCGCGGCTTGATCTGCGCGAGGAGATGATCTGCACGATCGACGGAGCGGACGCGAAGGATTTGGACGACGCGATCAGCGTGCGGCGCACGGAGCGAGGCTTTGATCTGGGCGTGCATATCGCGGATGTATCGCACTATGTGCGTGAGGACAGCGCCATCGATGAAGAAGCGTTTCTGCGCGGCACCTCGGTTTATTTTGCGGACAGAGTCATCCCCATGCTGCCGAAGGAGCTTTCGAACGGAGCTTGTTCGCTGAACGCAGGGGAGGATAAGCTCACCTTTTCCGCTCTGATCCGTTTGGACGACAAGGGCGAAATTGTCAGCTACCGTTTTCAAAAGACGGTGATCCATTCCAAGGTGCGCGGCGTGTATTCCGAGGTCAACCGCATTTTCAGCGGCGAAGCGGACGCGGCTTTGTTGGAGAAATATGCCCCCGTGCTCGAATCTCTGAAAACTGGCCGCGAGCTGGCGAAGATTCTGGAGCAGCGCTCCCGTGACAAAGGAGCCGTGGATTTTGAAAGCGGAGAATCCATGTTTACTCTCGATGAAAACGGTGTGTGCGTCGATGTGCGTCCCCGTGTGCAGGGAGAAGCCGAGAAAATGATCGAGCAGCTGATGATTACCGCGAATCAGGCGGGGGCCAAGCTCGCGAAAGAAGAACAGCTGCCGTTTGTGTACCGCATTCACGAAAATCCGGACCCCGAACGCATCAAGGCGCTCGTCAGTCTGGCGGCGGCCCTGGGCTTTTCGACTCAGCGTCTTCGTTCCGAAAAGCCGTCTCCGGCCGATTTTTCAGAGCTGCTGGGACAGGTGAGGGGAACGCCCGCCGAACAGGTGATCTCGCATCAGGTGCTGCGCACGATGGAAAAGGCGAAGTATTCCACCGAGCCGGTCGGTCATTTCGGCCTGGCCCTTGCGGATTACTGCCACTTTACCTCGCCGATCCGGCGGTATCCTGACCTTGCAATCCACCGGATTTTGTCGCAGTCTCAGAGCCTGGGGCAAATCGAGCTGGCGCTGCGCTTTGCGTCGTTCGCCGCAGCGGCTTCATCGGAATCCTCCAAGTGCGAGGTGCGCGCCATGACGGCCGAGCGCAGCGCGGAGGATTGCTACAAGGCGGAGTTTATGAAATCGCATGTTGGCGAGGAATTCGACGGCGTTGTCAGCGGCGTGACACAGCGCGGCGTTTTCGTTCAGCTTCAGAACAGTGTGGAGGGCTTTGTGCCGGTCGGCGCATTCCCGAACGCCGATTACCGCTTTGACGGCGTCGTGACGCAGGTGGATGAGCGAACCGGCAGCCGCATTACCATCGGCACTCCGATGAGAATCCTCGTGGCTGCGGCGGACATCCCGACCGGGCGAATCGATTTTCTGCCCGCGGGACAAGAAATAAATTCCAGAGAAACGGTATAAATTGGGTATAAAAGTCCAACATATTAGCATATGATAAACCGAAAGGCGGAGCTAATATGGAAACTGTACTCAAGAT
>JAEXDU010000173.1 GCA_023401495.1 Bacillota bacterium
AAAAATCGTGGCCCCCGGCGCTTTCTGCTATTACAGCCTTTATGGCCGGCTGTTATGTTTCAGATTGATGAGGGAGCTTTGCAAAGGGTGTAAAACGGCAATCCTGGCCCAGTTTTTCTCTCATTCCGCAAGCAAAATGGGAGAAAAAGGCCACATCCATTGACAGGGGGATTACACTGCCGCCCCCGCTTTCATCTTCGCAAAGCACTCGCTGCAATAAACGGGCCGCTCACCGCTCGGCTGAAAGGGGACCTTGCACGGCTTGCCGCAGGCCGCACAAACGGCATCATACATTTGACGAGGGGGACGCTGTTCCCCTGTATTCTTGCGGGCCGATCGGCATTCTTTGCATCGCTTGGGCTCATTCGTGAACCCCTTTTCTGCATAAAACTCCTGCTCCCCAGCGGTCCAAATGAATTCTTTTCCGCAGTCCGCGCAGACAAGTACTTTATCCTCATACATCATTGACAACTCCTTATTTCTCCGCCAAGGCATCGCGTTTGGGCGGCTGACTGTTAACCGTTATTTGGCAAGGCTGTCATAAATCTTGGAAAGGTTATCTTCCATGCGTTCCAGATAGGATTTATCGTCTTCGCCGCCTTCGATCGTATAGATCGTTTCCACCTTGGCGCCGACTTCGTCCGCCAAAGTCTTAGAGACCTCCGGGCTGGCCATTTCTTCTGCAAAAATGGTAGTTACCTGATTCTCTTTGCAGTATTTTACGAGCTCCGCCATTTGCTGCGCACTGGGTTCGCCTTCGGCAAATACATCCTCTACGCTGTTCTGCTCCAGCCCAAAATCCCGGCAAAGATAGCCGAAAGCGGCATGCCCGGTGACAAAGCTCTTCTTTTTCACGGACTGGAATTTTCCCTGATACTCCGTATAGAGCTTCTCCAGCTGGGCGACGTAGTCGTTGCAGTTTGTCTCATAGAACTCTTTATTGGAAGGATCCGCGCTGACCAGCGCTTCTTTGATATTCTTCACTTCCACTTCCGCGCCTTTGAGGCTGAGCCACAGATGAGGATCATATTGGCCGTGTTCTTCGATTTCTTCCTTTTCCGTATTCTGAATCGGTTCCGCGCCCTTGGAAGCCTCTACCGTGATGAGACTCGAATTATTCGCGGATTTGATCGCATCGTCCACCCAGGCTTCCATGCCAAATCCGTTATATACAAAAATTTTGGCTTTGCTCAGCCCGGCCAAGTCCTGCGCCTTCGGTTCAAAATCATGCGGCTCCGTACCATCCGGAATAATCGTAGCGACCTCTACCTTGTCTTTTCCGACAGCCTCTACAAATTCCTTCATCGCGTTAAAGGTAACGGAAACAGGGATTTTTTCCGCTTCCACTGTGCTTGTGTTTTCAGCACTGCTGCTCCCCTGCTGCTCTGTCGGACTTCCATTGCTGCAAGCCGTGGCGCCCATCAGGATCGTCAGACTTACCAGCAATGCTGCTGCTTTTTGAAACATTCTTAACAACCTCCTATATTACACTTGCAAATGGAGTGCATTTGCGTTTATAATCTATATCATAAGCGCGTAAAATTGATTTGTCAAGCGCAAACGAAATGCATTTGCAAAGTGTTTTCTGCTTTGCAGGGCGCTCGGCGCAAAGCACGCACCATTTTGAAAGAGGTGACCATGTTCATGATCCAGGCAAGCAATCTGTTTTTTTCTTATACGGGTTCTCCCCCGTTTGTATTAAACGATATCTCACTGGAACTATCCGACGGCGACTATGTGTCTGTGGTCGGTGAAAACGGCTGCGGCAAAAGCACGTTGATGCGGCTGATCCTGAAATTCATAAAACCCACCGGCGGTATCATCGAATCGAAGGCAAAAAGAATCGGGTATGTTCCGCAGAAAAATGATTTTTCAAACGCGAATTTCCCGATCACTGTTTCTGAGATGCTCCATTCGTACCGCAAACTTTTGAAGATCAAAGACAAGAGCGCTGTTGCGTCCGGCATTGCGCAGGTAGGCATGAACGGCTTTGAAAACGCACTGGTGGGAACGCTCTCCGGCGGTCAGGGACAGAAGGTTCTGATCGCGCGGGCCCTGCTGGGAAACCCTGACCTGCTGATATTGGATGAACCGTCCACGGGGGTGGATATGGAAAGCCAGAAAGAGATTTATGGTTTTCTGAAAAAACTGAACCGGGAAAAAGGGATCACGATTGTTTCCGTCGAACACAACCTGAACGCCGCCATCGCCAACTCGACGTTCTTGTACCATCTGGCGGCGGGGCGCGGACATCTCTGCACTCCCGAGCAATATACAAAGGAATATCTTCACGGAGAAAAGAAAGGTGAATCGGATGCTCAGCTATAGTTTCATGCAGAACGCGTTGTTCGTATCTGTTTTTATTTCCATACTGTGCCCTTGTATCGGTATTTTTCTGGTTTTGCGCCGCTATTCCATGATTGGCGATACTCTCTCCCACGCTTCTTTGGCGGGGGTTACGATCGGCCTGCTGTGCGGGCAGAATCCCGTTTTGGGGGCGTTCCTCTTCACTTCTTTCTGCGGTGCGCTCATTGAATTTCTGCGCAGCTATTTCAAAAAGTACACCGACCTGATCCTCACGGTCGTTCTCTCTCTGAGCGTCGGTACCGCCATCACGATCATCAGCTCCGGTAAGCTCCACGCGAACGCCGACTCTTTCCTGTTCGGCAGCATTCTTACCGTTACAAAATTCGATATGGCTATGGTTCTGATTCTCAGCCTGATTTCCGTTTTGACGCTGATTGTTTTATACCACCAAATGATTTACATTGCCTACGATGAGGAAGCGGCCAAGGTGGCGGGCGTAAGGGTACGGCTGATCAATTATGTATTTTCGATTCTGGTCGCCTCCGCCATTTCCATTTCTATTCGGATCGTCGGCGTTCTGGTTCTCAGCTCCATGATTGCCCTCCCTGTCGCAACAGCGCTGCAGCTGGAAAAGGGCTTTCGGCATACGTTCCTGTTTTCCATCGTTTTCAGCTTCCTCGATATCATGCTCGGGCTTTTTCTCTCTTATTACCTGAATGTGGCTCCCGGCGGCTTTACCGCGCTGGTTTCTGTTGCGATGCTCGTATTGGTATTGGTCGGAAAGCAAATAGCGAAGAAGGTTCGTTCCTTCAAAAGCAGTTCGGTTTCGTAAAAATGGAACGAAAAATACTTGACTTCAATGAATAAGAGACATATAATCTGGTATAATGCACATGATTTGCATTTGCATTAACGTTGGCTGTGCATTACGGGAGGCATCTTACCTATGACGGATTTTACAAACAACTGGCCCGCCGGTTTCAAAAAAACAAAGCCGCGCGAACGCGTGCTTTCTGCGCTGGAGGCGGCGGAAAACCCTTTGAGCGTTCAGGAAATCTGTTCTAAAATCACGACCGAGCAAGACCCGGCGTGGCCCTCTACCGTTTATAGGATATTGAGCCTTTTTGTGAAAAAAGGGATCGTCACAAAGCTTTCCGTCATGAGCAGTGAAACGGCGGTTTACGAGCTGAACCGTTTTCACTATAAGCATTACGCCGTATGCATCAATTGCCATAAAATCATTCCGCTGGAAAGATGCGCGATCGAAACGATTTTCCCGGGCCTCCCGGAAAGGGAGTTTCAGGTGGTCGGGCACAATCTGGAGGTATACGGCTACTGCAAAAACTGCATGCAGAAATGAAGATGCCTGCGATCATGCTCAAAACAGATTTACCTCATTTCCTGATACTTGGGAAAGCGATTTGTACGCGTAAGAAAACAACCGCCGATTGAAAAGGAGTTTAGAATGGCAAAAAAATCAAAAATGATGAAACACCTGCGTCAGCAGCAAACAGTAGAAAAATATGCCGAACTGCGCAAAGCCCTGATTCAATCAGGCGATCGCGCCGCGCTGAGCAAGCTGCCGCGCGACGCTTCCCCGGTACGGGTTCACAACCGCTGCGCTCTGACAGGGCGGCCCCACGGCTATCTGCGCAAATACGGCATATCCCGCATTTTATTCCGTGAGTTGGCGCATCAGGGGAAAATTCCCGGTGTTCATAAATCCAGTTGGTAATTTTTTGAGAGGAGTCTTACGATGAGAGAAAAAATTACGTTGGCATGCACAGAAACAGGAGACAGAAACTATACGACAACAAAAAATAAGAAAATCCATCCCGAAAGAATGGAATGTATGAAATATTGCCCCCGTTTGCGCAAGCACACGCTGCATAAGGAAACCAAATAATATGTTTCGGTTTGCAAAAGGTACTCCATCCGATCCCACCATCTATTTTTAATTGAATCAAAGGAGAATGAGGCCAGTGGCAACAGAAATTTATATTATCTCGGGTTTTTTGGGCGCGGGCAAGACCACGCTGATTCAAAAGCTGCTGAAAGAAGCGTTTGCGCACGAAAAGGTAGCGCTGATCGAAAACGACTTTGGGGAAATCAGCGTGGATGCCGCGCTGCTGAAATCCAGCGGTGTGGAAATCAGGGAAATCAGTGCCGGCTGCATCTGCTGCAGCCTCTCGGGCGATTTTGTAAGCGCGCTCAAAGACCTTCTAAAACGCTATCAGCCCGATAAAATCATCATTGAACCATCCGGGGTCGGTAAGCTTTCCGACATTGTAACGGCGTGCGCCGATCCACAGATTCAGTCCCTGGCAAAGGTAAAAAGCCGAATTACCGTTGCGGACGCAAAGCGCTGCAAAATGTATCTGGATAATTTCGGCGAGTTTTTCATCAATCAGATTGAAAATGCAGATGTCGTTCTTCTCAGCCGCGCCGGGCTTTCCCCGGACCAGGCCGCGCAGGCCCGCAGGCTGGTGAAGAAACTGAATCCGCATGCCCGCCTTTTTTCTGAACCATGGGAGCAAATTACCGTCAGCGCGATTCTGGCGCCCCATCCCCGTGAGGCGCACTGCGACCACGAACACCACTGCAGCCATTCCCACGAACATTCTCATGCGGAGGTGGCCTGTTCTGAGCATTTGAAGCATGCGGAGCCGATCTGCTGTAACCATCACAGTCATGACCACGATAACCATGACCATCATAGCCATGCGGGGATCGCCTGCTCTGACCACCATGACCACCACGAACATCACGAACATCATGGGGCCTGCGGGTGCGGACATAACCATGCGGCGGAAGAGATTTTTGACACCGTGACCATCCGGACAAAACGGAGATTCCGCACAGAAGATCTGCTCTCCCTTGTATCCCGCATGGAGCAAAACGCAAAGGGATCGATTCTGCGCGCCAAGGGGATTGTTCAAGGTACCGGCGGATATCTGAACTTCCAATATCTTCCAGGTGATGTTCAGATCACAAACTCTGCCGTCGGCGGCGACATGCTTTGCTTTATCGGCCGCCACCTGAACCGGCAGGAGCTGACCGCTCTTTTTGGCGCAGAATGACGCCATAGCACCCTATACCGCAGACGCAGCTTCCCTGCCGGGCCCATAGGAGGAATCCTCCGCCCGACAGGGGAGCCTTTCAAAAAACGGGTATATTCATGTATTTCGGCCACTTCGTCCGGGTCCCTTGTGCTTGACAAGAAAATCATATCCAACTATAATGGGCACAAATGCAAAATGTGTGCATTTGAAACGGATACTGAAATTTCGATTAAAGGAACCGGAAATTATGAGAAGACAAAAAAGGAAATCAAAAAAGTGGATCGCATTACTGTTGGCCGCAGCCGCTTGTCTGACTGCGGGATATGCGCTGCGAAATGTCGATGTATTTCACACACAGCAGCCGAATTCAAGTACCGGCACCTTGACTTCTTCCTCCCCGTCTTCCCAGCCGTCCTCAGCGGCAGATTCGCAGGCGCCGCGCAGTGAAGCTCCGGCGGAGAATTCTTCGAATGCACCCGAAAAAACGGCGTATCAGGGGGAGACGCTGGACAGTTTAAATATTCGGCTTTCCGCCGGAACGGACCAGGACGTCGTATTTGCTGTTTCGAAAGGGACCAAGCTCGGCATTCTGGAGGAACCCGACGGCGATTGGGTAAAAGTGAAAGCCCCGGACGGCCGGACCGGCTGGTGCAATAAAAATTATCTGAAAATCACACCGGCGAACGGTGCCGATGTTTCGAATGTAACAAAAGAACAGGAGACTTTCCCCGCTTTCGCGCAGGTTTCCTATGCAAAAGCGGCCCAGCCGCTCACCGTTTATGTTTCGATACAGGATCAGAAGGTCACCGTTGTGGACGCGAAAAATCTTGTTGTTCAGGTTTTTCCCTGCTCCACCGGAATGGAAGGCTATGAAACGCCCACCGGAAATTACACGGTCACGAACCGCGGGGAATCGTTCTATAATAAAAGCTTAAAAGAAGGCGCTTATTACTGGACGCAGTTCTATGGAAACTACCTGTTCCACAGTCTTCCTTTCGATGAAAACAGGGAAATGATCAAAGGTGAAGCTGAAAAATTAGGACAACCTGCCTCCCATGGATGCGTGCGTCTCTCGATGGACAATGCAAAATGGTTCTATGACAATATCAAAAACGATACGAAGGTCGTCATTCAGTAGCGGCGCAGACGATCCGCCTGAAAGAGCAAAGGAGCGATTGTTATGAGAAAGCCCATCCCGATCACCGTGCTGACCGGCTATCTTGGTTCCGGCAAAACAACCCTTGTCAACCGGCTGCTGGCCGACCCACAGGGACTGCGTATTGCGGTGATCGTCAACGATATCGGCGAGATAAATATCGACGCCGCACTAATCAGCGAAAAAGGGCACGCTTCCATCACCGACGACAGTCTGGTGGCGTTGACCAACGGCTGCATCTGCTGCACTCTGCGGACGGATTTGATCACTCAAATCGTGCGTCTGGCAAAAGCCGACTGCTTTGACTATATTCTGATCGAGGCCAGCGGCATCTGCGAACCGCTGCCGATCGCGCAGTCCATCGCCATGCTGGACGGAACCATGAAGGATCAAGGGCTCCCCACGCTATGCCGACTGGATTCTGTCGTAACCGTTGTGGACGCCTACCGCCTGCTGACGGAGTTTTCCGGCGGCGAAGCGCTCCTCTACCCCGATGGAGAGGCGGATATTTCGCAGCTTTTGGTGGAGCAGATCGAGTTCTGTGATTTGGTTCTGCTGAACAAAACGGATTTGCTGTCGCAGGAGGAAACCGCAAAGGTCGAGGCCATCGTAAAAGCGCTGCAGCCCTCGGCCCAGATCAGGCGAACCAGCTTTGCGGATGTTCCGTCCAAAGACATTCTGAACCTTCGTCTTTTTGATTTTTCCAAGACATTTCTTTCTGCCGGCTGGGCGCAGACCATTGAGCATGAACATGACGAAGAGGCAGCAGGGCATGATCACCACGAGGCGGAGCATCACGGCCACGGGGAAAATCGCCATGGACATCATCATGATCATGATCACGACGGGCATCAGCATCTTGACGAATATGGGATTTCCACCTTTGTCTATTACCGCCGCCGGGCCTTTAACGACAGCCAGCTGGAAGCGTGGGTCAATCGTTTTCCCGCCCAGG
>JAEXDU010000045.1 GCA_023401495.1 Bacillota bacterium
AATAGAAATAGCCCAGATTGCACTGTGCGGGCGCATAGCCCTGTTCCGCGGAAAGAAGGTACAGTTCCCGGGCCTTTTCCTGATCCTGCTCCGTACCCCATCCGTTTTCATAGCACTCACCCAAAACGCACCATGCCTGCGGATATTCCTGCTCCGCCGCTTTATTGAACCAGGTGACGGCCTGTTCCGCATCCCTCTCTACACCGAGCGCGTAAAGATAGATCAGGCCCAGGCGTGTTTGTGCGGGCGCAAAATCCAGCTCCGCCGACTGGCGGTACAGCTCGACTGCTTTGTCAATGTCTTTTTCCACACCGTATCCGTATTCGAAGCATTCCCCCAGCAAAAACTGTGCACGGGGATATTCCTGCTCCGCCGACTTGGTGAACCAGGCGACTGCCTGGGCGTCGTCCTCTTCGACCGCAATCCCGTGGTAATAGAAAAATCCCAGATTGCACTGTGCCGGGGCGTAGTCCTGCTCTGCAGATAACAGATATAGTTCCATCGCCTTGTCTTTATCCATTTCAACGCCCTGCCCGATTTCATAGCACAGACCCAAAGCGCATTGTGCGGACGGAAAGTCCTGATCCGCCGCTTCACGATACAGAGAAACCGCCTTTTCGTAATCCTGCTCCACGCCGATCCCGTTTTCATAGCACGCGCCTAAATTGTACTGCGCAGAAACATCACCCTGCTCCGCCGCCTGCTGGAACCAATAAAAGGCCTTTTCGTAATCCTGTTTTGCGCCGCCCGTTCCACGGTAGTAGCAGAGTGCGAGCTGATGCTTTGCCTCAAGATCGTCGTCCTCCGCTCTTTCAATCAGCTCCTGCAAATCTTCCTGCTGCTGTTTTACTGTTTCCGCGGCGCTGCGGATCAGCTTCGGATCAATAAAGACAAATTTATATGGATCCTTCGGCTCCGTTTCACTGTTTGGCGCCTGGTTTCTTTCGTCCTGCATAAAAAAACTCCTTTATTTCCCCATTCATAAGGCTTTACTTTGCTCTTGAACGATCATGCGTTTTTTATGAAAACTGCTTATCGATACTGTGTACGTTCAAGCTGTTATAATCTTTTTCAGTATAGCACGATTGTCGTATTTTGTCATCATTGAGCATTTTTTACAGCTTTGAGATTCCCCTGTTTCCTAAGGGCTTTTCAGCAAGACATTGTTGATTTGCCATCCCTTAAAGCACATGGTGGCGAATAGAATGATTACGTCCGACTCATACCACAAAAAAACAAGGTATTGTTCCATTAGAACAATACCTTGTTTTATCAAGCTTTGGCAATATCCATCTTCATTTCGTGGGGACATCTGAAAAAAGCTTTTTTAAATCCATCAATCTCTATTTCTTACTCCAGCTGAACTCCGGGCAGGCGCTCACCGCCGCTTCGGCGATCAGGGTATCTTCCTGTACGGTTCCGCCGCTGATTCCGACCGCGCCGACCAATCTACCGGCACGGAACAACGGCAGGCCGCCGCCGAATACGCAGTATCTGCCGCCAAACATCGTGTGGAGTCCGTACAGCTCCCCTTCGGGAACGGTTCGCTCATGCAGGCTCCCGGTGGGAGACTCCAGAGAAGCCGAAGTATACGCCTTGCTGAAAGCGGCATCGACGCTGATCAAAAGCGCGCCGTCCATCCGCAGGTGCAGAATCAGGTTTCCGCCTGCATCCACAACGGCGGCGGAAATCGGTACCCCCACCTCTTTTGCTTTTTCGCAGGCTGCTTTTGTAATCTGCTCCGCCAGATCGAGATTGATTCCGCGCTCACCGTACTCCGCCAGCTGACGCAGGATTTCTTCCTTTAATTCTTCGTGCAGCATGTTCTCCCTCCCTTTTCACACTTTCTTCTGGGATAATCATAGCTGATCCGAAGACATCTGTCCAGCAAAAAACAAACCAAATCAGTGCAAATCTTTGACCGAATCCGTGCGGTAAAATCCCTGCGGATATGCGCCGGCCTTTGTGATACTCTTCCGGTCTTTGCGGTAAAACGGCTGCGGCTGACTGTTCCACAGCTTCTCCATCGTCTCCTTTTGCGCCGGGCGGTAAAAAGCATGCGCCGCAAAACGTTCTTCTTCGCTTCTGTTCTTCCAAGCATCCATTTTCTTCACCCTTTTCCTGTTTTCCATAAGATGCCCATATCAATTCATTACTATGAAAATACCACAAAATCAGGAACAAATGAAGACCCATTTAAAAAATAATCTTCACGGCTGATCAGCCGCAGAAACTCTTTTTAAAAAGAAAAAGGGTATGCGACAGCGCCGCATACCCTAAAAAATCACGCTTATTTCAATGGAAAAGAACGTTATCGCTGCACCGCCGGTTCGGCCACACAGCGGCCATGATAAAACACATACAGCACCAGCTCAATGCAGGATCGAATCGCAAAAAACAGTTCGGTTTCAAAGTCTTGCCCAAGCTCGTATTTTTGATGAACGCGATCGTGCATATGTTCATAAATTTCCTGCACCGTCAAGGGAACCTCTATTTCAGGCACGTAATCAAGGCCTTTGAAATATTCCATATGATTGCCCATGTAAAACAACAGATCCTGCTCGTATTGAATATGCTCTGAAAGAGTGCCGCTGAATTCAGAGCTGTGCGCCAGGCAGAAGAAATCGGAATAGTAGTGGCACAAAACTCCCAGTCTTTTGGACAGCTGCCGATTCTCGTCCTGCCATTCCAGGCGGCAGGTACGGCCGATCTTTCTCTTGACCATATCCTTGCAATAGCGCATGCGATGCGGCCTGAGGAAAGAAAGAGAATGATCCGGGCTGGTATTTCCCTTTAGGAAGCTGGCTCTATCCAGCCGAACACCATATTTTTCAGCTACATACTCATATACAACCAGTCCGATTAGC
This sequence comes from Bacillota bacterium, assembly GCA_023401495.1. GTDB lineage: Bacteria > Bacillota > Clostridia > Oscillospirales > Acutalibacteraceae > Faecalispora. Next base: position 2,868 of record JAEXDU010000045.1, read on the forward strand.
ACATGATTCGGACTATTCATCCCGGGACTTCCACTCCTTTTTTCAATAAATCAGGAACACTGTCATTCACTATACCACACTTTTTTCAAAAGTAAAATATTTTTTTCCGTATTCCAAAACTTACTTTATAAAAATTTGTATAAAAAGTTATTTTTTAGTTACGCAGTTCTTCGCTTGACTTCTTTTTCCTGCCCGATATAATGGAAACAGATATAGAATCAGGGGGATCGTCCATGCAAAAATCGCACATACTGCATAAAGAACACTTGCAAATGCTGCCAAGCTACCTTTTCTCTGTTTTAGGGGGGATCATCTGCGCCGCGAACCTGAATACCTTTATTGTTCCGCTCAAGCTGTACAACGGCGGTTTCATCGGCATCGCGCAGGTTCTCTCTGATCTTGCGATCAATGTTCTGCACCTGAATATTCCGCAAACCTTCAATCTGGCCGGCGTGATGATGCTGGTTTTGAACATTCCCCTTCTGCTGCTCGCCTACCGGGAAATCAGCCGTACATTCTTCCTGAAAACCGTGCTGACCGTCGCAAGCCAGTCGATGGCGATGACGATCATTCCGGTTCAGGCTACCCCGATTATTGAAGATTACCTGACAGCCTGCGTCATCGGCGGATTGATCGCGGGTTCCGGCATCGGCCTGACTCTGCGCTCAGGTGGCTCCGGCGGCGGAACCGACATCATCGGCGTGTACTGCACCAAAAAATTCCCCGACATGAGCGTCGGTAAGCTCGGCATTTCTGTCAGCAGCATTGTATTTTTGTACTGCCTCTTCCGTTTTGACGTGGAAGTGGTGGTGTACTCTGTTATTTTCTCTGCCGCAACCTCTCTGGTGGTGGACAGAACCCATTATCAGAACATAAAATCGAGCGCTATGATTTTTACGAGGCACCCCGAGGTGGCCGATACCATCGTTCAGCTCCTGCACCGCGGCGTTACCTGCTGGCAGGGCTATGGCGCTTATACACACGAGCAGTCGTACATCTTTATGACGGTGGTTTCCAAATTTGAGATCAACCGCATGAAGCGGATTGTTCGGGATATCGACCCCCAGGCCTTTATCATCATCAACGATCGGCTGGACATCAGCGGCAATTTTGTCAAGCGATTGTAAAAAACCAAAAATGTTACGTTTGGTTGACAGATTTCCAGTTTTTATTGGTAGAAAGCTTTTCCCGCATCCCTTATCATAAGTAAGTACAAGACTACTTAATAAACCAAAGGGGGCGGTAAAAAGATGTCTTTGGGAAAAAAGCTTCTGGAATTGCGCAAAAAAGCGGGTTTGTCGCAGGAAGAGGCGGCGGATCAGCTGGATGTTTCCAGACAAACCGTGAGCAAATGGGAGACCGATCAAACAGTTCCCGACCTGACCAAGGCAAAGCTTCTTTGTGAACTGTACCATGTCAGCTATGATCAGCTGATCAGCGGGAATACAGTGGGCGCGGATTTGACCAGCATGGAAAGCGCGGCGGACGAAATCGACTGGACTGCGGCCTGGAGCCAGAAATACCCCATTTTGGCCTCTTATCAGTCTCTCGATGGGATCAGGGCTTATCGGGAACAGATCGCGGCTTTGTGCGACCGCTGCCAAGAACAGTTCGGCTTGAGCGAAACGGACACATTCCTGGTTCTGAAGGATATTCTGTATCAGGAGTACAAAAGCCGGAACGGGAAAAAACCGGCCATATAAAAAAAGAGATTCTTCCTAAAGCCGGTGGAAATCACCGCTCCTTAGGGAGAATCTCTTTTTGCCTTTTGCGAGGAATCTGCCGCACAGCACCGGCCCGAACGGGGCCGGGCACGGCAGCCCGGCGCTTTGTGTTACAGGGTGCCGAAAATCCGGTCGCCCGCGTCGCCAAGGCCGGGAACGATATAGCCGGATTCATTCAGATGATCGTCAATATGCGCACAGTAAATCGGCACATCAGGGTGAGCCTTGCTCAGAGCCTCAACGCCCTCGGGCGCTGCGATGACGCACATGAATTTAATGCTCTTCGGATGGCTGCGCTTGATGATATTGATCGCATCCACAGCGGAACCGCCGGTAGCCAGCATCGGGTCGAGCACAATCACGTCGCGCTCATTGGTATCCTGCGGAAGCTTGCTGTAATATTCCACCGGCTGCAGGGTCTCGTGGTCGCGGTACAGACCGATATGGCCCACCTTTGCGGCGGGAACCAGCTCGAGCACGGCGTCCACCATGCCAAGGCCCGCGCGCAGAATCGGCACGAATGCCAGCTTGCGGCCGGACAGCACCTTTGTGGTAGCCATTGCGACCGGCGTTTCCACCTGTGTTTCTTCCAGAGGAAGGTCTCGTGTGGCCTCGTAGCACATCAGCATGGCAATTTCGCCCACCAAGCTGCGGAACTCCTTAGAGCCTGTGTTCTTATCCCTCAAAAAAGTCAGCTTGTGCTGAATGAGGGGGTGTGTCATTTCAAAAACCTGATGTTCCATCCGTTTACTCCTTTACAGCTTTTCTCCGTCTTCAATTTCTTTGATCTGGGCAATTCTTCTTGCATGCCGTCCGCCGTCAAACGGGGTTTCGAGAAAAATCTTGGTCAGCTTAACCGCCATTTCCTCATCAATCACACGGCCGCCCATGCATAGAATGTTGGCATCGTTATGCCGGCGGGTGGCCTCTGCACAAAACTCGTTTGTGCATACCGCCGCACGGATTCCCTTTACCTTATTGGCTGCGATCGAAATTCCAATTCCCGTGCCGCAGCACAGAATTCCCTTCTCTGCTCTTCCTTCGGCCACATCGTAAGCCACCTTAGAAGCAAACAGCGCATAATCTACCGATTCTTCACTGTAGCAGCCATAATCATGATACGGAATGGAGTTTTTCTCCAAATAGGCTTTTACCGCTTCTTTCAGGCAAAATCCGCCGTGATCCGCTCCCAGTACTACCATGCTCAGCCCTCCTTTTGATTTTCCTGCCGTTTTTTGAGTTCCCGCTCTGCCTGAGGCAGGCGCAGGTATACGGGCAGCAGCTCAGAAGCAGGTACTGCTTCGCCTCGCTGCCAGGCGCCAAAGGCTGCTTTGCCCACACCGAACGCCCGCTGATACAGCGACGGCTCCGGCGGCAGAACAGCAGAAAGCTCCTGAAACCCGTTCGTATTATAGCACAGTTTTGCCCCATCTCCAACAAGAAATAAAGGCTGGCTATAATTTTTACATTCTTCGCTGAGCGCTTCCACCGAAATCGCGCGATCCGGCGTCAGGCGCTCGAAACCACCTTGCCCTAAACGGAAAACGGCGTTGTAAACCTGCCCACGCCGCGCATCCATCACGGCGCAGACCGTGGCCCCCGGCAGGGCAAGATTATAGGCCATCGCCTCCAGCGTGGAAACGCCCACGCACGGCTTTTCCCCGGCCATCGCCATTCCCTTGATGCTGGCCACGCCGATGCGAACACCGGTAAACGAACCGGGCCCGGCCGCCGCCGCAAATAAATCAATGTCTTCGACAGAAACGCCCACACACGCCAGCACCTGCTGCACCATCGGCATCAGCGTCTGGCTGTGGGTAAGGCTGGTATGAATAAAAAATTCCCCCAGCAGGCGGTCATCCTCCAGCACTGCGGCGGAGGCCGCAACGGCGGTGGAATCTATGGCAAGTATTTTCATAGCTCTAATCCCTCGATTCGGAAAATGCGCTCCTGCTCCGTTTTCCCGGCGGACAGCTCGATGGTGATCGCGTCGGGCGGGAGAGCGCCGATGATATTTTCACTCCACTCTATAACCAGAACCGCGTCGGTATCCAAATATTCGAAAAAGCCCGTGGATTCCAGATCCTCCCAGCTTTCTACCCGAAACATATCAAAGTGGTAAACCGTCAGACGGCCATGATATTCATTTACAATAGAAAAGGTGGGGCTGCTGATCCCAGAAGAAATTCCCAGGCCAGCCGCAAGGCCCCGCGTAAACGCTGTTTTTCCCATTCCCATACCGCCAAACAGCGCCAGTACCTCCCCGCCCCTGAGCTGCTGAGCGATGCGGCGGCCCAGCTCTTCCGTCTGCGCGGGTGAGTCTGTGACAATCTGCAAAATAGAATCCTCCTTAACAACTCCAAAGGGCCGGCTCCCAAAACAGCATGTCCTCGTTACAATCATTGCGATTTTGAACAAGCCATTCTTTTCTCCCCGCCTACCGGCAGGGAAGAAAATCAACTTTTATATCATGCCTTCTTGAAAGGGAATGAACAATGGTAAACCGCTGATTCGATTCCGGCGCTCTTTGCAAAGAACAATCGAAAGAATTATACCACATTCAGGGGCCGGATAAAAGTATTTGCTTGAACTTTCGCCCGGTTCCGCCTATAATAAGACTCGAGGTGAAATTATGTCCAGAGCTCTTGACTCGTTCAAATTGTATTTTCGACGAACAAACAAGCCCCTGTGGCTGTTTATGATAGTGATTTCCGTTTACGGACTTCTTCTGGTGGCCAGCGTGACCCGCGCGTTCAGCGTCAACTACTTTAAAACGCAGCTGATCGCCGTGATACTGGGATATGTCGCCGCCATTATCCTGACCCGTCTGAACTACCGGGAAATTACGAATTACTGGTACCTTGTGGCGGGTTTTTGTATTTTTTTGATTATCTACACGCTGCTGTTCGGACAATCTGCCTCGGGTTCTTCCGGTGTAGATGCAAGGGCATGGATCAAGCTGCCGGGAGGCACGACCTTTCAGCCGTCCGAGCTGGCGAAGATCGGTTTTATGATCACCTTCCCGAAGCACCTTTCCGTCTTGGAAGAACGCGGATTGCTGAGGAATCCTTTGTATGTGATCACTCTTGGTGTACATGCCCTGATTCCCATGCTTCTGACCCATATGCAGGGCGACGACGGAGCAGCGGTGATCTTCTTCTGCATGTTCCTTGCCATGTCTTTTGCGGCAGGCGTACAGCTGCGCTACTTTGCGCTGGTATTCGGCGGCATGCTGATTGGCGCGCCTCTTGCGTGGAAATACGTTCTGGCGGATTACCAGAAAACCCGTCTGATCAATATGATGAACCCCGAGGCCGATCCGCTGGGTGCGGGCCTGCAGCAGATTCAGGGCAGAATCTCTATCGGCTCTGGCCAGATGTTTGGCCGCGGACTGTTTGAGGGCCCGCGTGTGGCCCGCAACAGCGTCCCGATTCAGCAGAGCGACTTTATTTTCTCTGTCGCGGGCGAAGAGCTTGGATTTATCGGCACCTCGCTCGTGCTGATTCTGATTCTTGCGCTTCTGATTACCGTGCTGTACTGCGCCAGAAAGGCCAGCGACCCGATGGGAACCTATATGTGCTTCGGCTTTTTCGGTATGATCGCGTCGCAGGCGATTTTCAATGTAGGCATGTGCCTGAGTCTGCTGCCTGTTATGGGTGTTACACTTCCGTTCTTCAGCGCGGGCGGCTCCTCTACAGCATGCTTTTACCTTGGCTTCGGTCTGGTGCAGAGCGTGTATATGTTCAAGCACGATACCGACAAGGTACGATTGCGGCTGTGATTTCCATTTCAGCTTTCTCCCCTCTTTCAGCAGAAAAAACGAGCTACAATATTTTAAGGCATCTGATGACCCATCCATAACAGTCAAAAAAAATCCCTGTGCCCAACGGATCGGGCACAGGTTTTTTTATTGCTTTGAATCGGAAAGGAACTCCAGCCCCTCCAGATCAAAGGGAGGGATATACGTTTTTTTCGCTGAGGAGCGCTCCTGCACAAAACCATCCAGCCCGGATTCCATCAGATATTCCTCTACCTTACGGAATTCCCGCGCGGTGATGGGGCGGTTGATCTCGGGGTACTGCTCCGCCTTTCCGCAGGGGATGTACTGCGCCATCAGGCTGACCGGCACCCCCTCAGGCAAATGCTCCCGCAGCCAATCGAGCACGGCGATGGATTCGCGCGTATGGCCCGGCAGAATCAAGTGACGCACCACAGTGCCACGGACAAGCATTCCCTGTTCGTCGAACTGGGCCTCGCCGGTCTGGCGCACCATTTCCAGAATCGCCTGCTTGGCGTATTCGGGATAATCCGCCGCGCCGGAATACCGGGCGGCCGGTTCGGAGCTTACATATTTCAGATCGGGCAGATACACATCTACCAAGCCCTCGAGCAGCCTGAGCGTTTCAACGGTTTCATAGCCGCTGCTGTTGTATACCACCGGAACCGGAAGTTTTTTCATCCTTAATGCCTCGGCAATCGGCAAGGCAAACTGCGTGGGGCTGACCAGATTGATGTTGTGCGCCCCCTGCTCTACCAGGCTTTGGAATACTTCGGCAAGCTGGGCGGCGGTCAGTTCTTTTCCAACCTGCCGCCGGGTACTGATGTCGTAGTTCTGACAAAAAACACAGCCCAAGGTACAGCCGGTAAAAAACACCGTACCTGAGCCGCGCGTTCCGCTGATGCAGGGTTCCTCCCAAAAGTGAAGCGCCGCGCGCGCCACTACGGGATGGCTGCCCATATGACAAAAGCCGCTGCCCTTTGACGGCTCCCTGCGTACCCCGCAGCCGCGGGGACACAGCATACAATGCTCAAGAATCAAGGGACTGCGCCTCCTTCAGGCACATCATCGCCACCATGCCGCCGCGCCTGTCGCCCACCAGACGATGAGAGAAAAACAGCTCCGGGTGGCACTTCGTGCAGACCTCGCCCACCGAAATATTTTCGTCCAGAATGCCGGCCAGCACCAGAATCCGCCGGTTGCACTCCCACAAATCCAGCAGATATTTCCCATTCCCCTGCTCGGCAAACAGTTCTTCCGGCAGCAGGTCTGTATGCTGCATCACCTGCTCCCGTACCGTTTCGTCCACCTCATAGCAGCACGGGCCGATAGACGGCCCGATTGCCGCCAGAATATCCTGCGTGCTGCAGCCGAACTGCCGGCACAGGGTTTCGGTCATTTTTTCACCGATCCGCTGTACAGTGCCGCGCCAGCCGGCATGGGCCAGAGCAATGATGTTTTTTGTGGGGTCGAAAAAATACAGCGGTACACAATCGGCATAGCTTGTGACGAGCGTAATGCCGGGAACATCGGTGTACAGGCCGTCCACACTTTCCATGTCGCGCGGCCTTGTGATGCCGGTGCCCTTCTCCTGCTCCGTCACATAGCGCAGAACGGTATGATGATCCTGTGCGGAAGCGACCAGACCATCAAAGTCATACCCCACCGCGCGGCAGATGCGCCGGTAGTTTTCGAGAATGTTTTCCCGCGAATCCCCTCTGCGGAAATTCAGGCTCTCAAACTCTCCCTCACTGACTCCGCCAATCCGGGTGGAGAAGGAATGCAGCAGCTGCGGGTATTGCTCCAGCGCCGGAAAGGTCAGGTATTTCACTCCGTCTGTTTCGTGCAGTTCCATTTGATTCAGCATGCCGTGCTCCTCCTGTTGTATAGCACTGCCACCGTAAAAGTGGTTGATTTTCCCCCGCCTGAGGCGGGGGAAAATCATTGCATATGGCGTTTCCAAAGAGTTGACTATACTTTTCAGGATTCCTCCTGTATGTCCTGCAAATCCAGCGCTAAATCCGCCATATCCTCCCCGCCTTCCGCAGTTTCTTCCTGCGGCTCCTCCTGAAACGGAAGATTCTTTTTCTTGACGATCAGGCCGTCGTACTTGAGCTTAAACTGTATGCGGCCGGTAAAGCGATAATCACAGTGCGGGCAGTAAAAATCTGCACGGAAGCTCTTGTTGCGAACGATCCAATCGCTCAGCTGCTCTGCCTCAAGGCCGCAGCGGTCGCAGAGGATGGTCATATCGGCCCCGCGCACCATGGGGTGCTCCCAGTCGGAGAGGATGACCGTTTTAAAGGTGAGCCGGGGGTAAAAATCCGGATCATCCGCATTCTGAATCATCGACTCGAACACATCCTTCTGGTACAGCACCCGAAAGCACTCGAGCGAAAGGATACTGTCGCTCAGGGCGCGGTGATGCTCCGACTCTTCTTCATGGATTCCCAGCAGCTGCGCACAGGTGGAAAGGCCCATCTGCATCGTGCCGATGCCCGGCAGCCGGGATTCGCAGTAGCGCTGCAAATCTACATATTTTTTTAAAAAAGGAATGTGACCGTCACCGCAGAAATAACGGCAGTTCTCAATCAAAGCCAATAGATCGGAGGTTCCCCACGTCATCAGCAGCGCGTCGCCCGCCCATTTTTTGAACCGGCTGACCGCCTGCATAAACAGCATGCCGTCCACCAGATCTTCATTGCTCAGGCGGGTCAGGGTGCGGATCTTCCCACTGATCTTCTTGCCCACCTGAGGGCGGACAAATGCATGAAAGGTATCCACAACCGTCAGGGTCTCATCGACCTTGACGGCTCCAAATTCGATGATTTCATTGATATAGCCCTTCAGCCGGCGGCTATAAGTACCGTTCCATTCCAAATCCAGTATAATCAGCTTCATTGCTTCTCTGCGGGCGGATGTATCCATCAGTTCCCTGGCGCTTTCTTTATTTTTTTCTGTTGGACTGCTTCATGCGCTGCTCTTTGTTCAGAATCATCTTGCGCATGCGAATCGATTTCGGCGTAACCTCCACCAGCTCGTCTTCCGCAATAAATTCCAAAGACTGCTCCAAGCTGAGCACCGTATGGGGAGTCAGCTTGAGCGCGTCGTCCGAACCGGAGGCACGGGTATTGGTCGCGTGCTTTTTCTTGCAGATGTTGACCGTGATATCCTCCTGCTTGGGGCTGGCGCCGACGATCATGCCCTCGTAAACCTCCACGCCGGCGCCGATGAACAGCTTGCCGCGATCCTGCGCGTAAAATAATCCGTAGGCGGTGGAGGGGCCGGTTTCGTGCGCAACCAGCGAGCCCTGGGCGCGCTGTACGATATCGCCGCGGTACGGCTCGTAGGAATCAAACACATGGTTCATGATACCGTTGCCGTTCGTGTCCGTCAAAAATTCCGAACGATAGCCCATCAGGCCGCGGGCGGGAATTTTAAATTCCATATGGGTTACGCCGCTCTCACGGGTGCCCATGTTGACGATCTCCGCCTTGCGGGAGCCGAGCTTTTCCATGACGGCGCCCACATACTGATCCGGCACCTCGATCATCAAAAGCTCGATCGGCTCGCAGCGCTTTCCGCCGATCGTCTTGTAAATCACGCTCGGGCGGGAAACCTGAAACTCGTAATTCTGGCGGCGCATAGTCTCGATCAGGATAGACAAATGCAGCTCGCCGCGCCCGGATACCTTGAACGTATCCGCGGAATCGGTCTCCTCCACGCGCAGCGCCACATTCGTTTCCACCTCTTTAAAGAGGCGGTCACGCAGATTGCGGGAGGTAACAAATTTGCCCTCCTTGCCCGCGAACGGGCTGTTATTGACCATGAACATCATCGAAACCGTCGGCTCGTCGATCTTGACGAACGGCAGCGGCTCCACGCAATCCGGCGCACAGGCCGTTTCGCCGATATTCAGGTCGGTAATGCCGGAAACGGCCACGATATCGCCCAGCGCCGCTTCGGTTACCTCAACTCTCTTAAGACCCTCGAACTGATAGAGCTTTACAATGCGGGAATTGCGATTGCCATCCTCATGGCCGCACAGCACCACATTCTGGCCGTCGCGGATTCTGCCGCGTTCCACACGGCCGATACCGATGCGCCCGAGATAATCATCGTAGTCGATGTTCGAAAACAGCACCTGAGCCGGGCCTTCCAGATCGCCCTGCGGGGCCGGTACAAACTTTAAAATGGATTCGAACAGGGGTACCATGTTCTCCCCCGGCTTGTCCGGGTCCAAAGTCGCGTAGCCATCACGGCCTGAAGCGTACACCACCGGGAATTCCAGCTGGCTTTCGTCCGCGCCGAGCTCGATAAACAGGTCGAGCACCTCGTCCACAACCTCCAGCGGACGCGCGCCGGGGCGGTCGATTTTGTTGACGACGACCACCGGCTTTTTGCCAAGGCCGAGCGCCTTTTTCAGAACAAAACGGGTTTGGGGCATGCAGCCCTCAAACGCATCCACCAAAAGCAGAACGCCGTCCACCATCATCAGGATTCGCTCCACCTCGCCGCCGAAATCGGCATGGCCGGGGGTGTCTACAATATTGATCTTTGTTCCGTCATACATGACCGCAGTATTCTTAGAAAGAATCGTGATGCCACGCTCACGCTCCAGGTCGTTCGAGTCCATCACTCGCTCGGCGACGGCCTCATTGACACGGAAAATGCCACTCTGACGCAGAAGCTGATCGACCAGGGTTGTCTTACCGTGGTCAACGTGCGCAATGATCGCGATGTTTCTTAAATCATTTCTAATGTCCATCCAATTACCTCTTTTGAAAAATTCACAAACATTTAATAGTATAGCATACTTTCTCGCTTTTTCATAGAAACTGCCGCATGCAAATCCTACAAAATTTGAGTAAAAAATCCCCCTGCAACCCTGACGCTTTGTATAGTGTATTCCCGAAATCAGCCCAATGGTTACCAAAGAGAAAAATACCGGCTAAAATTTCAAACACGCTAAAGATTTCTATGAACATATCTTTCTTTTCTTCCGTGAACCGATCAAAGCGAATCGCATCCTTGTATAAAATATCAAAGTATTTACCAAAATTCATCTTTATCTCTTTAAAAATGAATTTTGAAACACGAAGGCGATCATTGTGCTGCTTTTTTGGAAAGCGGATAAATCAAAACTGGAAATACCGCACAATTTCTATTTTTTACGGCACTTTTGCTCCCCTGAAAAGGTCCGACGATTCAGACGTTTTTTCGACGAAACACAAGAAATCCGCTTGTTTTCCCCAATGAATAATGATACAATGAATTTGAATTTTCATGATAAAGGACTGAATACCAATGCATCGCCTAAAGCAATACAAGGGGGAGCTGATGCTCACCCTTTGCGCCATAATCTGGGGCTCCTCACTTGTGCCGCAAAAACTGGGCACGCTGTACCTTGGGCCCTTTTCCTTTGGAGCCGCCCGGTTTTTAACGGGAGCCGTCATCTTTTTCCCGCTGAGCCTGATCCTGAAGCGCATCAGCAAGGAAGAGCGAAAACCGTTTTTGCAAAAAGACCTCGTGATCGGCGGAGGGCTTTGCGGTATTGCCATGTTTTCGGGCGCCTATTTTCAGCAGCTGGGGCTTGCTGATACGACTGTGGGTAAAACCGGGTTTATCACAGCGATGTACATTGTTATCATTCCTCTGATCGGCCTGTTCTTCCACCGCAAAACCGAATTGATGACCTGGGTGAGCATCGCGCTGGCTGGGGTGGGGTTATATTTTTTGTGCATCTCTGAAAATTTCAGCATATCCAAAGGTGATTTTTATGTTTTCATCGGCTCCCTTTTCTGGGCCATACAGATCACCCTGGTAGATACCTATTCCAAGAAAACAGACAGTCTGGAGCTGGTGCTGGTAGAATTTGTGGTTGCTGGCCTTTTGTCCCTTTTCTGCGCATTCCAGATGGAGTCACCGAATCTTCAGTCACTAACAGCAAGCATCGGCCCGATTTTGTACACAGGGATCATGGTTGTCGGCGTTGCATACACTTTTCAGGCCCTTGGCCAAAAAACCGTGTCTCCGGCAATCGCCGGGCTGATTCTCAGCACGGAATCTCTATTCGGCGTCATTTCCGGGGCTGTGATGTTCCAGGAGGTCATGAGCCTGCGGGAAATCTGCGGCAGCGTCCTGATGTTCAGCGCGCTGATGCTGACCCAGATCAAGCTGCCCGTTCCCCAAAAGCTGCTTCCAAAAGCTACTCCGGCAGATTCCGAAATTTCTTCCACACCCGGCAAGCAATTACAAACACCGGTCACGCAAAGCGTAAAATCCGAACGATGAAAAACGTTCGGGAATCGAATAGAGCAATACAGAGAAGGCCAATCGCATCGATTGGCCTTCTCTGCTATAAGGAATGCGAAATCGTCAGCCATTATGATTACAGACGAATAACAACGGCAAATTCAAAATGATGCGTCTCAACTTATCAGACCGTCAAATATAACGCCTTACCTTATTACAATACGCATCGTATTCCTTGCCATAAATCTCCCTGAGTGAGTTTTCCTCCCGGCAGACCTGGCGATCGATCAGCCATACACCCACGATCAGATACGCGAAAAATATCCAAGTAGGGAAAATCAAAAATACCCCGATCAAAATCATCATGAAAGCAACATAAAGCGGATTCCGGCTGACAGAAAAAGCTCCATTGGAAACAAGCACGCCGGGTTTATCGAGATCGATACCGACGCGGAAGCTTTTCCCGAAGGAAACCACTCCCCAAAGGAACAGGACCGGCGCAAAAACACAAAGCGCTGCGCCAAGCCACGCGGCAATCTCGTTGTGATCCAACACAGCACCTATCCGAGGCAAATCAAAACTGTTTGCAGCGATGAGATAAAAGTACAGAAGAACAAAGGGAGGAATGAAAAAATCCTTCCGATCGATTTTACCGAAATGTACTGCCTTGATTCCTAACTTTTTCAATTGCCGGGAGCGAAACAAAACACAAAAGATCAGTGCGATCAATGCAAAAATGATAAAATAGCCCTGCATACAATCACCCTCCGCCCTACTAAATGGATTCTAATTATAGATAAGAGAAGAATACCATGTTCCGGTCGTTCCGTAAAGACGATTCTTACGGATAGTCTTATCAAATTTGCGGAAAATGAAACAACCACGAAGCAAACCTGCTTCGTGGTTATTTTGGAGCGGATGACGAGGCTCGAACTCGCTACCTCCACCTTGGCAAGGTGGCGCTCTACCAGATGAGCTACATCCGCAATGGTGCCTCCGGTCGGAATCGAACCAACGACACGAGGATTTTCAGTCCTCTGCTCTACCGACTGAGCTACAGAAGCATAAATTGGCGACCTGCATGGGGCTCGAACCCACGACCTCTAGCGTGACAGGCTAGCGCTCTAACCAACTGAGCTAGCGGGCCAAAAAAATGGTGGGGACAACAGGGCTCGAACCTGTGACCCCCTGCTTGTAAG
>JAEXDU010000091.1 GCA_023401495.1 Bacillota bacterium
GTTTTGGGCTATCTTGGCGCGGGATATTGGGGCATGATTATTGGGCAGTTCCTTTCCTATTTCTTTGGCAACTTCCGTATGGTGATGACCCTCAAAGGGCGGATTCACCGTTATATGTTCCGCCTGCCTTTTTTAAAGAAGGTTGCGCGTAAAAATGTGGCGTACCCCAAATACATGTTGCCCAGTGCCATCGCGAACAGCCTTTCTATGAATATGACGGGCCTGTTTGTTCAGATGCAGTTTGGCGGAATAATGAATGGCTATTACAGCCAGATTAACCGCCTGCTGGGTAATCCGCTTACACTGGTTTCCAGCGCGGTGTCCCAGGTGTTCCTGCGGGGCGCCTCGGCGGACAAGCACAACGGGGAAAAGCTGAGCAAGACCTTTTCTACGGTGACAAAATGGCTGACCATTTTGTCTATATTCCCGTTCGGTTTTCTTCTGCTGTGGGGTGATCCGATTATTCCCTTGTTCCTTGGCCCGGAGTGGAAGCCGATTCCAGAATACCTGAAATATTTGATTCCGCTGTTCATGGTGCGGTTTGTTGTTACGCCTTTGACCAACAGTGCAATTGCACTCGGGCGGCAGAAGGCTACGATGGTCTGGCAGTTCTTCCTGCTGATTACCGTGTCCGTTCCGTCGCTGCTGACCTTTGTGATTCCCATGACGTTTGAACAGTATCTGCTGGCCGCATCTTTGCCGATGGCCGGTGCTTATCTGATTTTTTACCGCTTCTGCCAGACGATTGTCAGAAATGCAAAATAAGTAAAATGTGGAGAGGTAACTGAAATGCAACAAAGACAGAGCAAGCTGCGTTTGAAAGAGCGCTTCGGACAGATGACAGGCTATATGAAAAGCAACAAGCCCTTCTCCTACACACTGGCCTTGCTGCTGGTTTCCCTGTTTTTTCTGGGGGTCAACACGTATCAGAATGTCTACAATGTTCTGATGAATGACGACGTAATCAACGAGGATGCCATTAAGATTGAATTCCACGATAAAAACCTGGAACGCGAGGTGCGCAATCTGCTCGAGCGCCCCAAAGATGACATTTACGATGTGGATGTAGAGAAGATCAGTATTCTGACGATCCAGAATGTGCCGGTGAAGGATATTCAGGATTTGAAATACTTCAAGGGCCTTTCCAAGCTGACGATTTCTTCTGCAAAGATCACCGATGTCAGTGCGCTAAAGGATATTCCGTATCTGAAAGAGCTCGATCTTTCCAGCAACCAGATTGCGGATGTCACTCCGCTGGGGCAGATCAAGACCCTGCAGCGGCTGACGCTGGCGGGCAACTATATTCGCGATATGACTCCTCTGTACTCGCTGAAAAACCTGACGGAACTGAATCTGTCCGGCAACTCGATCATCGGCGTCACTGCGGACATCACAAAGCTGACAAATCTGAAAAGCCTGAATCTTTCTCGCAACCGTATTACCGACAACAGCGTTTTTTCGGGGATGTCGCAGTTGAATATACTGAACCTTACCTCCAACCGCATCATGGTGGCAAAGCCCTTGACCGGGATGGACGAGTTGTATGAATATTCCCTTGAAAGCAACTCCTTGACCACGGTCGGCGATCTGGGCGATCTGCCTGTGCTGGAAAAGCTCAGTGTGGCGTCCAACTGTCTGACAGACATCAACTTTGCCTCAAAATATCCCTGGCTGCTGGAGCTGACAATCAGCCTGAACAACATTTCCTCTCTGGAGCCGCTGAAAAACAACACTGAGCTTCAGGTGCTGAAAATGCAGTACACCGACATCAAGGATGTTTCTATTCTGGAAAAGCTGCCGCAATTCAACTCCATTTTCCTGGATCCTGAATTCGACCGTTCGAAAATCCGCTTCTTGCAGGGCCGTTTCCGCAATGGCGACCTGCTGACAAAACAATATCTGCTGAACGAAAAATATGGCTTTGAGGAGACCGACGAATGATCTGGAAAGAGCTTATCGTTGTCCTTGGCCTTTTGATTTCGCTGATCTTGTTTAAAAAGGCATCGGCAACACTGAATATTGGAAAAATCAATCTGCTTTCTTATACGATGTACCTGTTTTTGCTGCAGACGTATATCGGTGCCGCCATGGTGTATCTGGGGGATCACAATCATTACACGATGAAGTATATTACGGTCGACAGCAGCTTTGACCTGATGTTCTACAGCGTTCTGCTTTCCGCGATTCTGTTCCCGCTGACCATCATCGTGCTGTATCAGTGCTTTCATATCGATATCAAGCAGCGCTACAAAAGCTATTTGAAAAAGTCGGTTGAGGTAAAGCACGAGAGACTGGCCTTTTACGCGATTTCAGGCATTGGGTTTATCTGCTGTGTGCTACTACTGATTTATATCATCAAGATCGGCTATTTCCCTTTGCTGCGACTGGTACGCACTCCGGCCGGCTTTGAGTTCGGCGTGGAACGCCAGCGGATTTCGCAGATCGTAATCATCAACAGCTACGTCAAAAACCTTTTACTGGGGCTGTTTCTGCCGCTGCTGTCGTATATCGCGTTTGCCTATGCGGTGGTGCTTAAAAAATTCTGGTGGTGGGCCCTTACCGCTGTGCTGGTGGGCTCGGCTATCGTTTCCGCGACCATCAATTTTGAAAAATCCCCGGTGTTGTTCTACCTATTTGTGCTGCTCCTGATCCTCATGTATGAGCGCGGCGGCATCTCCCGCAGGGTGGTGTTCGGCTTTGGCGCTGCCATGGCTCTGTTCATCGTATTTATTTACGGGCGGATGGGGTATAGCTTTACTTCCGGCGACAGCAACTTTTATAACGGCCCAATCGGCCGCACGCTGTTTACCCAGGTGGGCACGCTGACAATGCACTTTGACTTGTTCCCGACGATTTTCCCGTTTTTGAATGGCCGCAGCCTGTCGCCGACGGCGATGCATCTGCTGGGCATCGACGGGAGTTATGTCCGTTCCGCCAAGCTGGTCATGGATTTTTACGGTTCCGAGAAAGTGTACGACGGTACCGGCGGTGTGATGAACGCCTTTTATATCGGCGAGGCCTACGCGAATTTCGGCTTTTGGGGAATGGTTCTCTCCATCGTGTATATGGGGCTTGTGATGGGCGTTTTGTTTTATGCGTTCACCCGTCTGCGTAAAACCCCGTATCAGCTGGCGCTGACCGCGATGCTCACCAGCCGTCTGGCGTTGGCCACACAGGGCGGGTTCGTCGACTTCATTTACAATTTTCAAACCTATCTTCTGTTGTTCTTCCTGGTGGCCGGGCATTTCGCCCCCTGGATCTGGGAACGTCTGTCGCCCCGTGCGCCGGCGGGCCTGATCAAGCTGTTGGATCGTCTCGAGGGAAAAGAAAAGAAGGCGGCGGGAAAATCATGACGATTTTATACCTGACCTATATTGATTTTGGGGATTTTCAGTCCGGCTCGTCCGTGCGTCCGCAGATGATGTATGAGGCATTTTTGTCCCTCGGCTGCGAGGTCAAGCTCTTGCAGGCGCAGCAGAACCGCCGCGAGCAGCGCCGCCATGCGGTGGAGGAGATCAACCGCTGGCTCGATACAAACCGGCCCGACTTTTGTTATGTCGAGAGTCCCTCCGGCCCGATTTTCCATGGCTTTGACCGAAAGCTCATCCGCCGGGTACACAAAATGGGGATTCCCGTCGGGTATTTTTACCGGGACGCCGCTTTCCGTTTTGATGAGGTGTTCATCCCCG
Organism: Bacillota bacterium; assembly: GCA_023401495.1. GTDB lineage: Bacteria > Bacillota > Clostridia > Oscillospirales > Acutalibacteraceae > Faecalispora. The sequence goes on from JAEXDU010000091.1 coordinate 3,690, forward strand.
GCAGAAAGAGCTTCAAGCAGCACGTGATTGCATGGATGTCGGAGCGCGACGTGCGTTTCCTCAAAAAGAATACAGACCTGGTTTATCTACCGACCGAGAGCATGGCGCAATATTTTGATTTTCCGCGTGTGGCATTTTTGTCGCCGGCCTGTATGGGCAGCCGCGGCGATAAGCTGGGGAAGCTTCCCGGTAAGCGCAGCATCTATGTGGGCGGAGTCTCGAAGCGCTACGGTACGGATACTCTGCTGAAAGCCTTTGATCTTCTCAATGGGGACGGGGACGAGTTCCCGCTTACGCTGGTCTGCCGTCCGCAGGGAGTCGCCTATATTGAGGAGAAGGTTCGGAACAAGCCCTGGCTGAAGCTGGTGCATGCTTCCGGCGCAAAAGAGCTGGCTCCGCTGTATGAGCAGGCGGATTTGGCCCTCTATCCCATCGAAAAAAATGCGTATAACGACTTTGCCTTTTCTGTCAAGCTGATGGAATACCTGGAATACGGCCTGCCGATGGTGGCGGTGAACTGTACGGAAACCGAAAAGTTTATCCAGAAATATTCGCTGGGGCTCGTATGCGAAAACGACCCCACGGATTTTGCAGAGAAAGTATCCGAGCTGCTCAGAGATACCGAACTGTATGCCCGCTGTGCGAAAAATGCCGCACAGGCGGTGCAGGGAAACCTCTGGACAGACCGGGCAAAAGCCGTCCTTGCAGATTTGGGCGGCAGTCAGGGGGAGAAGCAGGCATGAAAATAGCGTTTGTGTCGGCGGCCAGCTCCAGCCATACGGTCAAGTGGGTGAACGCCCTGTGTAAAAGAGGGCATAAGGTACGGCTGTATTCGCTGCCGGAGCATGAAAATCGCCAGAAAAACCTGAATCCCGAGGTAGAAGTGGTATATCTGGGCAAGAGCGGGTTTGCCGGGTATTTTTTGAACGGAGGCGAGCTTCGCCGTGATCTGGCGGACTTTGCGCCGGATGTCATCAATGCCCACTATGCCAGCGGCTACGGTACGCTGGTTCGTATGGCACGCTCGCACCCGCTGGTGCTGTCTGTATGGGGCAGCGACGTGTATGAATTTCCGCTGAAAAGCCCTGTGCATAAGCTTCTGGTAGCCGGTAACCTGAAGGCCGCAGATGTCGTGGCTTCTACCAGCGAGGTGATGGCTGATCAGGTGCGTCGTGTCTTTGGGGAACAGCGCAAAATCTGGATTACCCCCTTCGGCGTGGACTGTTCGCAGTTTTCTCCGCAGCCGCAGGAGCATGACGGCTTTTGCGTCGGCGCGGTGAAAGCGCTGGAGGATGTTTACGGCATGGATGACCTGATCCGCGCGTTTGCGCTATTTGTGCAGAAAGCGCCGCCGGGCTCGTATTCCCTGAAAATTTACGGGAAAGGCAGCCGGCAGGAGGCGCTGCAGCAGCTGATCGATTCGCTTGAACTTTCCGAGTGCGCGAGTCTGTGCGGTGTGGTCCCCAATCCGCAGGTGCCTAAGGTGCTGAGCAGCATGGACGCGGTCTGTCTGCCAAGCCGTTCCGAAAGCTTCGGTGTTTCGGCTGTGGAGGCGATGGCCTGCGGCGTTCCCGTGGTGGCCAGCAATGTGGACGGCTTTTTAGAAACCGTAGAGGATGGCGTCACCGGCTTTCTGGCTCCCTGCGGAGATGTGGAAGCGCTGGCGGAGCATCTGCTCAGGCTCTGTCAGGATGCCGTGCTGCGCAGCCAGATGGGCGAGGCGGGCCGTGAGCGGGTACTTCGTCTGTTTGACTTTAAAAAGAATGTGGAGCAGATGGAGCAGGTCTACGAAGCCGCGATTGCAGAACATAAAAAGGGACTGTAAATGGGTTTCTGAAAAGCATACAAACCATTGTAAATTGCGCAGCCGCAAAGTTGTTTTACAATTTTGCGGCTGCGCAATTTTTTCGGCAGTTTAAAAAAGCGCTTTGCCTTTTGGCAAAGCGCTTTTTTGTTTTATTCTCTGTGGCTTTGGAATTTCCCCGAAAGCCTTGCCTGCTGCAAAATATGTCCTTCCATTTTGTGGAGGAGGTCTTGTTTTCTGCTGTCTGAGGCCAGATCGATTTGGCAGCCCAGAACGAAAACGGTAAATACATAGGTGTGAATGGATCGTAGCGGCGGTTTCGGCCCCTTGTATCGGTTTCTGCCGTAAGCGATTCCCTGTATGGCGCCGCCGAAAGAAGTAACAGTCCCGCCATGCGGTATTCCTTCCGAAATAACGGTCTGTACCGGCAGATTCCAGACCACCCAGTGATTATAGTTCGGGAAAATAGGGTGCGACGCATCATCGAGGGTAATTGCGATGGATTTTGCATTGGGGTCGAAGCCTTCTATTTCAAAATCCGGAGACAGATCATCACCCCGGGCAGTATACCGTTCGGGAATCCAGGCTCCTTCCACAAATGCATTGCTTTTGATTTTGAGCGTTTCCATGTCATATTCTCCTGATATTAATGATCATCGGATGAAACTTTTGATGTAAAGTTCGTAGTGGATAAACAGTCCATGTCGCAGAACCGGCTCTGAAGCTCCTGAAAGAATCTTGAAATATGGAATCCATCCATCAGCGCGTGATTGACCAGCACGGTTACCGGAATTTTGATTCGTCCCTCGGTCTGAAAATATTTTCCCCAGGTAATGCGCGGGTTGCTGTCGGCAGGGGCCGGTACTGGCTGAACGAGTGCGGTGTAGCTTGCCCAGGGGAGGGTGGAGATGAAAAATAGCTGCTCTTCGTCCCCGCAATCCTCAATTCCCGCCGCTTCCTGCGCCTTTTTCTGCCTGTGCTTTGCATCGAGCAGATATTCCTGAAAGGGCAGGCGCTCATCCGCAGTACAGTAGCAATAGCTTCCGTTTTCCGCCGCAAGCGTATAGGAGGGAATGCAGTGGTCAAATTCAATGATTTTGTCCTGTCGGATCCGCTGGCGAAATTCAGGGATCGCGTTTGCTGTGCCAGTTACAAGGTACAGCAGTGTCAGAAAAAAGGGCCAGCCGTTTTCTTTGATGCAATCCATGAGCTCCGTAATATCAATAGGAACCGTCATTCCGGCGTAAGGGTAAGCCGTGTCGCGGAAATAATCGAATTGCCCCCGGCGCGGGTAGTGCTCCATGTCAAGATAATGATAATTCATGGTTCTTTCTCCTTATCGGGTAAGAAAACCGCTGGCTTTCATCCGAATGATGCTCCATCCCTCTTCTTAGGGGAAGAGAGAAAGCAGATGAAAGCCAGCAGTTCAGATATTTCGGCGCACGAAAACATTTGCTTTCATTTGCCAAAGTGTTCGCCGCGCAAATAAAATTTCTCAGTGGAAAGACGGGCCGTTTGAACAGGCCAGCCGTATTTTAGGGGCTTGTATATGGTCAGGCGGTTTTCCGTTAACCATACAATATTGGCATCCGTTTTGAAATGCCAATGTATGTCTGGCTTCCTCTGATCAAGATCAACTGTAATCCCAATCAGTCCGCCTGCTTTTACCGGCTTCCGCCGCCACCGCCGCCGGAGAAACCACCGCCGCCAACAGAGCCTGCGGCACCGCCGGTTCCGTTTAAATTGGGCGCGGCAGCATGAGAAATATGATTTGTCATGCTCATAAAGTATATCATACGGTAAGAATTGTAGCCGTACATGCCGGAAAAGGATTCATAATAAACGGGGTCAAGAGCTTCCATGCTTTTCAGCACCTGCTCGCCAATATCGAATAGAGCGGCAAATACAAGATAATCACCCCAAAGTTCTCGCGGAGCGGGGCCGTCTTTCTGCTGCACCTTCATTCCAATCAGGTATTTCTGGAAGCCTATCATTCGGACAGCCTGATCGAAACCGGAAGCAGTGAATCGGACAACACCGTTTTTGTCCTTAGCCGCCACGCTCCGGAAAATCAATTCTTTTTCCCCTTCGCTTTCGACCGCTTTGGCCCACTCCGTAAGCTTTTCATAAAGCTTTTCCGCCCGCTTTTCTATCGCAGAGCTCCAGAGGATTCCATCCAGATCGGCACCTGTGGTCAGAATGGCATACAGCGATTGCTCCACTGGGGCAGAAGGTATTTTCTCCGGCTGGAAGACAATGACTTCTTCCGGCTTCGATTTCTTTTTGCCTTGTGGATTTTCACGTTCTTCAATGCTGATATATCCTGCCTTCTGCCAGCGGATGAGGTAAGCGCCCATCAGCTTATCGCAGGAAATTCCCTTGCGCAGCAATTTCATTGCGGCATATACGGCAGGGATACTGCCGCCAAAAGGAACTGACCATGTGGGTTCGATTTGATCCCTAGCGGCCAGCCTTACCGCCGTGCCGTCCGCAAGCTTGTATCGTGAAAAGAAGAAGGCGAACGCCACGGCGCCCCCGATGATTAGCACAGCAAAAATACCGCCCAGAATATAGAGTGCGATTGGGGATTCCTCATTTTCCGCGTTTTTTTGCAGGTCTTCAAAAGACATATCTGCTTTGGCGGCCTGCGGGAATAACTCCCTTTCAAAGCGGCACAGCAGATTCACATAATCTCCGCCGTCCAAAGACTCAGAGGAATCAGCGGTCAGAATTCCGCTGTCGGCGATCTGCACTTCACCGGGGAAGCCGTATCCCCAGACCCGGGCGTTATTTTCTGTCAGAGAAGTGTTTGCCATCCGGATTTTGACGGAGACCGATTCCGGAGCGCTGGAAAGATCCGACACAAACTGATGGTAGAATCCCGCGTAGTCACCGTAATCCTTTACCAGCCCATCCAGAACATACTGGATGGTGTATTGATGATCTCCATACGTGCCGATTCCCCAGCAAAGCTCGTAACCGTCGGATGTTTCCAGAATACCGCAGGTACCGGCTTTTTCTTCTCTGGAACGATCCGCATCCCAGGTGCTCAGTGTTTCGTACTGCGTGCCGGACTCATCTTTTACAGTAAAAGAATGAACGCTCATGCCATCCATGTGATTCAGGGCCTTGTAATATTCCGTGCCGCTGTACACACCGCGAACATTCCAGACCTCTGTGATGGCTGCGGAACCGTCGCTCCGCAAAGCGGCGTCGATACGAATGGATGGAATCGCATCTTCCGCCGCAAAAGCCGGAACTGCGCTGAAAATAAAGAGTATCGTAAAAATGACGGAAAGCAGAAGTGTTTTCTTACGGTTTGATTTCATAAGCTTCTCCTGTGTTGTATCGCGCGTGCCGATTTTGATTTCAGCCGCGCTTCATCCGTTTTTGCTGGCGCACATCCTTGCCCAGAAACGTCAGGCGCACGTAGCTCCCGATGATCCGGGAGACAAAACGCTCGGAATAGCGCTTTTGCAGCTCGTACAAAGAAAGATTGGTGCTGATGATCGTGGGCCGACCGGCCATCAGGCGCGTATTGACAATATTGTATATGGCGGCGTCGATGAACGAGGTGGAAAACTCGGTTCCAAGGTCATCGAGGAGCAAAAGATCGCAGCCAAGCAGCAGCGCGTTGGTGTCCTCGTCCTCTTCCGCACGCCCAAAGCGTTCCCGCTCCAGGCTGGTGGCCATATTCTGTGCGGAGAGATAAATGACTCCGAAGCCCTTTCCCACAGCTTCGCGCGCAATGGCCAGGGACAAATGGGTTTTGCCAAGGCCGGTTCCGCCCTGCAGTATCAGGCTGGGGGATTTCAGGGAAAAATCCCGCGCGTAGGTGCGGCAGAAATGAAAAATGTTCTCCATCTGCTTTTTGGGCGCGATTTCCCCTTCGTTCTGGGACACTTCGGGGTAATGCTCCAGAGAAAATTCCTCAAAAGAGCAAAGGGAGAGCGGCGTCATTTCGTTCAGACGCTGATAGGCGGTTTTGCGCAGAAGATCGCGCAGGCAGCTGCACATTCTGCCGTCTACATACCCGGTGTCGCCGCATTTTTTGCACTGATAGTGGGGGTTCAGGTAGTCCTGCTCCAACCCTGCCTGGCGCAGCATCTGGTTCAGCTCCTGCTGTAAAGAGAGGTTTTTCTCTTTCAGGCGGGTCAGCTCCGTTACGGTATCGCTGCCGTTCAGCACGGCCTTGGCCGCTGCAATAGCCGTTGCGGCCAGCTGGCGCTCTATTTCGTGCGCACGGGGATACATGGCGTAAAAAGCTCTGCGGCGCTCGTCCGCGGCTTCGTCTTCACGCATACGACGGTCGTTCAGAATACCAAGAGCAACTTGGTAAATATCCTTTCCATAGGCCATCGACGCATCATTCCTTTCCCAATAGATCAGGAACCTGAGCGCTCATGCGCTCGTATTCCTCAATGTCATAAGTAGTTTGCTGCAGTTTTGACTGTTTTTGCACGGTAGCTTTTTCTTTTTGTTCCATCGCGGCCTGTTGGGGTGTTGTGATGCCCTCTCGCTGCCAGCGCTCCAGAATCTTGTTCATATAGCTCAGGCTTAGTTTGCCAATAGCATCTACGCTGCGGTCATAGGCCTCGCGCACCATCTGGGGTGAAAATTTCCATTCCAGCAGCCAGCGGTCCGAATACCGTTCCTCCCGCGCGCTCGGGGCGCGGGGAGAGAGGCGCAGAGCCTGTTCGATTTTTTTCCACGCCTTATTGATTTCATCCAGCCGGCGCAGCTTTTCTTCCGCCTGCGGGTGTGTGGAAATACCCTCTTCCGCCCAGTCGCGGGCCACTGCCTCTATGTAGCTGGTGTTGTCCTTGCCCTTGCTCTTGACAAACTGCAGAAGCATCAGGGTAACGTCCACGGGCAGACCGTAGTCGTCGTGAATCGCCAGCAGAGTAGAAGAAAGCCCCGGGGAGAGGGGACGCCCCAAAAGCTGCTGGGCCTCCTGCATCAAAAAGCGGATTTCTGCCGACTGATTGATCCGCTCCGCAATAAACAGGCCGTCCGGCTTGGGGATGCGGCGCGGCGGGACAGGGGGAAGGGTTTCCGCAATAGGAGCGGCAGCCAGCGGAAACTCCGGCTGCAGGGAGCGTTCTGCGGCAGCAGGCTGTACCGCCTGTTCCGGAACCTCCTCCGCTACAAGGCCGACCTGCACCCAATACTGCATCGCGTCCTGCACGTCGGAGGCCGTGATACCCAGTGCGGCGGCAATCATCTCATGCGTAAAGGATTCTTCCGCGTGGCGAAGCGCCCACAGAAGAACCTTGAGCTGATTCGGGCTGGCCATTTTAATATGGGAATCGACTAATGTGCTGGGAACGGCAAAAACCGATTTCCATGCACCGGGATGAATAGAAAAAGCCATGGTATACTCCTTTATACGATTGATCCCACGCGGAATGGGCTGGCGAAACAGAACTGCGCGGCCCTACCGGCAGGATCAATAAAAAAAGACATGACATACTTTTCAGCTGTTTCAAAAAGGAATCATGTCGGCAAAATATATTTTTGTGATATCATGAATCAAAAGCCGGTCTGCAAAGAACGCCAAGAGGTCGGAATTGTCAGGCTAGTGATTCAATGCTCTCCCAGGCATCGAAAGCTTTGCCTTCGTTTATGTAGTGAGGATATTATATAATAAATAAGCGGACTTACGAAAATTCGATTGAGAGTTTCGAAAGCACGAAATGGATGCCCGAATATTCTCCCGATAGCCCAAATCTTTGCTTGGCCGTTTAGCGTTAAATTATTATACCACATTTCGGCAGGGGAAGGAATAGAAAGGCCAAATGGAAGGACCGGAAAATAAAAATAAAAAATTTGGAAAAAGGTATTGACTTAAGGCGAATTCTGTCATATAATAACTCTCGCAGTTTGTTTGCGGATGTAGCTCATCTGGTAGAGCGCCACCTTGCCAAGGTGGAGGTAGCGAGTTCGAGCCTCGTCATCCGCTCCAAAACAACCACGAAGCAGGATTGCTTCGTGGTTGTTTCATTTTCTGCAAATTTTATCAAACTACCCCTAAGAATCGTCTTTACTGTATGACTGGAACATGGTATTCTTCTCTTATCTATTTAGAATGCATTTAGTAGGGCGGAGGGTGATTGTATGCAGGGCTATTTTATCATTTTTGCATTGATCGCACTGATCTTTTGCGTTTTGTTTCGTTCCCGGCAATTGAAAAAGTTAGGAATCAAGGCAGTACATTTCGGTAAAATCGATCGGAAAGACTTCTTCATTCCTCCCTTTGTTCTTCTGTATTTTTATCTCATCGCTGCAAACAGTTTCGATTTGCCCCGAATGGGTGCTGTGTTGGATCACAATGAGATTGCCGCATGGCTTGGCGCGGCGCTTTGTGTTTTGGCGCCGGTCCTGTTTCTTTGGGGAGTGATTTCGTTCGGGAAAAGCTTCCGTGTTGGTATCGATCTCGATAA
>JAEXDU010000147.1 GCA_023401495.1 Bacillota bacterium
CCGCCATCCCTTCCCGACGAAGAAAAAGCGTCTGCTCAACGATAAATACTATCGTAATAAATACTATTAATGAAAACGCCTCCGGCTGGTTCCGGAGGTGTCTTTTTATTCTGTTTTTCAGGGAAAAAGCGCCTTTCGTCCGAACAGAGGGGACAATCTGCTGTAAAGTAAATTCCTTGTCGCAGGAAGTGATTCCGGCAGTTTTACTGGGTCAAACGGTAAAAACCAACAGGGAAAGCAAAACAGGAGCTTCCTTTATCCGTAAAGTGGAAATACTTACCAATTGGAAACGGCCTGTTTTCCTGCCTTTTGCCTGTTTTGATTTTCTTATCTGTCAGAGCAAAGAAAAAGGGGAATCCGCCATAGGCGGATTCCCCTTACTTATAATTCCAGTTCTGCACGGAATACGATCACGGCGCTTCCCGAAATCCGGATTTCCACCGGCTCCTTGTTTTGCAGGTCGACTTCTACCGTAATGATTCCGGCCCGGCCGATGGCCTTGCCCTGCAGTACGGAAAAACGCAGCTGCCCGTCTGTCGGCTGCTGGAACCCGTAGTGGGCCAGGTACCCGCCCAGCGGCCCGTTTGCGTTGCCGGTAACGGGGTCCTCGCGCACGCCGCTGATGGGTGCAAACATTCTGCCGCAGTACAGGTAGTCGGCGTTTTGTGGCGCCGGTGCGAATACATAATAGCCGTTGCAGCCGATTTTTTCGCTCAGGCGGCAGAGCGCGTCCCAATCCGGCTCCAGATTGTCGAGGACCTCCTCGTCCAAAATCGGAACCATGATTTTGCCGAACCCGGTAGAAACCTCCTGAATCGGCCAGCCCTCGCGCAGCTGGTCGGGGGAGAGGCGAAGCGCGGCGCACAGCTCCTGCTTTTGCGCCTCATCAAACGGAAGCCCCAGGCGGAAAAGCCCCTGTGTCATCGCAATACGGATGGAATCATTCTCGCGCACAATGTCAACGGGCAGGATTCCCGCGCCGATTTTCTGCATGATCCGCCCGGACGGCAGATTCTGTTCCAGCGCGCGCACATAGTGGGCCGCAACCGTGGCGTGGCCGCACATGGGAACCTCGCGTACCGGTGTGAAAAAGCGCACCTCTACGTCGTACTCCGGGGAGTCGGAGGAAAAAACAAAGGCCGTTTCCGAATTGTTCAGTTCCCTTGCGATCTCCTGCATTTGAAATTCCGTCAGACCATCCGCGTCCAGCACAACACCGGCGGGATTCCCCCGAAACCGCTGTTCGGTGAAGGCATCAACCTGATACAAATGGTATTTTTTTGACATGTTTTTCCCTCCTGTAATAAATTCCGTCTCTTTTTTGAAAGTTTATGCCGAAATTCAGCGAACCGTACCAGAGTCACTCCGGCGCGGAAAGCGTAAAAACACCTGCTTTGGGAGTGTGACTCTGCCTGCTTTCGGTCGAAATCGTTCGAAGAAAACATATGCAGCGGAAAAAAATAAGGTAAAAGGATGAGAAGCTGCTGATTTTGATAAAAATACAATACAATATGTATATTATGTCAGGAATTATCCGATCAGTAACATAGATTGTCCGGTTTTGCAGAGCCGGGGCGAAAAACAAAGAAACCCGCAGGCTATATCGGAAAAGGCTCAGAGCACACGGGTTTCTCCGCCATCCGGCAGTGTCTGTTTTTGTATTAGTAGGTCTGTAAAATTCTTAGAAAGGCATTATCTATGTTACGTTCTGTATATTTTAAAGAAAATTATCCTATTTGGATACAATTGATCTTACTTTGGCGAATTATGCGGGCAGAACGATGTCATATGCCACTTTGCAGAACAGAAGGACCAGAGAAACGATCAGCATGGGTCGAATGACCTTTGTGTTATAGCGCAATGCCAATCCGGAGCCGATGTAATTGCCCAGAATACCGAACAGCGCGCCCGGCAACCCCAGAACAAATATGACCTTACCGGCCAGCGCAAAGGTGAGCAGCGAAGAAATGTTGGACATCAGATTGACCACCTTCGCATTTCCGGAGGCCGTGGTGGAATCAAAGCGGGTCAGTCCGGTGAACAGGAAGATCAGGAACGTACCGGTGCCGGGGCCGAAAAACCCGTCGTAGGTACCGATGACAAAGCCGATGCCCATGGACAGCGCCGTCAGCAGTGAGGGATTGAGCAGGGTGTGTTCATCTGTTTCACCGTGGTTTTTTTTCTTCTTTTTCAATGTAATAAAGGCGATGACAGGCAGAACGCCAAGCAGCAGGTAGCGCAGATATTCTTCGTTCAGCACCATGTTCAGCCGCGCCCCAAGCACCGCGCCGAACAGTGCCATCACGCCCGCGATTCCTGCCGTGCGCAGGTGGATTTTTCCGCCCCGCAGGTAACGGATAGTTGCCATGAATGTACCGGCGGTGGAAGAAAGCTTGTTTGTTCCCATCGCAAGGTGAGGGGGCAGGCCGATGGCCAGATATGCAGGGAGTGTGATCAGCCCGCCGCCGCCGGAGATGGAATCAATAAATCCCCCCAGAAACGTGCAGGTACACACAACGATAATTTGCAGCAGTAAGTCGTCCATGTCATTCGCTCCTTTAGGCTGTTCCGCATGACCCTTGGCCATTTGATTCAGATTATATCATAAATATCGATGCAGGCCCCAAAAACTGCCTGAAATATTCAATGTGAAAGCTTCGCTCCGGTTCGCGGTGTGAGGTGATTATATCATCCAATCAGAAACAGGCGTTTAGCAGTTTCGTCTGCTTTTGAAACCACTGAGCTGATGATTCGATGTTCTCTCAGTCGCCCGAAGCTCTGCTTCGGCTTGCGACGTGAGGTTATTATAGCGGAATTCGCCGGGGACTACAATAGAAAATTGCTTTTGATGAAATATAAAAAATCATAAGAGATCATAGAGAAAAATGATAGGTGTACCGCAGTGCGAACAATAAGCGCTTCTTTTAAAGGTATGTGGCACTCCTGAGCTTGGTGAATGGGAGAATAGAAAGAATCGGCGCAAAAATTCCCGCCGCAGCAACATGCGGCGGGAAAGCAGCGTATTCAGGAATTCCTGATCTGGCCGTCCCAGTAAATTTCTACCTCGTCCCCGTCTTTGAGCGGCTCCAGGTAACCGGCTTCGTGCCCATTGACGCGCAGAACGATCGATCCCTGCGGCGTGGTGAGGTCAACATCCACCAGATTCAGTGTGTCAATCAGGCAATAGGGGGAGCGGTCGGCTTTCCCGTCCAGCCGAACGGCACGCCCATTCAGGATCACGAGGACGGGCGGTGTAGTCGGCTGCGGCGGGGCTGGGGTCTCTTCCGCAGCCTGTTCGGCGGAATGGGTCCGCTGCGGTTCTGGCAACAGCCCAACGGCACTCGGTACCTGTGGTTCCGGCGCCTTTTTCTCTGCAAGACTCATGGCCTCCTGTGTGAGCAGTTCCTCCAGATTCGGCTGCATTGCGGTCGCCTGCGACTTCATCGGCTTGGCAGGAGCAAAAACGGCCTGCGGCTCTTTGGGCAGAGACTTCGTTTCTTCCGGTAAGGGTGTTTCGGATTTCTCCCACTTTACAGGTTCTATCCAGTCGCCGGGGCGCAGCAGCGTGTGCGGGGGAACCGCATCGCCGTTGACCAGAAAAGGCGTTCCCTCCGGCACACCGGCAAAGGATAACAGCTGCTCCAGCGTGCTGACAGGCCGCGTGCGTACGCGGTCACGGGCGTGAATGGCCTGCTCCGGCGTGCCGGGCTGGCCGTTGACCATGGCGCGCAGACCGAGGGCGATCTCTTCACGGCCGAGAAAAATCGTTCCGGGGGAGTTCAGATCGATCACCTCGCCCAGCGTAAGCGCGGCATCCCTGCCGTTCTGCGCCGGTTCAAACAGGATGGAGTCACCCGCCCGCACCGTATCGGAGAGGGACGCGTCCTGCCCATTGAGTTGTATTTTGGCCAGAGTGGGGTGTTCACCGTAAATCACTTTGTTTTCCCCGTCAAGCTCAAATACCAGGCTTTTACCGGAGCGTCCCATCATCTGGTCGTGCCGCCAGCCGTTCATGAGAAGTACATCCAGCACTGAAAGGCTGTTGCTGCGGAACAGTTTGGCTCTCGCACCGTTGAGCAGGATCGTAAAGCTGTCGCTGATCAGATTCAGCGCGGAGGAAACAGCGATCCCCAGTGGCGTTGCAAACTCGGGGGTCGTCAGCGACGGGTCGGCCTTGGTCAGGTAAGTGGAAAAATTCCGACCGCCCAGCGCGACGCGGGCAGGGGGAAGCTCCAAAAGCTCCGCCACGCAGGCGCACAGCCCCGGCAGCTTACTGCCGCCGCCCACCAGAAACACGGCGCTCGGCGCTTCGCCGTTCGCTTTCAGAATTTGCTGACTGATTTCTTCCGCCAAACGCCGCAGTACGGGGGCGACCTTTTCTTTCAGCTCTGCCATCGAAACCTGCTGATCCAGCCCCAGAATATCCTGAAATGAAACGTCTTCCTCCTGCCCCAACTTCATCTTGATCTTCTCCGCAGTGGGGAAATCCACCAGGTATTCGCGCATCAGCGCCTCGGTAATCTCGTCGCCCGCGATGGTAGCCATTGTGTAGCCCACCACGCCGCCGTCTTTTGACACGGCAATATCCGAGGTTCCCGCACCGATGTCGACCAAAGCGAGGTTTAAAAGGCGAAGGCTCTGTGGAATCGCCGCGTTCATGGCGGCGATCGGCTCCAGAGTGAGGCTCGCAACCTCAAGGCCGCACTTCTGCATGGCGGAGTATAGGCTGTCCACCACCTCGCGCGGCAGGAATGTCGCGATCACGTCCGCCGCAAGCTGCTGGCCGCGGTGGTCGAGCAGGCTTGCCAGAGGGTAGTTGTCCAGCAGGTAGCGCGACACGGAATACCCCACCAGATAAAACACGGAGCGGCTATCCTCTTCCAAAGAGGGTGAAAATTCCTGCTCCGCCTGCTGCACCGCCCCAGCCTCGAGCCGGCACAGAATCTCGGGAGTGATCACCTGCGGGCTTTGCAGATCCAGCTCAAAATGCACCTCGCAGGTGCGCAGTGCGCGGCCGGCCGCCGCCACGCAGACCCGCTTTAACGGGTAGCCCACCCGCGCCTCAAGCCGGCTTTTGACCAGCCCTGCCACACGGCTCACCTGCTCAATATCTTCGATCTGCCCGTCGATCATCGCGCGCTTTTCGTGCTCCGCGATTTCCACGGCGCACACCTCAAGCCGCTCGCCCCGGGGCAGACCCACAATGCCGATGACGCTGCGGGTGCCGATATCCAGCGCAAACACATAGTTTTCCGGCGGGATTTTCTCTCCGGAATCCGTGGCCGGCAGACCTGCCTGGTTTTCTTCTTGCATGAAAAAGACCTCCGCTTCTTCTGTGTTCGCCAAATTTAGACCAAATCATACCATATATATTACAATAAGAAAGGGAAAAATGCAATTATTCCGGGCCGGGAATGGCCCACCGAATCGGCAAAAAAACAAAACCACACAGATGCTGGACAGAATACGACAAAGATGATATGATGGTGCTGTTATCAGGCGGAAAGCCCCGGGCGCGGCGCAGTTTTGCGTATTGCTTTGGGGCGGTTATTTGTTTTGGTTGATTGTTGATTCGAAAGAACCGGAGGGAAAGTCATTGAATATTTTGGTGGTGGGCTGCGGGCGTCTTGGCTCCGCACTGGCCGAACAGCTTGACAAGGAGGGCCACGACGTAGCCGTGGTGGACGGGCAGGAGGAAAATTTGCTGCGTTTGTCCGAAACCTTCAGCGGCGTCAAGGTGACCGGCATGCCCATGGATCAGAGTGTGCTGCAGGCGGCGGGGGTCGAAAACTGCGATGCGGTTGCGGTCGTCACCCCGGACGATAATCTGAATATAACGGTCGCGCAGATCGTCAAGAATTTTTTTGGGGTAGGGAACGTGGTGGCCCGGATTTCAGATCCCCGGCGGGAAAGCGTATTCCACCGGTTCGGGCTTCGTACCGTCTGCCCGACGAACCTTGCGGCGGACGCCATGAACACGGTGCTCACCTCGCCCTGGGAGCCGGTGCAGATGACGTTTGAAACGGCTTCAGTCACCTTTCGCGTCAAAGAGGTGGACGAACAATATATTGGAAAGAGCATTTCTGCCGTTCCGATGGAAGACGGCTGGGTGCCGTTCGGCGTGATTCATTCCAACTTTGAATCCGAGCTGTACGACCACCGCAACGATATTATGCTGCGGGCGGGTGAAAAGCTGATGCAGGCGCATGTCAGCGATTAATACGGAATCAATGATTCAAAACGAAAAAAAGAGTTCTCTCTCCTATGCCAAGAATGAGGGAGAGAGAACCTGTTTCCTGCACAGATTGAATGGAAGATCGGTATAAAGGGAGAAATACAATGAAGATAGTAATTATGGGGGGCGGCAAGCTCGGGTATAACGTGGCCCGCAATATGCTCGACCGCAAATATCAGGTGCACCTGATTGAAAGGGAATACGCCAAGTGCGTCAAGATCGCGAACGATCTGGGCGTTGAGGTAACCTGCGGAGACGGCACTGAGCTCTCCATTCTGGAAAACGCCTCCACAAAGGACGCGGACGCCTTTATCGCGGTGACCGGCAGCGACCAGGATAACCTGGTGGCGGCCCAGCTCGCCAAAATGGAGTTTGGGGCCAAAAAGGTGATCGTGCGCGCGAACAATCCCCGCAATCTGGAGGTTCTGCGCACCATGGGGCCGGATATTGCCGTGTCCAGCACAGAGATCATCACCAATATGATCGAGCAGGAGGTCGACCTGTCTGAAATGCATCTGCTGGCAACCCTGAACAAGGGCCGCGCGGGCATCTGCAGCATGGTGCTGCCGGCCGATACCTCTTTGCACGGTGTGCGTCTGATGGATGTTTCGCTGCCGGAAAACACGCTGATCGTTTCCGTCATGCGCGGCGGGCAGATGATCATCCCCAACGGCCGCTCGGTTCTCCACGCGGGCGATCAGGTGGTTGCAGTATGCGAAAATAAGAATCAGAAGAAACTGCTCCATATCCTCGGCGAACGGATTCACTGACAGAGCCGTACAGTTTCAGACGTTTAAAACATCGCGCAGCCGCAGAGTTCTTTCCTGATTTGTTTCCTTTATCGCGGTGTGCCCGCAGGGTGGCTTTACCGGCAGAGTTCAGTCACATACAAATCATGGACTCTTTGTCTTATACGATTTTTGGACATCCTGTTTTTAGGCGGGATTAAAGTCCTGTTATCTGAGGATAAAAACAGGAAAAGTGAATTGCATTTTCCAAAGAAAAGGAGTATTCTATATTCCATGCCCAAAGGGCATAGTCAGTCGCAAGATCCTGACTTAAAATAAAACTACGGAGGAATAAAAAAATGAAAACATCTGTATCCCGGCGCACCGCATTTTTAGTGCAGGGCGCCATGATCGCCGCCCTTTACGTGGTGCTGACGTTCCTGTCGTCGGCAATGGGGCTTGCCTACGGGCCGGTTCAGTTCCGGCTGTCCGAAGCGCTCACGATTCTGCCGGTGTTCACGCCGGCGGCGATTCCCGGTCTTGCGATCGGGTGCCTGCTTTCGAATCTAGGCAGCCCGTATGGCGTGGTGGACATTGTGTGCGGCACCGGTGCCACTTTGCTGGCGGCGGCCGTTTCTTATCAGCTGCGCCGTTTTCGCCTTCACGGTCTTCCGGTTTTGTCCGCTTTGTCGCCCATTGTCTGCAACGCGCTGGTTGTCGGTGCAGAGCTGGCCTTCTTTTTGCCGTCCGGCTTTACAATGGCCGGATTTTTCGCGGCGGCGGTTTCCGTCGGCGCGGGCGAACTGGTCGTGCTTGCGGTACTGGGGCTGCCTTTGGCGGCGATTCTTGAGAAATCCGGAACGGCACAGAAGCTGTTCGGCCAGTCGGGATACTGATTGAAATGTTGAGGGAGTAAGGGAATCCATGGGCCTTGGCACAGTTCTGAGCAAAAAAATGAGAACCACCCCGCCGGTTCGGTTTGTAGTGATCAGCTTTTTGATTCTGATTTTAATCGGCGGGCTGGTTTTAGCGCTGCCGATTTGTTCCCGCAGCGGGCAGGGCACGCGTCTGCCGGACGCCCTGTTTACATCCGTGTCCGCGGTGTGCGTTACGGGCCTGAGCAAGTTTGATACCTGGGTGCACTGGAGTGCGTTCGGCCAGGTGGTGATCTTGCTGCTGATTCAGCTTGGCGGCCTCGGAATTATCACCCTTACCACGGGCTTTACGCTTCTGTTCCGGCAGAAGCTGGGGCTGCGCGAGCTTTCTCTTGCCGCGCGTGAAAATTTGCAGGGTGAAAACCTGAATATTTCCCAGCTGCTGCGCATGATTCTCACCGTCACGTTTGTGGCGGAGGGCGCGGGCGTTCTTTTGATGGCGCTGCGCTTTGTGCCGCAGTTCGGGCCTTACGGCCTTTGGCTGGCGGTATTTCATGCCGTTTCGGCCTATTGTAACGCCGGGTTTGATATTATGGGGTTTCTGCAGCCTTATGGTAGCCTTATACCGTACGCGGGCGACCCTCTTGTCATGGTTCCGACCTATGTGCTGATGCTGGTGGGCGGCCTCGGCTTTGTTGTGATCAGCGATGTGTACTACAACAAAATCTATCGCCGCATCAAGGGGCAAAAGCCCTCGCCGCTGAGCTTTCACTCTGCGGTGGTGCTGATCAGCGAACTGGTTCTGCTCAGCCTGGGCATGTTGATTTTTTTGTCTTTGGAATATGACAACACGCTGCGCGGCATGAACTGGGGAGATAAAATCATTACCGCGTGGTTCCAGTCGAATACTGTGCGCACCGCCGGCTTTACGGCGGTGGATGTGACACAGCAGCGGGACGTGACCACGCTGATCTCGCTGGTGCTGAGCTTTATCGGAACCGCGCCCTGCTCCACCGGCGGCGGTATCCGTACCACCACCTTGGTTGTGCTGGGGGCGACGGTGATCAGCGTGCTGCGCGGGCGCGAGGAAACGGTCATCCGCCACCACATGATCAGTCACGCATCGGTGTACCGTGCGCTGACGATTTTTATTGGCAACGTCGTGACGGTGCTGGTCACGGCCGGCGTGGTGCTTCTGTGCAATTCCGAAAAGCATGTCGGCGCGATGATCGCTTTGCAGGAGGCCGTTGCGGCGTGCAGTACCATCGGTATCAGTCCCAGCCTGACTCCGCTTTTGGACGATCCTTCTCTGCTTGCGCTTTCCATAGCGATGTTCATCGGCCGTGTGGGGCTGGTGTCGTTCGGGCTTTCTGTTTCCGTCCGCCATATGGGCAAGCCGGGCTGTGTGATGCCGGAGGCCCGTATCATCGTGGGCTAAACTGTTCCCTCAAAATGCAATTGATCCCGATCAAAACAAAAAGCTGCTGCAAAACTTTCGTTTCGCGGCAGCTCTTTTTTTATTTCTGCAATCAGCAAACAATTTTGTCTGTCAGCTTCTTACATGGGGTACAAATACCCTGCGACCTCTTTTGCCGGTGTAATTCCGGTAACGGTGATCTGCGGCTCCGGTGAACCCTGGTAATCCTCATAATGGACGGTACCCTCCGCCGTGACCCAGCTGTCGGCTTTCAGCTCGTCGGTTTTGTCGTACTGGCACAACAGGCCGACCGGCGTCAAATCCGCGACACAGCAGGTCATCATCAGCCGGGCCGGAACAAATTCGTTGTCCTTCATCTGCGTGGAATCGCGGAAGACAAAGCCGGTCATGCGAATGTGATAGCCGTCGTATTTGTCCGGGTTTTCATACAGCGCAGAAATCCACAGGTAAAATTCGCTGTCGCTCACGGTGATGGTCTTGTTCGCCTCGTCCAGTCCCGTCAAAGCGCCGTAGGCGGGCTCCTCCGACTGGCTCGGGAGCTGCTGTGCCTGCTGGGTGGTGTTGATTCCGGGATTGGTTGCCCCAACATAGCCGGAAGAAAGCGACGAGGAAGTCACCGCGCTGTGCGGGAGCAGCAGGAGCAGAATCGGGATGGCAAGGGTCAGGCAGTGCGCCGCGCGCATTTTTTGCACGGAGCGGGTGCGGCGCAGCAGGCCAAAGACGCCCCATATCGCCATCACGCCAACGGTAAAATACAGATACGGCAGCGTTTTGGGCGTGACGTACTGCAAGTACCCCCCGGTGACTGCCAGGTAGAGAATCATGGCGGCAAATGATAAGCAGCAGGCTGCCTCCAGCAGGGCCTGCGGGCTGTGTGTTCTTTTTTCCATAGCCAATCAGCCTCCTACAAAAAAGCGTGCGGTGGTGTATACGACCACAAAGCAGACGGCAAAGCAGACAAAGAGCAGCTTTGCCACGAAACGGCGGGAGAATCCGCCGGACAGCATCAGAACGTTTTTGATATCCATCATCGGGCCGAAAACGAGAAAGCCCATCACCGGCGCCAGCGGGAAGCGGGCTGCAAAGCTTTTCGCGACAACGGCGTCGGAGGAGGAGCAGAGCGACAGCAAAAACGCCAGCGCCATCATCAGCAGCAGAGAGAGGGCAAAATCCGTGGGAGTCTGCAGCAGCAGAGAGTTTGTTACCGCCACCTGGAAGATCGCGGCGAGAAACGCGCCGACGGTCAGGTATTTTGCCACGCTGAAGAACTCGGCCTGTGAATGCCGCAGCAAGAGCGAAACCTTCTCTCCCGCGGTGGAAGCGTCCCCGGCCCCGCCGTAGCAGCCACAGGAGCACATGATGCGGTCGTACCCGGCGGAAAGGGCGGGCAGCTTGCCGGGGCGCAGCGCAAACCAGCAGCCGATCAGTACCGCCGAGAGAATCCCCATGCCCACCCGGCCCAGCATGACCGAAAGGTTGCCGTTAAAGGCCGCATAGGTCGAGAGCATTACCACGGGGTTGATCACCGGGGTGGCGGTCATAAAGGTGACCGCGGCGGGCAGCGGAACGCCCTTTCGCACCAGACTGCGGAAGATCGGGATGGAAGCGCAGTCGCACACCGGCAGGCAGAAGCCTGCCAGAATGGCGACCAGCATCCCGCCCGCCAGATTTTTTGGGAAGAGCCGTTCAATGGCCCGCTGCGGGATCAACACCTGGATCGCCGAAGAAATCAGCACGCCGATCAGCAGGAAGGGGATGGCCTGCAGCATGATGCCGAGGAAAATATTGATCACCGTGTTCACACGGGTCTGCGACAGCTGGAACACCGCCTCTGCGAAAAGATACAGTGTGGCAAAGACGAGAATCGACATCGCAAATACCGCGGCGGGGTTTGTTTTTCTGCGGGTAGCCCGCGCCAGAATTTCTTCGCGGGAATCGTCGTCCACAACGCGTACGCCGGGGTTGATCTCACGCAGGAGCCGCCGCGCTTTACGGAATTCGGTATCGGTAAAGGCGCCGCGCAGCACCGCAAAATCACACGCGGCAATCTGCTCGGGCAAAGCGGAGCCGGTTCGGCCCAACAGCTGGTCAAGCGTTTGCGCGTCCGCCAGATGGATCATTCGTTTGATTCGGCAGTCGGAAAGCTCTGAATGCGAAAACAGCGCGTACAGCTCTGTGAGCGGCGTTACGCCGTTCCATTCCACCCAGATTTCCTCCGGTGGGGTTTCCGCTACGTAATGGCCGATGCTCATGGCGGCCTTTTCCGGGGAGTCCTCGAGCACGCGCTTAGGCACGATCATCACGTCGCAGCCGGTTTTGTTTGAGATTTCCTCGACCCCCGACTCGAACTGAACGATTAGGCGGCGCATTTTCGGTTCCCGCTGGAACAGATGATTCAGTAAAGTTGTTTTGCCGGACTCCAGAAAGCCCGTAAGTACATAAACGGGAATTGCCACGCGATCACTCCTTCCCGAAGATCCTTATAAGCTCCTGTTCGTGCAGACCGCTGCCGATCAGACACAGGGAGCCGGGCTGCAAAGTACACGGAGTCAGATTCAGTTCGCCGGGCAGGTACTGTACCGTGGCAGGGCCCTTCGGCGTGTTGACAACGCCCTTGGCGCGCAGGATACTGCCCGGTCTGTCTGCTTCGGCGGCCCGGAACGCCGCCTCCAGCTCCTGCCGGGTAACCATGCGGGAGAGAGAAAGCGTAACGGTATCGAAGGCCTCGTGGGCCGAATGGTCATGGTCGCATTCACCGTCGTGGTGGTGATGCTCGTGAGGATGATCGTGGCGGCAGTCTTCTTCATGGCAATCCGCCGCGTGTACAGCAGAGCTGCCAAGCAAAGCGGAGAGATCAAGGGATTTCCAGGCTCCGGCGAAAAGCTGCGCCTTAGGGGCCATAGCGGTCAGAAGCGTTTTGGCACGGCTGATTTTATCGGGGTTCTGTTCAGTGCGGCTGAGCAGGATCGCGTCCGCGTGCCGGATCTGATCCTCATAAAATTCCCCGAAATTGTCTAAGTACATGCGGCAGCGCACAACGTCCGCCACCGTGATCTTGCGCCGTATCTGCGCCATATCCTCAATTTTTGCGGAGCGGCAGGCACTTTCAATGTCGGAAAGCTTCCCGACGCCGGACGGCTCGATGAGAATCTGCTTTGGGGAAAATTCCCGCAGCACTTCCAGAACCGCCGCCTGAAAATCGCCGGTCAGGCTGCAGCAGATGCATCCGGCGCTCAGCTCCTTGACGGCAAAGCCGCCGGAGCGGATGAGCGAGGTGTCGAGGCTGACCTCGCCAAAGTCGTTCTCGATTACCACGGTTTCCTGCGGGCTGAATACCTCCCGCAGCAAACGGTCGATCAGTGTGGTTTTTCCGGCGCCCAAAAAGCCGGAAATGATGTAAATGTCAGTTTTCATTGGATTCTCCTTATGTGGGGTCACGCGCCGGCGCTTCCCCTGGCTCCAAACAGACTTTTTGCGAGCAGAATGACCACCAGCACGACAACTCCGATCAGAACGATCGTCGCGCCGGGCCGCAGCCGGGCATAGTACGACAGAAACAAGCCCGAAACGGTGAACAGCAGTGCGAATACGATCGACCAAAGCACCGTCTGGCGGTAGCTTCTGGCGATCTGCATCGCGCAGGTGACGGGGATGACCATCAGGGAAGAGATGATCAGCGCGCCGACGGTGCGAGCCGCCACCGAAACGGTAACGGCGGTCAGAATCGTGAAAATAAAGTTGACGGTCTTTACCGGAACACCGGCCAGCCGGGCGGTGCGCTCATCCAGAGTGATCAAAAACAGCTCCCGGTACAGCACCAGAAAGCAGACCAGCACCGCCGCGCTGATGCAGCAGACGAGGATCAGCTCAAAGTCGCTGATGGCGACGATGCTGCCGAACAGAAAGCTGTTGAAATTTGCGGCGCTCTTGACAAAGCTCGACAGTACACCGGCCAGCCCAACCCCGGCCGACAGGATGATGGCAATGGAAAGCTCGGAGTATTTGGGGATTTTTTTGCGGATGGCCTCAATGCTCAGCGCGGCGGCGATGCACGCCGCAACCGCGCCCAGAATCGGGTTGATCCCCAGCACCAGACCGGCTGCAACACCAGCGAGGCTGGTATGGGACAGCGCGTCGCCCATCATCGAAAGACGCTTTAACACCACAACAATGCCGATGCAGGGGACAGTGGCCGCCAGCAGGATGCCGACCAGAAAGGCCCGCCGCATAAACTCATAGTCCAAAATGGACACCAAAACCATTCCTTTCAGTGGGGAAGTCGCAAAACGCAGGATGCCCGCCCTGACCAGGACAAGTCCGGCCGGGGCGGGAAGAGCGGCATGTTACCGCTTAAACAGAATACGTTCGATTGGTTTGTTTTGGGGGAATGGGGTGCTTGTGCCGATGCTTCATCTCGTCCAGCAGCTGGGCGTGATTCAGTTCGACCAAAGAGCCGTCCTCCAGGCAGAGCACCCGGCTGACGGTATCCATCGCTCCGGCAATGTCATGCGTAATCATAATGATGGTCAGGCCGGTTTCGCGGTTCAGGCGCCCCAGCAGCTCATACAGCGACTGCACGGTCTGGGCGTCCACCCCGGTGGTCGGCTCATCCAGAAGCATCATCCGCGGGCTTGCCGCCAGCACTCTGGCCAGCATCACCCGCTGCTGCTGCCCGCCCGAAAGCTCGCTGAGCATCCGCTTTGCGTACGGCAGCATATTCACCGATTCCAAAGCCTGGCGGGTCTGCTCACGCTGGCGCTTTCCGCCAAGGCGCAGAAACCCCGTTTGGGAATACAGGTTTGCGCGCACGATTTCCTCCGCGGTAGCGGGAAAATTCTCGCTGGCCGCCGCGCCGTTCTGCGGTACATAACCGATCTTCGACCAGTCGCGGAAATGCGAAATCTCCTGCCCGAACAGCGTGATTTCCCCCTGATGGGGAAAAAGCTCGGCTAACAGCAGCTTCATCAGCGTGCTTTTGCCCGCGCCGTTTACGCCGATGATTGCCGCGAAATCGCCGCGCTTCAGTGAAAAGCTGACGTCGGATAGAATCGGCTGCGAGCCGTAGGCAAAGCTGAGATGATTGACTTCAAGAATTGATTCCATTCTGTTCGCTCTTTTCTATTGTCTTCCTGTTGGGCCGGGCGGTAACATCAGCCGCCGTTCGCCTCGCGGATGGCCTCGAGGTTTTTCTCCATGATCGAGAAATAGTCCAGCCCCTTGGCCTTGTTTTCATCGCTGAGCCCCTCCACGGGGTCCAGCACGGCGGTTTTGGCGCCGGTCGCTTTCGCGATGGTTTCTGCCACCTTCGGGTTCACCAGCTCTTCAAAGAAAATGGTGGTGATCTTGTGTTCCTTGGCGAACTGGATGATCTCCGCCATTCTGGCGGCATCAGGCTCGGAATCGGCGGAAAGTCCCTCGATCGCAACCTGATTCAGGCCGTATTCCTTGCAAAGGTAGCCGAAGGCCTGGTGCGCAACGATCAAATCCTTGCTTTTCAGCTCGCCCGTCATTTTGCGAAACTGACTGTCCAGCTCATCAGCTTGTGCCGCATACTTGCTGTAGTTCGCTTCGTAAGTTTCTTTGTTGGCGGGGTCGGCCTGCGCGAACGCATTTTTGATGTTCTCCATCTCTTTCTTTGCGTTCAGCGGGCTGAGCCACACGTGCGGGTCGGTGGAGGATTCCCCCTCTTCGGCGCTTTCGTCGGCGTGGCTGTCCTCGTCCTCATGCTCGCTTGTTCCCTCAAGCAGAGAAATACCGGAAGAAGCCTCTACCGTGACAAGCTTGTCATTCTGCAGGGAGTCCAGAACGCTGTCCGCCCAGTGCTCCATTCCCGCGCCATTATAAATAAAAACATTTGCGTTTTCCAGTCCGACAATGTCGTTTGGCTGGGGTTCCCAGTCGTGCGGCTCCGTCCCCGGGGGGACAAGATTTGTCACTGTCACTTTATCTCCGCCGATTTTTTCGGCGAAATCCTGCATGGTGTAAAAGCTGGTGTAGACCGAAAGCTTTTGGCCTTCCCCCGCACCGGGTGCGCTTTCACCCGCAGAGCTTACAGAGCCCGTACCGCTGGCACAACCAGCCAGCAGCGCGGCGCAAAGCGCTGCGCTTACGAACCCCAGCATCCTTTTTTTCATGAAGTACCTCCTGCTGAAATCAATCGCAAATGAAATTCACTTGCATTTAGAATACGGCTATTATACCCCTCTCATCAGCAGGATGTCAAGAAAAAAAGCGGAAAAAAACATGAGAAAATACGGTGCGGATCGGCTTTACCGCTCGCAGGGGTAGCAAATTCCCCAGTCGGCCCGGATGGAATCCATCAGGCGCAGAATGCGAAGCGTTTCCGCGTGGGACATTTCAGGGCACTCTGTCTGCCCGTGCTCGATGGCATTCAGGCACGAGCGCACTTCATATTCCATACCGCTGATTTGCTCAGGGCGGCAATAAACGGCGACAGAACAGCGCTTTTCGTCAAACACCTCGATCTGCTCGGGGTTGTTCAGGTTGTCGATGGTCAGAAAGCCCTTGCTGCCGTATACATACGCTCTGCGGTCGCTGACGGCCAGCATGGTGCCGCTGAGTACCGCGAGCTTCTGCCCGGGATGAATCAGGGACAGGCAGTTTTGAATGTCGATCCCGTCGGCAGAACGGATGACGCTGCTTGAGACGCTTTCCACCTGGGTACCGAATACCAGCGCGTCCATCGTGAGCAGGTATACGCCGATGTCGAGCAGCGCGCCGCCGCCAAGGGCAGGGTCTTTCAGGCGGGGCAGAGGAGCCAGCGCGCTCATGCTGGCCTGCAGCAAAAACGGTTCGCCGATGGCGCCGTCCCGAAGCAATTCGCAAAGCTGTAGGGAAAGCGGCATGTACCGCGTCCAGAGCGCCTCGGTGACAAGGAGCTTCTTCTCAGCCGCCTTGGCAAACACCTCCGCAGCTTCAGCCTCATTGATGGTGAAGGGTTTTTCGCACAGCACATGCTTCCCGTGATCCAGACAAAGCAGAGCGTGTTCCCGGTGGCAATTGTTCGGGGTGGCAATGTAAATCAGGTCGATGTCCGGGTCTTGGGCCAGAGCAAGATAAGAGCCGTAGGCTTTCGGCGCGCCGTGCCGCTGTGCAAACGCGCGGGCCCGTTCCTCGTCCCGCGCCGCCGCCGCAAGCAGGCGGACCTCCGGCATGCGGCTCAGGGTCAGGGCCATTTTTTCAGCGATGCCGCCGGTGCCTAGAATTCCAATGTTCCATTGGCGCATAGTTAAGTTCCTTTCCGCGCGAGGCTGTTGTAAGCCGCTTAACAAGAAACGGTGTTGCATTTTCCCGGTCTTAACCGGGAAAATGCTGTTTTGAAAAAATCGTATTTCCATTATATCATAAAAACATGCTGACGAAAATTCCGCCCGATTTTTTGGAACCGCCAAGCCGATGATTTCACTCTCTCTCAGCCGCCCGAAGCTTCCGGATTGCGACGTGAGGTTTTATATCATAAATGATCCGACGAGTTTATGAAAATTCCCGCCGGATTTCGGGATCACTCAGACGGATGATCCCAGACTCTTTCAGATGCCCAAATCTTTGCTTTCGCTTCTGCCGTGAGGTTATTATATAGGGATAAAAGACGCTTTGCAAGAATCGGATTTTCCCTCCCGGGGATTTCCATCCATTTTCCTTTAGAGAATCACAGTGCGGGTGAAAAGGGAGAAGCAGACCTTGAGATCCGAACGATCGGTTTGTGATGATTGGATAAAAGAACATTAAAAAAACACATGTCCGATTGGTATTTGCATAAAAATTCTAGACAGAAACGAATTTCTCTACTATAATAGTAACATTAGAACGTCTTTTTTTAAACAAAGTGTTGCTAATAAATCTCTTTTTTGTGTCGGTTTACCTCGGAAAAGCACCGGAAAAGCCCCTCTTTTCGATCTGCGGTGCGTCTTTTTATGGTTCAAAGACGGTGAAAGATTCAAAAATGCGGGACGCGAGAGAAAAAAATTCAAAAATGGAACGAAATTTTTGAAAAAGCACTGGACAAATAATGTCTAATGAGAGATAATAGATTTTGTAACAGGAATTGGATTCATATTGTGGGGAATGACTGTGCAATATGGGCTCCAGCCACATTTTTTTTTCGGGATTGCTGCCTGGCGCTCCCGTCTTTTTGTTTGGTTTGACGCTTTTTTCGGGGGGAAGAACGCTGTTATTTTTCAAACAAAGACGGCCGCTTTTTTTGACGGAAGGGTAATGCTGTCCTGCAATTACCGGGAAGGCACGAACCGGCTGACCTGATTGACTGCGGTCAAAATCAAAATTATTGGAGGTTGACATCTAGGAATGAATTGGCACGCTGAAGCTCTAGAAAAAATTCAGGAAACCCTGAAAACGGACTTCAAGCTTGGTCTGACCACTGCGGAAGCGGATTCCCGTCTGCAGAAATATGGTCTAAATAAGCTGAACGAAAAGCCGCCCCGTACTTTCTTCCAGCGTTTTATGGATCAGATGAAGGATGTTATGATTATCATCCTGATGATCGCGGCGCTCATCTCTGTTGTGCTGAGTATTTACAATACGATGAACGGCCATGAGGCTGAGTGGATCGAGCCTATCGTTATCGTACTGATCGTCGTTCTCAACGGCGTGATGGGTGTCGTTCAGGAGAGTAAGGCGGAAGCTGCTCTGGAAGCGCTGAAAAACATGACGGCCCCCAATGCTAAGGTGCTCCGTGATGGTAAGATGCAGTCCATTCCTTCTGCTCATCTGGTTCCCGGCGACGTGATCGAACTGGAGGCAGGTGACTTTGTCCCCGCTGACTGCCGTTTGATTCGCAGCTCCAGCCTCAAGTGTGATGAAGCGGCTCTTACCGGCGAATCGGTTCCAGCAGATAAAGTGGCGACAGACGACATAAAAGAGGACGCTCCTCTGGGCGACCGCTTTAATATGGTACATTCTGGCTGCGCGGTTTCTTATGGTACGGCGAAGGCGCTTGTCATCGGCACCGGTATGGAAACCGAAATGGGCAAGATCGCCGCTCTGCTGGACGAAGAAGAAAAGGGTATGACCCCGCTGCAGCAAAAGCTGGCACAGCTTGGTAAATACCTTGGTATCCTCACTCTGGTGATCTGTGCGATCGTATTCGTTGTCGGTCTGGTTGACGTTGTCGGCCCGCTGGACGGCGAAGATGCGGTAGCCGGAATTCTTGAAATGTTTATGACGGCTGTTTCTCTGGCCGTTGCAGCAATCCCCGAAGGTCTGCCGGCGATCGTTACCATCGTGCTCGCTCTCGGCGTGCAGCGCATGGTTGAGAAAAACGCGATTGTCCGCCAGCTGCCCGCGGTTGAGACCCTGGGCTGCACCTCGGTCATTTGCTCCGATAAAACAGGCACCCTGACCCAGAACCGTATGACTCTGGTGAAGGCGTATACCGAAAAGCAGGGCATTGTTCCGCTGGACAGCGATCTTTCTGACGAGACCCTTTCTCTGCTGCGCCTCGGTACTCTGTGCACAGACGGTATTGTGCGCATTGAGGAGGATGGCACGGAGAAACATCTGGGCGACCCGACCGAAACCGCTATCGTAGCCTGCGCCATGCGCAACGATATCCACCGCGCAGAGCTGGATTGCTCCGCACCCAGAATCGGTGAGGTTCCGTTTGACTCCGACCGTAAGCTGATGACGACCGTCGTAAAAGCAGACGGTAAGATCATCGTCATCGTCAAGGGCGCTCCGGATATTCTGTTCGGCCGCTGCACCTCCGGCGATATTGAGGCGGCGACCCACGCCAACGAACAGATGGCACAGGAAGCGCTACGCGTTCTGGCAATCGGCAGCAAGGTGGTCGATGAAGAGCCCCGGCAGTACACTGCCGAAGAGCTGGAGAAGGACTTGTCCCTTGTCGGTCTGGTCGGTATGATCGACCCGCCCAGACAGGAAGTAAAGTCCTCCATCGCCGAGTGCTACGAGGCCGGCATCCAGACCATCATGATCACCGGCGACCATGTAGCGACGGCTTCCGCGATTGCGAAGGATCTGGGAATCCTGCGCGAGGGCGATCAGGCCATCACCGGCGCACAGCTGCAGGCGATGAGCGACGAAGAGCTGTCCGAGAACATCAAGCATTACAAGGTCTACGCCCGCGTTACTCCGTCGGATAAGATCCGCATTGTAAAGGCGTGGCAGAATGAAGATCAGGTAGTTGCCATGACCGGTGACGGCGTGAACGATGCCCCTGCCTTGAAGG
>JAEXDU010000241.1 GCA_023401495.1 Bacillota bacterium
CGCCTCGGCCGCTGGTCCAGGTCGGGTCAGATTCGTTGGCAATTGCGTTCTGCTGCTGGAAGGTGGGCATGGCCCCGGATTTTGCGAATTCGTTGTACTGTTCCAGAACCGCGGCAACCTCTTCCTCGGTGTACTGCACTTTGCCGTCTACCTGCATGACCTTGCCGGTCTTGTTGTAAAGCATTTGGGCAATAAACAGGTCGGGGCATTCCTTGCCGATGTTCAGCAGAACATATTTGTTTTCCGCACCGGTTGCCGTATTGCTTTTACCAATCGTCTTGCCCGCGTCCATCAGTTCTTGATATGTAGTGGGGTATGTAAGCTTTGCCTGTTCAAACATCGGCTTGCTGTACAGCAGGGCGCGCCCCGTCATACCGTGCGGCACGGCCGCCAGCTCGCCGCCGACCGTCATGGCTTTCAGGTATTCGGTATCCCAGTTGCCCAGGTCCAGGTAATCCTTTACGCTGTTCAGGTCCAGAAATACGTTTTTGCCCTTGCCGAAGGAATGCACCCAGTTGTAGTTGACCTGCATAATATCCGCTTCGGTTTTGCCGCCAAGCTGGGTCAGAATATTCTGCTGCCAGCCGTCCCACGCGCCGTATTCCGCTTTGATCGTCACGTTGGGATGCTTTTTCTGATACAGTGCAATGACCTTCTGAATTGCCTCGTGCCGGTTGTCGGAGCCCCACCACGAGAAACGCAGTTCCACGGGATCGCTCGTGATTTGTCCGGCAGCGGCGCTGCTGGTTTCGCCGGCGCTTTCCGGCGCTTTGGATTGTGTGGACGCACCCTGACATCCGCCAAGGAGAATAGAACTGGCCAGTGCACAGGACAGTACGCCCGATAAAATTTTCTGATTCAATGACAGACCCTCCTTATTTTATGAATGGCAGTTTCGTATCTTGAACAAGCCCCGGCCCCAAAGCTCCGGAGCCTGTCAAATCCGGGGAATTAAGGTTTTGACTGGTCGCTCGGAATAAAATACTCTTTGAATTCACCGTTGATTTTCTGGGAAAGCACTTTCAGGTTCCCGTGAAGATGCTCGTGCATGTGCTTTCGCAGTGTCTCCAGGTCTTTTTCTTCCAGAAGCTTATAGATTTCAATATGCTCCTGGTACAGCTGCAGATAGCGCGAGGTGGTCAGCGTATCCAGAATGCGGAAGCGGGTGTAATACACCTGGCAGTCCTGAATGATATCCCACATTTTCGTGCGGCCCGCTTTTTGAAAGAGAAGATAGTGAAACTGGCTGTCAATATCGTAGAAATTCTGGGGGTTGGGATTATCGTGCTCAATCATCATCAGCTGCTTTTGCAGGTTGGATTTCAGCTCGTGCATCAAATCATCGTAAGGCCCCTGTTCCAGAATGGTTTTCATGACGTCCACTTCGAGAACATAGCGCATGTAAATGATGTCTTTGATGTACTGCATATCCAGCAGTGTGACAAAGCTGCCCTTCTGGGGGAGAATTTCGATGTATTTCTCTCCCTTCAGACGTAAAAAGGCAGTTTTTACCGGGGTGCGTGAAACATGGTAGCTGTTCGCGATTTCATTTTCACTGATCATCTGGCCCGGTTTGAGCCTCAGATTCAAAATGTCGTCTTTGAGCGCGTGGTAAATGTCGTCACTGCTCATCGATTTCAAATAAGTGTTCAAGATTTCCCTCGTTTCTTGGTATTGATGATCAATACTTGTATACTTGAATGCAAGATGGCAACACCAGAAGTGATTTTTCGTTTGATTTCTGATATGACTATATACCTTCGGGAATTGATTTGTCAATACTTTTTTATTTTATGAAAAAATTTTATCTAATTTGTTGACAAGATGATAACAAAGCTTTATAGAAAATAATATTTCATGAAAACAACGGCTTTTTGTTCAGCGGATAATATCATTCAATGTAAAGATTTTAATGGACAAGTATGATTGTTTAATTTAAATTTACTCTGCATTTTTAGAGAAATACACAAGATCGGGAGTCGGATTTATCTTTTTGTGCTCTTGACAGAAATCTTAGGGGTGGTATATGATGATCGAAAGAGGGTGTTTCTGGTTAACTTGTATTCAAGTATACAAGATTTTTCGACCGATTTCTAAACAGAGCCCTGTCAGTTCATGTACTTTAAACCGGCCCAATTGTAAGGAAGGGTTTTCCGGGGTGGTTTCTGTCCGAGTTTCTTCCCCGCCGCAGACGGGGAAGAAACCGGCAACGTTGAAACGGCAGGACGATACCATTGGAATCTGCAAAATTACCCGGAAGAAGGGAGCTTTTTATGGATATTCGTTACTCGGCAAATCAAAGAGATGTCAGGAGGTATACAACGGATGAGCTGCGGTCGGAGTTCCTGATCGAGAACCTGTATGTGCCGGACGAAGTCGTTGCGGTATACAGCCATGTGGACCGTATGGTGACCTTGGGATGCATGCCCGTGCGGGAAGCGCTTCCCATCGACAAGGGGATCGATGTTTGGGCCAGCTTTGGCACCGAATTCTTTCTGGAGAGAAGAGAAATCGGCATTTTCAATATTGGCGGAGCAGGCGTGATCGAGGCCGACGGCCGGCGTTTCTCCATGGGCTGCAAGGACTGCCTGTATATTACCATGGGCACCCGCAGTGTTGCCTTTTCCAGCGAGGACGAAACGAATCCGGCAAAATTCTTTATGGTGAGCGCTCCGGCTCACTGCGCATATGAAACAACATTTATCGGGATCGCCGACGCTGCAAAGAAGCCGCTCGGCAGTCTGGAAACAGCCAACAAGAGAGTGATCAATCAGTTTATTCACCCGGATGTGCTGAAAACCTGCCAGCTGTCCATGGGCCTGACGATTCTGGAGCCGGGCAGCGTGTGGAATACCATGCCCGTACATACCCACGAGCGTCGCATGGAGATTTACACCTATATCGATATTCCGGAGGATAATGTGGTATTCCATTTTATGGGCTCCCCCACGGAAACCCAGCATCTGGTGATGCAGAACGAGCAGGCGGTCATCAGCCCCAGCTGGAGTATCCATTCCGGCTGCGGAACCTCCCACTATTCCTTCATCTGGGCGATGGGCGGCGAGAATCAGGCCTTTGACGACATGGATACGGTGGATATCACCGCGCTGAGATAAAAGGAGGAGCATGCAATGGAAATAGAAACGATGTTTTCTCTGAAAGGGAAGGTTGCGCTTGTCACCGGAGGCTGCTATGGAATCGGCTTTGCAATTGCCAGCGGATTGGCTGCGGCCGGCGCCAGAATCGCGTTTAACGGAGTCCATGCGGATTCGGTGGAGAGGGCGAAGGAGCAATACGCCAAAGCCGGAATCGAAGCGGTGGGCTATGTGTCGGATGTAACTGACGAGGCCCAGGTGAAAGAGATGGTCGCCGATATTGAGAAAAAGATGGGTTCCATCCATATTCTGGTTAATAACGCCGGCATCATCAAACGGATTCCCATGTGTGAAATGGACGTCGCCGAATTCCGCGAGGTGATCGATGTGGATTTGACCGCGCCGTTTATCGTCGCCAAGTCTGTCATTCCGGGCATGATTCAAAACGGCGGCGGAAAAATCATCAACATCTGCTCCATGATGAGCGAGCTGGGCAGAGAAACCGTTTCGGCGTATGCGTCCGCAAAGGGCGGCCTGAAAATGCTGACCAAAAATATCGCGTCGGAATACGGGGAATACAATATTCAGTGCAACGCGATCGGCCCCGGCTATATTGCCACGCCGCAGACGGCGCCGCTGCGCGAAAACGGGCACCCGTTCAATTCCTTCATCATTTCCAAAACACCGGCGGCTCGCTGGGGGGAGCCGTTCGATCTGATCGGGCCGGCTGTGTTCCTTGCCTCCTCCGCTTCCGATTTCGTGAACGGACACATTTTATATGTGGACGGGGGAATCCTTGCTTATATTGGAAAGCAGCCGAAATAAACCCATTCCATATTCGGGCAGAGAGTTTGGCGATGCCTGTGTGTCAACTCTTTTTCATACCCTCCATAACAAAAGAGAGGCTTTCGGTTCTTCGAAAGCCTCTCTTTTGACGCAGGATAAAATACAAATAGTAGTAATTGTATTCAAATATTCGATTTGTATTATGTGGCTGATCCAGACCACGTATGTATTCTGTGAAATCAAACCGGATCAGGGGATTTTTTGGTTCGTCTGGTTTTTTTACGCCATTCCAAATACCACTCTTCAAAGGAGCCCTCAATATGCTCTTCTGCAGCTTTGCGGGCTTTTACAGCGGCGTCAAAATGACGGTATGACCCTAAGTAATATTGCTTGCGATTCAAGCTGATCACCGCAGTCCACCGGGCGGATCTCCCTTTGTTCCTTTTGAGATGTACGCCTCTGACACCGCTTGTATTGTTCCACTGCGGTTTGGAAAAAATACTTTTGCGTACATTCCGTACGCATCCGCAGCTTTTCACAAGTCCTTTGGTGAGAGATGTGGTAGGTACCGCTATGGTAACTCCGCAGTCGCAACGGCACGTCCATAAAACGCAGGTACCCCTGCGTTCCCCACTGTCGCCGACGACAGTCAATAATCCGAATTTGTGGCCGGCCAGATCAGATTTGCGTGGCATACATTTCCCCTC